>DFQC01000029.1:0-1634 GCA_002377585.1 Anaerolineales bacterium UBA3499 | reverse complement strand
TTCACACCTACCTTCACACCCACTTTCACACCTACCTTCACACCCACTTTCACTCCGACAGCTACTGCGGAGGAACATAATCAAAGCGAGGACTCACCTGACAATTCGTCTTCACTACCAACGCCATCACTAACATCTACCAACTTACCTATAGTACCCACATCTACATCTTTCTTACCACCGCCTGTAGTGTCTATCAGCACTCCTACCTCAACTCTGGTATCCACTGTACTTGCACCAAGCAATCCACCAGTTACGCCTAACGATACTATTAATAATGCAATTAGTAATATCAAATTAGGTTGGAATCTTTTAGAGAATGCCATACGTGAACCTTTAGAAACCGCACTTACTGCGCTAAGATCTATCAGAAGGTCTAACCGCCAAATCGAACGCACTTTTAGTTCAATTAATAATCTCGACAAACTTAGAGATATTACCTGGTACACTCCCGCCTGGCCTTTACTAATTAAAGAGACTCCAACTGAGGAAAACTACCCTATTAAAGTGCCTGCTCCAGTTCAACTCAGTTCCTGGCTCCTCATCATTTTGATACTACCACTGATACTAGCAATAATCTTTGCTCATTTCATACTTAAGCGTGGAATTAACAAATCATGGCTCCGCTACCTTTTAGCACAGTTGCCTTTCTTCGGGACCACTTTGACACTGCTTTATCTTTATTTCACCCGGAATCCGCAATTGATTCAAGCAATAAACTGGATAACCATCACCGTCTTACTGTTTGTATTATTAGTTGAGCAGCTCATACTGCTTTTATACGTTATAACGCAAGGGAAAACTAAAGATCGTCAAGAACAATCCTAGAATAGGCGTTATCACCGTCCGATTAGCCATGAGTGTCTAGTATAAACCATCACGTTGATTATCTCGACTTTCCCATACTCAAAGCAACACAAGACGAACGCCAAGCTCTGCACTACTTCAATATAAAACATAACTCCATATCTGATACTATATTATAAAAAGTTGCACACCCACTGGCTCAAGGTGTATAGTATAGATATGTCAGACAGAACAGAACCAGAGAGTACCATCGTAGGACTATTTGAACTTCCCATAGAACAAATAGTTGCCTGTATAGACAAACTCCTAAAATCACGCCTGAACACCACAGTAACTGACTATACGCAAAAAAATACACCCGTCGATAATTGTCAATGGGATATAGATTTGCCTGACGAATCTGGGTATATTTCCGTAAGAAAAAGTCTATTCGATGAGGCTAAGTACAGCATAAGTGCTGGAATAAAGCAAAGTAGTAAAGACCCTGCTATAGAGCTGGCTAAAGTACATACAGAATGCATACATGCCTGTCTAGCGTTGGTAAAGCCAGCAGATCAACCTATTACAACTACCATAGATACCGATCAAGCTAAATCAAACAAATAGTAACTGATGCCCCATTCAAAAAAAAACCTAAAAAGACGGTCTTGTCGACCTATTAACAGTTGGTGTATAGTATAGGTATGACAGATTTCACTCGCGATCAGATAGAAAAATCAGTAAAACCATCCCGGAATTTTGCAGGTGCTAACTTAGCGGGTATTGACCTCAATGAAATTGACCTGTCAAACGCTGACCTGTCAAACGCTGACCTCACTGGAGCCAAC
>DFQC01000009.1 GCA_002377585.1 Anaerolineales bacterium UBA3499 | reverse complement strand
TAAGCTCATAACTACCCGGTTTATTCGAATCCACTTCGCCAGAAACCTTTATTGCTTCACTTAAATCACCATCCACTGCATCGTTTGCTTGAACTCCCGTATCCACATAGAGAGTACCCGCCTCAATTGTCGCGATTGAATCACCCTTCAATGTGATGACCGGATGACTTGTATCTCCCGCTAAAGCGCTAAGAACATATGGCGAGTCTCGTACCACAACATTATCAATACGCCAATCGGCTGATTCAGCTTTATTGACAGTCCATCCAAAGCTGTCGATCAAAGTAGCATCGCCATGCTGATAGTCTTTTACTGGTTTATCATTGCCGCTATCAACAACTAGAATTCCGTCACACCATAGATCAGCACTGCCTATAGCAATAGAATGGCTCCGGCCATCCACCATATATTCAACTATAGCTCCACTCTGATTAACAATCCAGTCAAAGTGATGCCATATATCTGCTTTAATATGAGGCCTAAGGCTTACTTTTCTGACCTGATTTAAATGACTGGCAACATTCCCAACTCCAACCGAAACCCCTAAATTGCCAACTATTTGAGTTGCATTATCATTAAAACTATCAAAGCTTAATGTTATTACATCTTGGCCATCAAAAATATCTGCGGCTCCCAGAACGGTCCGGTCTTTTTTTGTTGAAGCATTGTACAACCTTACAGCCTTATTCCCGGAAAAATTATCGATCTGAATTGTACCTTCACCCAGAGTGACTTGAGTAGACCAATTACTCCTTATTGGGCTTGCAGCAGTAGAATATATTTCAAAATTATCAGAAAATATGACCAGCGACTCTAAAGGAGTGAAACTGCCGGTTGTATAATTCCATATATTGCCGGTAATAACCGAATTGTCTTCCAGCACAGTATCAACCCTCCAGTAATACTTTGTGTTTTCAAGTGGTGTAACACCATATTTTTGAGGGTCGATAATATTTGCCTTAACGGAAGTTTTTGCGAGTAGTGCCATGAGAGCCTCAGACTTGCCATAATATATATTGGCACTGATACCTTTATAACCAGGCAAAAAGATTAGTTCTCGCCCTTGAGGTTGGTTAACGCTCTCGCTCTTCGGGATTGGCATACTAGCTTGTGCTGACTGGTGACCAGGGATCCAGTAATTTGTGTCACCAAACTCATAAGCACCTATATCAGGAGCAGCACCAACGATTTTATGAGGATAGTCCGGAATGCTCGCTCCTGCATCAATTAGTTCTGATCCAAAAGTTGGGCGAAAATCCCATTGCTCAGTGGCCACAAGTTGAGCTTTTACATTTTTATTGGGTGCAAAACTCTTTCCAACCCAGTTATTTTTTTTGGTTCCTGGATATTGGATACTAGCGGAACGGCTTCCGCTAATAAGATTCACGGCATTGTTTATAGTTGCTGTCTTTGAGTTTATTCCACCGTGGTTAATATCAGAAAAAATACTTATGTCGACAGTATCGTTGCCAAATGCAGTATTATTATAAATATGGTGCATATCACCTTTTGGCACCATAGGGCGGGCATTCCATAGAACATTGTACCTCATTATGCCATCTGTACCGAAGATAGAAGGCTTGTTCCATGGAGAGTCAAACCGGAATGCAAACTTGATATGGTCATGCACCCAGTTTCGTTGCATAACTGTACCATTGGTAAAATTGTGATCAGCCTGTATGGCCGATCCATCATGTTGCAGCATCCCTTGGTTTGTAACACGATTATACTCAATTATATTGGAACTTCCCGCTTTAATCCCCACCGAGTTGCCTCCAGTATCCAAGGTGTTATGGCTAAAGGTCATATTTGAAGCATCACGGATGTTCACCATTGCATCATGTAGACTTCCTACACAGCTGTAGTCTACCTGATAGAATAGATTGTTTTCTAGCACCCCCTGATCTCCTGAAAATTTTATCCCTGTGCCATCTGCATATTTAAATGTGCAGTTACTAACCATATTATGGTTGCCATCTACTGAGGTGGGTTGTGCTTTTTCCGTATAACCAAGCATTCGTTTGGAATAGCTTGGGAATTTCACGTTGCAATCCTTAATAACAATTGAATCTGAAGCTTCAACATTGAACGTGCAGGCAAAAAAATCGATTCCTTGAACAGTGATGCACGATGAGGCTCGAACCTCTAACCCGTAGGTAATAGTCTTTCCTCGGACGCTTCTGCCTTTAGGAGAAGAACCATTGTCCGTTATCAAAAACAATTGCTTTGAAGATGGATCATAATACCACTCCTTATTGACACTCAAACAAGCATAAGCCGCCTCGAAAAAAGCACTCCCATTTTCCTTTTTGTGATGATATTGATTTCCTATTGGATCGTAGGAAAAACTGCTGTTTCCAGATCCGTGGTTCACAACTTTTCTGGCAAATGAGAGCCAAGAACCCACGTTCATAATTGCAATTGCACCACTGAAATCCTTGTTGCTTCCTGCAAGATCGGGTCCTCCCGAAGCATCAATAAATTTACCATCAGAACTCAATCCATCCTGTTGAATCCAATTAGTATCCTTGTCCCAGAAACCGGCTGTCCAGGCTTCGGCGTCAGGCCAACGAGCCGAGGTCATCATTTTATCGTCGACAAAAAGTTGCCATATATCCTCATCTAAGGTTGTCCTGTAAATATTATCCGATACTAATTCCCAGTCACCTGAAATCACTACAGTACCGTCTAACATAACTACCTCATCTTGATAGTTACGGATCGTGGTTCTAGAAGAAGGATCAGATTTCGTTCCCTTAATGCCATTAACTACAACAGATTCATGATAGCTGCCACCACGGATATAAAGGGTGTCACCTGTTTTAAGTTGATCTACAGCATGCTGAATAGTTGCAAAAGGTGAATTGTAATCACCACTTGCTGCGTCATTCCCATCCATCGACACAAAATAGTCCATTGAAAGCGGGTAATTAGCTGAAAATAAGTAGAAAATGTATATACAACATCGAATGAATCTGATTTTCATATCCCTTCAGTTTTTATGCCTCCAGCCGTCTTGCCGCCGTGCTTGCAGTGGATACTGACAAGTTCTGGTGCTTGAAATAGAACCTCCTTATCGATTTTACTCATACTGCTTTCGAAATCTGCATTTTCCAATCAGTAGATTACAACCTAAAAAAACTGAAAATCCAGTGGCTA
>DFQC01000038.1:162344-162494 GCA_002377585.1 Anaerolineales bacterium UBA3499 | reverse complement strand
GGCGATATGGGCGGCGGTACGCCACATACAGGGACAACACCAGGAGCAGGTGGTACACCACATACTGGTACGACACCAGGAGCAGGTGGTACACCACATACTGGTACGACACCTGATGGTGAAATGCACACTCCTGATGAAGGTGGCACT
>DFQC01000038.1:29603-161996 GCA_002377585.1 Anaerolineales bacterium UBA3499 | reverse complement strand
ACTCCTGATGAAGGTGGCACTGCACATACTCCTGATGAAGGTGATGATTGGGATGATGATTTTGATGACGAAGATGATGAGGATGCCGACTGGGATGATGAGCCGGAAGAAGATCCCCTTGATCTAGACGAGGAAGACGAAGACGAAGAAACAAATGTCTAGATTGTAGTCAGAATTAGAAGCAATGACGCCTCACCCTTACTTTGGGTGAGGCGTTTCGTTTTGCTTGTTGTTGAATATATGTGACAATTTATCATATCGATTGCTGTTGAATACCCTATGATTCCGATTAAGTTAGAGCTAACCAATTTTCTGCCATATAAGGACACTCAAACCTTGGATTTTAATGGTATTCATGTTGCCTGTTTAGTTGGTGATAATGGGTCTGGAAAATCATCCTTGCTTGAGGCAATGGTTTGGGCACTGTGGGGTAAAGCCCGAGATGGTAAACGTAGTGACGATGAACTCATACATCATGGTGAGACTGAGATGCGAGTTTTACTTATATTTCAACTTACAGGTAATAAATATCGAATAGTTAGACAGCGTAAGGTTGGAAAGAGTGGCCAGCTTGTTCTGGCACTACATGTATATGACAATTCTACAGAAAGTTGGCGGGATTTGTCAGAAGCTGGTAGTCGTCAAACTCAGCGAAAAATAGACGAACTACTCTGCATAGATTACGATACTTTTATGAATTCAGCATTTGTTGCTCAAGGTCGTGCGGATGAATTTACCATTAAGTCTCCATCTAATCGGAAGGCTGTATTAGCAAGTATTCTTGGTCTTGATCAATGGGACATATTTCAGGATCGTGCTCGTCAATATAGTACTGATTTAAATGAAGATTTGCGTATATTGGATAGTGACATTGAATCAATTGATCGTGATTTGAGTAGCCGATCTGATGCTGAAAGTGAGTTGTCAAAAGCTGAAGCAAGTTTGGCGGAAATAGAGAAAAAGACGCGTGTGGCTGAGAAAGATATGGCAGATGTGGAACAAGCACGTCAAGGTTTGGCTCACACTCGTAGAGTAATAGATGACTTAACTGCGCGTATAAGACAAGATGAAAGTGAATTGTCAAGTGTGGAAAGTGAACTTAGTTCTTATTCGTCAGAAGCTGATAAGACAGTATTAGAGGCTGAACTCGATAATATAAAATCGCGTTTATCTTCTCTTAAAACAGTAGAAATCGAATCCAAAGATGTACTTCGGCAAAGAACCGAAGCATCCGAATATAGTGCTCGTTTAAAGGGTGAAAACAAAATACTTGAATCGGAGGGAAACAAATTAAAATCCCGCATAAAAATGTTAGACACTGCAACTGAGCCTATTTGTCCCACTTGTGGTCAAGTACTTGAAGGGGATTCAGTAATGGTGCATTTGCAGACTGAATTGAAAGAAAGACGCAGTCGTTATTCGACGCAGCGTGATTCTTATGAAAAATTGGATGAAAAAGTTAGGAGTCTAGACAAGACATTGTCAAATTTAGATCAGACATTGAAAGAGCAAAATAAGTTAGAGAGACGTTTAGCTGAAGTTGAATTGCGGATTTCAAACACTGTCAAAATGAGTGAAAATTTTGCAAGTATGGAGGCGCGTCGTAAAAGGTGGCAAGATAACCTAGTTGAGGATCGCAACAAACTTAATGAAATGGAGATTGAACAAGCAAGGCATACGTCAAGTATTCAGGCATCCGAGGAACGACAAAAACATCTGAATGATTTGAGAGGCCAACAGCGACTTTGGACTGAAAAGGTTGGTAGTGCTAGGCAGAAAATTTCTGCTCTAGATAATCTTGTGGAGCGACGTAAGTCTCGCGTTGTCGAGAGAGACAGAGTAGCCGATCAGATTGGTATTTACAGTGAATTGTATGACGCTTTTGGTAAAGAGGGAGTACCTGCAATGATTATCGAGGCAGCTGTTCCAGAAATAGAAAATACGACTAACGAACTGCTTGGAAAGATGACCTACGGGAGAATGAATGTACGATTTGATACCCAAAGGGCTTTAAAGTCAGGTGATACTAAAGAGACGCTTGATATTAAAATAGCTGATGATCTTGGTACACGTAACTATGAGCTTTATAGTGGAGGGGAATCTTTTCGAGTGAATTTTGCTATTCGTATAGCTTTAAGCAAGTTGTTAGCACGGAGATCTGGCGCACAGTTACAGACTGTTGTGATTGATGAAGGATTTGGTACTCAGGATTCACTTGGAAGACAGAAGCTCGTTGAAGCTATTAATACTATTCAGGACGACTTTAAGCGTGTTTTAGTAATAACACACATTGACGAACTAAAGGATATTTTTCCCGTTCGAATCAATATAGTCAAGACATCTGAAGGTTCAAAGATAGCTCTTGGTTAAATTTGGAAATAGTGTAATGCAAAAACAAGTGTGGTGCTGTAGGATTGCCTAAGCCACCTCAACTTTTTCCTCAGCTGGCACTTCATTCTTGTTGTTCTTAGCTTTATTTGTTTTGCTTGTTTTTTTCTCAGATATTGCACTGAATTCTAGACCATTATCCTCAGTTGCATCCACATTCACACAATCCCCATTGCTGAAATCTCCACGCAGCATTTTCACTGATAAGGGAGACTCAATGTGTTTTTGCATTGCGCGCTTCAACGGGCGAGCTCCAAAGGCTGGATCAAAACCCTGATTGGCTAACCAGTTTCTAGCTGATTCTGTGAGATTTACTGTGAGTCCATATTCTGCTAACCTTTCTTGGATTTCATCCATTTGTAAATCTACTATTTTGCCCATGTCTTCTGAAGTAAGTTGTGAGAATATAATGATTTCATCAATACGATTAAGGAATTCGGGTCTAAATGTGTCTTTGAGTGCTTTTTGAATTTTTGAGTCGTTTTCATCAACGGAATCATTCTTCTGGGAATGGAATCCTACAGATCCTGAACCAGAAGTAAACTCAGTTCCTAAGTTAGAAGTCATAATCAGTACTGTATTACGAAAATCAACAATTCGTCCTTGGCCATCGGTCAGTCGTCCATCATCTAATATTTGAAGCAATGCATTCCACACTTCGGGATGAGCCTTTTCAATTTCATCGAACAGCACAACTCGGTATGGACGTCGACGTACTGATTCTGTAAGTTGGCCACCTTCTTCATATCCTATGTAACCTGGAGGTGCTCCAAATAGGCGTGAAACAGTATGTTGCTCTCGATATTCTGACATATCTATTCGTACTAGTGCATCTTCGTCATCAAACAGGAATTCTGCCAGGGCCTTTGCTAACTCGGTTTTACCAACTCCGGAAGACCCTAAGAATATGAAAGACCCCGTTGGTCGTTTGGGGTCTTTAAGTCCGGACCGTCCACGTCGTATGGCATCTGCAAGTGCACTTATCGCCTTCTCTTGTGCAATTATGCGTTGTTGCAGGCGCTCTTCCATGTTCAGTAATTTCTCTGCTTCAGTTTCAAGCATCTGTGTGAGTGGTATTCCAGTCCAATTTGAAACCACTTCGGCTATATCTTCTGTATCAACTACTTCGTTTAGCTGATGCTCTTGTTCCCACTGGCGACGCATGTCATTAAATTCTGATTCTATGCGTAGGCGTTCTGCCTTGCATTCAGCTGCCCGCTGGTAGTCACGCTCGGAACTAGCTGCATCTTCATCCGACTGCAATTTGTCAATCTCCTTCTTCTTGTCTTTAAGTTCAGGTGGTAAGGAATATAATGCTACTCTGAGTTTGGCAGCTGCTTCATCCATCAAATCAATTGCTTTGTCAGGCAATTTTCTGTCTGTAATATATCTATGGGATAATTTTGTCGCAGCAGTCAGTGCATCTTCGGTGATATTTACTTTATGATGTTCCTCATAACGACTGCGCAAACCTTTGAGCATTTCAACAGTTTGCTCTATATCAGGTTCTTCAACAAAAACAGGCGCAAAACGACGTTCTAGAGCAGGATCTTTCTCTATATGGTTTCTAAATTCATCTAGTGTAGTAGCTCCAACACATTGGAGTTCTCCCCGTGCTAAGGCTGGTTTTAGCATATTGCTAGCATCCATGGCGCCTTGTGCTGCGCCTGCACCTACAACTGTATGTAGCTCGTCTATGAAAAGTATTATGTCGCCCTGACCTTCCTGTATTTCTTCTATTGCTGCCTTGAGACGTTCTTCAAACTCGCCTCTAAATCTTGATCCGGCTATCATTGATCCTAGGTCAAGTGCTACAACAGTTTTGCCGCTAAGAATTTCTGGCACATCATTGTCTGCTATTTTTTGAGAAAGACCTTCGAGTATGGCTGTTTTTCCTACGCCGGCTTCGCCAATCAGAACAGGATTATTTTTAGTGCGTCTCGAAAGAACTTGTATGACTCTCAATATTTCATCATCACGTCCAATCACAGGGTCAAGTTTTCCAGAACGAGCAAGTTTTGTGAGGTCACGGCTGTATTTTTCTAGTATTTTGTATCTAGATTCTGCTTGTGGCGTTGTAACTCGTTGGCCACCACGCAATTCTTTAATGGCACTATGTACTCGATCTGGATTTACACCTGCTTCTGATAGTATGCGAGCCACATTCGTGTTTCGTTCCGACAATATAGATAGGAAGATGTGTTCGGTAGATATAAATTCATCTTTAAGATTATTGGCTTCTTCATTTGCCAAATCAATGATGCGTTTGACGCGTGGTGTGATAAATACTTGGCCAGCACCACCACCATATACTGCTGCCTTGGGACTGGCTCTCAAAACATCATCGAGGCGTTGTTTGATCAGCTCATCTTCCACGTTTAGCATATCCAATATTTGAGGGATAACTCCTTCGGGTTGCTCGAGAAGTGCTAGGAGAATATGCTCGGTATCAACTTGATTATGGCCGTACCGCTGCAGAATTTCATATGCTCTAGCTGCTGCGTCCTGTGCACGTTCCGTAAAGCGATCGAATCTCATCATGTCAATATACCTATTATTATCTGTGTATTGATAGCTACATCAAGCAAATATCATAAAATTTCGTTTCATCTATTTTATTATAAACGTAATGTGTATGCAAAATATTAGCCTTATCTATACAAAGTGTTAGATATTATCATTGATAATCTTGTTTATTCAATGAACTCATCCATTCGTGTCGCTCATAATTGATAATATTATCAAAACTATCGTATTCGAAGTGGTATATAGATGCTGGCGCACCATTTATCACGAGTGGTCCAACAACATGTATGTTTTGCACTACTTCACTAGAACTAAAAACCCAATCCCTTCGTTTCCATTGCAACTCGCCCTCATCGCATTCACAGACTGTTTCAGATTGAACTCGAGCAGTGTAAAGTGCGAGTGTTCCGTGGATATTTGGAGAAAACCAATTAAGTAAACCGCCGAATCTAGCACTAGTCAGTACTATACCAGCTTCTTCATGTACTTCTCGTAAGCAAGCTTGCAAAGGAGTTTCATTCTTTTCAATTCGGCCTCCTACTCCATTCCAAAGACCCTCATTAGGGGGATTGTATCTATGCAGCATCAGGATGTTTTCATTGCTAGTTATAAAACAAAGCGTATGACTTACTATTGAGATATTAGTAAATTTATGCACCAGATTTATCCAAAATATCTAGATCCGCTAACGCATCTGATGAAGACAGTAGCTTGGCTGGACCAGCAATTTGTCCTGGTATGATGTCTAGCTCTAAATCTAATAGGGAAATGTTATGCATTACTTCATCTTGATAATCTGAGTGAGTTAGAAAAACCGTACTCGGACCTGTATCGCTTGAGAAGTACACAGGAACATTTTTCGCTCGAAGTCGATGACACATTTGAAAGAGCAAAATATTTTGGGGTTCCCATGCAATCAATGGGTTGGATGAATTTGTAGTCATTGAAACCCCGTGGAGGCGCATACTATCTTTCTCAGCTAACTGTGCCACTGATTCCCAATCCAGACTATAGATAGCATCAATACATTTCATAGTCTCTTGGGCGCGATTCTCAATCCAATTTCTAAAAAAGGGACTGTGTACGGCTGTTTTGTGTGCTTGATCCGTTACTAAACCTATTCTGGATTCTATGGGCACTGTAATCAAACACATATCATCTAATTGATTTTCATTATCAATTCGGATAGCAAAGCAGTCATCATGCGCAATGCCTGGATAAGATAACCAGAGGGCTAAACCACCTACAGCGCTACGACAAGCTGAGCCAGACAATAGGCGAGCGGTACTACTCACAAGCCTCAGGTCATTAGATGTTTCTTTGCCAAGCAAAGCTGCTATAGCAGCTTTAGCTAGAGCAGCACCTGCAGCTGCGCTCGTACCTAATCCTTTACCATGACCTCCTCCTTTGACGACGTTTTTTGAACGCACAGTTGCCCTGCTGTTACTACCTGCTAATTGACGTACGAAATCTAATATTTTTACAACTCTATTAAGCTTATTGCCATAAATTGGCTTTCCATTTATATGGAGATTGTCTTGTGCTGTTGTTCCACTAAAAGCCACATGGGTAATTGTATAGGCTGCATCATTGTTAACGGAAATGCTCGGCATGTAAGCTGTACGCCATTCAGAGTCAGCAAGACCATGATATTTCAATACGCCTTGCATAGCATATGCTTTGGATGCAGCACTTCCGTTTCCATTGGGTTTGTAGCTTTTGCTGATAGGTTGAGGTGTCGGAATGTTGTTTCTATCCAATAATGATAGGATATCTTTGACAACATTTTTCATGTTAGACGAATACTCGTCGTAACCTGGGGGAATAAATGTTCTGACCGATTGTGCGAAGTTATGTTTATTATCGATTGTTTCTTGCTCACTCATTACATTTTAGATTTTGTACAGATCTATTGCATTTTTCACTCAAAGTTATCCTATTGTAGCTTAGAGTGCAAATGACGATCATTGTAATTAGTTAGTGTGACGTAGTTTTTTCAACAAAATATTACTAAGAACTGGTGAATTTGTAGGGTGAACTTGTGGTGGTGCATTTTCAGTGTGATCCACATGGTTGTCTTTTGTTAGCTAATTACAACCATATGGATCATCAATGCATTGATTGGTCTACGTTTTGTGACTTTATTCGCTTGGGATTGTGAGCGCTTGCCCAACGTATATCATGAAAGGTTCTGATATATCGTTGGCTGCCGATAATGCATCTACAGACACTCCAAGTTTTTGTGAGATAGAAAACATTGTATCACCTGCATTTACCTCATATGTATCAGATGATACAGCATTGGCTGGGGCCATTATAGATGTTGCGTTTTCATCTTCTACAGTATTGCTTTCTACAGGAGTATTGCTTTCTACAGGTGCTTGTTCTTCAATAGAAATTTCCGGTTGATTTGCACCTGGAATAACTAATTCTTGACCAGGATAGACTTGCTGATTTGCTCCTATAACAGGATTAGCTTGTAGCAAAGCCATTGGCGTAATATTGAACATACGGGCTATTTTGTATACCCAATCACCAGATTGTACAGTGTATGTTCCAGGACCAGCTCCTACAATTGTTTCTGCCATGGCTTCCGAGTTTTCCGTTACTGTATCTTGTTCTGCCATTGTTACGGAATCAGTGCTTTCTTCTGATTCGTCCCCAACAGCAGTCTCGGTCGTGACTTCACCATCGGAATCAGATTCTTCCACCGTAGGATTTTCAGCATCTTGTTGCTCTTCATTGGTATTGTTTGTTTCATCAATATCATCATCGAGCAATGCTTGCATGCTGGAGTCTGAGTCTTCTATGCTGGTATCAGAGTCGCTCATTTCATCAACTGCGACTTCTTCAACAGTGGAATCGTCAGGCAATATGCCTTCTGTGGCTGAGCGGTTGCAACTTACCAGTAACACTGATGCAACTAAGATTAATGACAGCACCAATGTATAGTATTTTGAGTAATAGTGTTTCACAGCGTACCTCCTTACTGAACGAATACAAGCCGCCATCTATCTTGCCTAACTAAATTCGGCCTGATACATAGGGTAAACCAAACAATATTGTTTAGCATAACCTGATGGATGCAAGAGATATGCCAACTGTAGTAACAATTTGGAAAGGGATGTTTAATGGTTGTCGTCAGGAATAATTGTTCCTGGCTGAGACATTTCAACAATTTCACCATGGTGATTTACCATGATGCGGAAGCCGAGCATACCAAGCCATTGTCTAGCTCCGCTGGGAAGACCTTGTTCCAGCAACATGTCCATGTGATCATCAATGTTGTTTAGTGATGAATCGATCATTGCTTTGGTAAACAGATCATCCTGGCCCGACATTTGCAGAGCACTATCACTGATTACATCTTTATGGTTGATAATCTGATTGCGTAACTCGCGAAGCACAGCTCGATCTATTTTGTCTGCAGATACGTGGCGGTGGAATCCATCATCATTGATTACGTAATGTGCTTCATCTCCCACATGAGTTGTACTTACAGTCTCATTAGACTCACTTACTATTAAACCGTGGAAAAGTGGTTGTCTACTCATTGTTCAATTTGTTCTCTCGATGAAATTATATATATACAGACAATCTCTTACAAGCTACATTAAAGTTTACGTTGTCTTTTGATGATCCAGTCTTTTAGTATGTCAGGTAAGAAGCGTGCAAATATATCTGCCACAAATCCACTAACACCAATTCGGTAGCGTCTATGCGGTCTTCTCGACATTAGAGCATGTACCACTGCCCGCACAACCACATCAGGTGTACTCATAGATTGTTCAATATTGTTTTCCCTTTGTAGTGCAGCTTCAAATGCTGAACCATAAAGCACTTTCGCTTTTTGAGGTAGTTTGTCAATCATCAATTTGGTGGCTTCGATAGATTTGCTCCATATGGGAGTAGAAATTGGTCCGGGTTCAATTACAGACACATTAATATCCCATGGCATTAGTTCCAGTCTCATAGAATCTGACAAAGCCTCCAAAGCAAATTTAGAGGCAGCATATGGACCAAGAAAAGGCGTGGCTACTCTGCCACTTACAGAACTCATGTTAATAATACGGCCTTTACTCTCACGTAATAGTGGCAGTAAAGCCTGAGTGACAGCTATATGACCGATAACATTAATTTCTAATTGTGCTCGCAGTGCATCAATTGGAATAAACTCAAGAGGACCAGCAACAACTATGCCGGCATTGTTAATAAGTCCATATAATCCGACAGATTTTAGTGTTGATTTAATCATGTTGGTCGCACTAAGGATGCTGTCGGATTTAGCTATGTCGATGTAGATAGTGGTCAAGCTAGCGCTTGAAGCCTGTTGCAAAGATAGGGCATCAGCCTCGGTGCGTACGCCAGCAAATACTTGGTAACCCAATTTGTCTAGGTGCAAAGCACATGCTTTTCCTATCCCAGTAGATGCTCCTGTGATTACTACACTCTTAGAATGCATAGATTTTGCCATATTAGTATCGTTTCAAACCAAATCAATTGGCGAAAATCAGTTTATCATAATTGTCAGCCTTAGTTGGTTATCAGTTGAAAGTTTGTCTGTAAGCTGGCAGGTGTTATACTCAAGTAAAAAGTAATTGCATAGGAGTATAAATATGCGGTTGATTAGTTTTTTGTCAGGTGTTTTATGCGGTGCAGCAGTTGGTGCTGTGGCGATATTGTTGCTTGCACCGACTTCAGGTAGTGAGATGCGAAAAAGTGTGATGGTCAAGGTAGGAAGTATCGTTGACAAGTAAAGAAAAAACATATCATAAGAACCATATCTTTCAATATCTTATATCCTTATATAAGCAAATATTCATAATTACATTTGTGTAAACAAGTATTCCTTCAGCGTATCTCAATGTAATAGCTAGCTAGTTCGGTGGTATATGGCGTTGTGGCAGCAACAACAATTGTTGTACCAACATCAATGTAGAACTCTGCCTTTCCATTTGTTAATTCTACCGTAGTTACCTCTTGTGATTTTTGATTTACTAATTGTAATGACCAGCTTTGAGGTAGTGTGTTGTCAAATCTCACCCATCCATTGGATTGCCACCCACCGTCTCCATCTTCGAAATCTTCGTCATATCCTATCTCCCTGATCGAAATGTCATCTAACATAAAGCCTGGGTTATTGATCGCAGCATCCGTTATATATTCGAATCTGAGTAATATAGTTTGTCCTGTGAACTCATTTAAATTCACAGATTCTTGTATCCATTGTGGTTGTTGGCCTTTGCCTGAATTATCATTATATCCCCAGCCTAGATTGTTTCCAGATGGATTGTAATCAGTGCTGTGAGGTGTTTCTATTATCTGCCAAGTATCCCCATTATCTGTTGACACTAGTAGGTACACATAATCATAATTGGCTTCCAGTGACCACCAGGCCCAGTAGTTGAGTGTAGCGGTAGTAACTGTAGTAAGATCGAATGCCTTAGTGAGTTTTGTATCACTACTGTCGTGTCTATTACTCCAGAACATAAATTTATCAGAATGGGGGCGCACATTTGCTACACCAATCTGATTGGAACCAGTGAAAGAAACTAGTGTAGGTAAATCGCATAAAGTTTCTATGTAGTCGGCACCATATTGATGGACAGTTAGTTTGCCAGATAAGGAGTTGCAGCCCATGGTTTTATTTGATGTTGCTAGTGGTGCATCCGGATAATTGTGATATCCATATCTACCATCGGACCACGAGGTATCACCTATGTAATTTGCTATCAACCAGTCTGCAAAAAAACTCATCACAGTCATAGGTTCTCCCGTATTTGCGTCAATTATGTTCATTTTTGAAAAAACCTGATCCATTGCTCCAAAACCACTATCAGTATGTGATATTAAGGCTCGAGTTGCTTGGTCTCCGAAGCGATCTAGAAAATAATTTAAGAAAAGAAATGATGCGCCATAATGCGGAATTGAATCTGCGCCTCCACCGGATGTGCTCCATGCGTTTAGTTGTAAATCAGGGTTAGATGCAAATGCTTCATCTACTACCTGAGGCGTGAACCCATTGAGCATTTCAGCTAATACTGAAGCGCCTTCATTTACCCATGTTTCTTCATTGGCATCGTTAGCCCAGTGCACCATGTGTTGGAATTCATGAGCCAATATGCTGCCCATGTAAGGATCATTTATGTCGACAGTGTCTGCGTTAATGTAGAACATTTCTTTTTCATTGGAATATTGGTGCGCAATTTTAGAGTATTCATCGGTTGACGAATAATATCCACCTGCGGAATTGCCGAGACCACTAGTATATAGAATGTATAGTCGTGGATCACCATCTATACCTGGGGACCATTCTCGACCAAAAAACTTTCTGACATTAGGAATAATATTAGTTTCAAAATTGTCCATGACTGTCTCAAGTGATACCATATTTTTATGCACATCTAAATCTGTTTGTGCAAAGAAATATACTTCTGGCCCGCGGTAAACTAGTTCTGCCGTTACATCAAAGTGTTCGTCGGTATCAAGATTTGTGGCTGAGAAAGTGATTTGGTCATCTATTTGGTGATCGTACAATTGTCCTTGAACTGTAAGAGGTATATGTGATTTACCAAGCAGACGCATGGCAACTTCACGCAAGTTGTTCTCTGGTATTGGCATTTCTCTGATCATTTGCAGAGTGTCCGGATTTGTATTGTCAGAAAAAGGTTTTGGAGTTGATGTCATCGTGACAGACGACTCATTTTTTGAGTTGGCCGTCGGCAAATAATTGTTTTCTACTACTTTAGTAACTGGAAGTGATTCATCTTGAATTATCGTAGCAATATTGTCCGGTTTAGTCTTCGTTGTTGAAAGAATGTTTTTATTGAGTGGCATACACGCAGTGCTGACAGTAGTAAATGTTATGACATGCAATATTACTGATGATATCTTGGCTTCAATGTTCATGGGTGCAGGTAATGGGAGTAGACTAAGTTCAATGGCAAAATATTTTATCAACGTTTTCAGTCTACCATATGCTGTGATTTTACATAGTGTGCGTACTATATCATTATATGTGGTCAGTGCACATATAATGATTGCAGATATAATCTAGTTATGATTACTCGCCACATCATGTTATTAACCGTATATTGTCATAGTATTGTTATACAAAGTGCATATTAGCGAACTTTCTCTAACTAATTTTCGAATATATCGTCATTTGGAAGCAAATTTACCTTTAGGGCATTTGATATTAGTAGGCAGTAATGCACAGGGTAAGACTAGCTTGCTTGAAGCAGTTCACTATCTTGCTGGAGCCAACTCTCCTCACAAAGGTAGTCACCGTCAATTAATTCATTGGTTGGCTATGCAAGAGGACGCTCAGCCTCATATGAGGATTTGTGCTGAAGTGATATTAAAAAATGAAACACGTAAGGTGGATATTAGACTCCAAATTGACAATAATGATACAAGTCGAGAGCCACGTCTGACAAAACATGTGCTTGTTGATGGATTGAAGATGAATGTAAGTTCGTTAAGTGGCATTGTCAATGTTGTCATGTTTCTGCCGCAAAACATGGTATTAGTGGAGGGTTCTCCCAGGGATAGACGTAATTATCTGGATTCTACTATTTCTCAAGTGGATTCAGTGTATTCAAAGGCTGTTCGTGATTATGCAAAGATTCTTGCACAAAGAAATGCATTATTAAAAACTTTGCAGGATCGACAAAACACTGTACTCAAGGAACTTGAGTTTTGGGATGAACAACTATGTGAAAAAGGATCAATTGTTGTTGCTCGGAGAGCCCGTGCATTATCGGAAATACAGAATTATGCTACTAATATTCATAGTGAATTGACCAATGGTTTAGAATATTTGCAATTGAAATATTATCCCAGCTTTGATTTAAATCAAAGTCAGGAGAATCAGCTTACATTAGGGTTTGATGAATCGTTCGTAGGTGCCGCAGTTTCAGAAGATGATTTAGTATCGGTAATGAAGGATAAAATTGCCAAGTTGCGTGCGGATGAGAAACGCAGAGGAATGACCTTGATTGGACCTCATAGAGATGACTTTCGATTCGAAATTAGTGGAATTGACCTAAGTCTTTTTGGTTCTCGTGGACAGGGTCGAACGGCTGTGCTGGCACTCAAACTTGCTGAAATGGAGTGGATGCGTGACCGTAGCGGAGAATGGCCGATTCTGTTGTTGGATGAAGTGCTTGCAGAACTAGATTTGCAACGTAGGAATGATTTATTGGAGCGTGTCAACGAAGCCGAACAAGTGATGATGACAACTACAGACTTAGGTATGATACCTGAGAAATCTCAATCACAGGCATTCATTTGGAATGTGGCAAGAGGCACATTAGAATCATCCGGATAAATTGTAGCGACTAAATTAACGGACGTTTCTTAGGTATCCCTGGACGACGCGGATATTTCTTCGGAGTTGCAGTTATCTTCCTCATTACGATTAAATGTCTGGTTTGGTGCACGTCCGGCAAGTCCACAGGTACTATTTGATCTAGGTGTCCTCCTAGTTGAGACAAAACTGATGTGGCTTTCGAGATTTCCGACTCAGAGACTAGTGTTTTTTGTGCTAGACAGTATCCGGATACACGGGTTAATGGTAACAAATACTCTGCTAGCACCGGTAGGCTTGCTACGGCACGTGCAATAGCCCAGTCATAACGCTCTCTATGTTCACAATCTTGCCCGAGTTTTTCAACTCGTTCGTTGAACACTCGCGCATTAGACAGTCCGATTTCATTAATGATCTGATTCATGAATACACACTTTTTCTCTGTCGATTCTACAAGAGAAACATCAATATTAGAACTTATAATTGCCATAGGTATTCCTGGAAATCCCGCTCCTGATCCAACATCAACTAATTGGATTGGCGCATGTTTACCTGATATATTGTGTAGTGGTAGAAGGCACGATAATGAATCCAGAAAATGTTGTACTAAAATGTCTTGACTATCCAGTATTCTGGTTAGATTGATATTTTCATTCCAACGTCTCAATTCTGTTTCATAGAAGTGGAATGCATCCATTTGTAACTTAGTCAGATGTATTCCTAGTAATTCGTGTACCAGATGTGTCAGTGTTGCCATGACTTCAAAATTAAGTTTACTCTACTTGGTTGAACCCATACTATAGAACCTAGCTGAACCGCTTTAGCACCTGCTTCTAGAAGCGTATGAGCTTGCTCAATATTGTGTACATCACCCGCAGCTATTATAGGTAATCTAATTGTCTGAGACAGTTTTCTGACCAATGTTAGTATTATTCCAAAAGTGTTGGCGCCATACAGTCTTCCCTCAAACCAGGTACTTTTGTGCGGTAAAGTTGTTCTTGCTGGGGCCGTGACAGTAATGGCTTGTGCTCCAGAGTCTTGAGCCAGTCTAGCGAAAGTTTCTTGGTTCTCAAATGGAATTTTAACAATAATAGGCAAAGATCCTCTTGCCGCATTGGCTACAATAGCTGCCGCATGGTTAGGGTCATCATGATTTTGCAATCCAATTTCAATACCTAGTACGTTATCCTGTTCTTCAAGTTGGTATATGCATTCGTTTACTTCATCTGGATTGTCTACTGCTAAGTTTACTATTATAGGGCAAGCAAAGTTACTCCATTTTTTTCCAAATGTCAGTAACGCTTGCCGTATACCGGGATTGGGTAAGCCAGTATGCAGTGCTATTCCAGGGCTTACCTCTCGTATTTGTACGCTTCGACTAGGGTTGCGTGGATATACTGAAATAGGATTTGTGATCATTGCCCCTAATAGGCGCATTTTGATTATTTTGGAGTACTCATCTACAAATCCCCAGCATCCAGATTCTGCGATAAATGGACTTGTCAATGTGAGACCCCTTTTGTGTTCAGGAGCTAGTTCAATTTGAGTGATATTATCAGGTGGATTAATGACCATATTGGTTATTGGCAAATTAGCAGAATTTGTTTAGTGTCTCCAAGTATAGTGTTTTGTGTAACGTTACTCAAATTCTATTTGTAATTCAGATAATTTAAAGAAAGGACCCTGTTTACAAGCTAATTTCCATCCTGATTTAGTATAAACAGCGCATCCATAGCAGGCGCCAGAACCACAGGGCATCATAAGACTAGATAGCACATAAATATTACTGGATATTGGGTCTAGTAATTTTCGTATTGTTGGTCCGGGATTGAAATCCATTAATACTTGTTCTGCCCAGTCCAAATGGTTTTCCAAGAACGGCTTCAGTTCACCTCTGTGAATTTCAATTCTTGGATCAAGCGATTCCACTGGATATGTGCATGATATAAAAAATGTTACGTCAATACCACGTGACAGAGCTAATTGTGCGAATGAAAGCAATTTGTTTGGGTTTTTATCGGCTACAAGTAGTAGGTGTCTGGTAGTTTTATTGATTAAAATAGGTTGACCGCAAGGACCAATGAGGCATACTTTTGATCCTAGATTTAGGTAATTAGATTTTGGATCTTCATTTTTTATTTCTATTGTAAAGTTATTACTATTGGTAGTAGTTGGAAATAAAACTGTATTCAGATATGGATAAATGGTTCTCCAGAATCGTCCTAGCATGAATTGTCCAGGAAGTGGAATTTGGTCAGTATCTAATTTTACTTGGAGCCTATCATTTCCGATTGTAACAAGGCCGGTGCATCTACCGGTACTAAATCTCATGCTGGCATGATAGCATAAATGTGGGCTTGCGGAGTTCAAGGTAACTACTAGAATATTATGATATTATGCTAAAGCAATAGTTACAATGGGTTCATATCAATCAATTGGATGGGAAATTTGGATGTTAGCAATCAATCTATGGACAATGTCGGGATAGGACTTTGCGTTACTTGTAAACATCTGAGAGTAGTTACAAGTGATCGCGGATCACATTTTGTTATGTGTAATTTGGCAAGACGGAATAAGCAATACGAAAAATATCCTGTACTGCCAGTTCTCAGTTGTAATGGCCATGCCATTGTTTTTCAGCAAGATGACTAGACGCAATTTATATAGTTGGGAACAACAAGAAGCGGAGACTGTGTTTTCGGCATCTATAGAGTACCAGAGGGTAATTGTCCATGAAGGCGTACGATGGACCAATGTTGTAGATGATTGGTCGCGTAGGATGCGATTTGTTCCTGCTCGGCCTCAGAACCAACAAAATGCTATAGCTATTGGTTTTCACTGCTATTTCCCTATATGTCTTCCTACTATTTGTTTGTCAGGGAATAATGAATTCAGGTTATCTATGGGTTGGTTAATTCACGAGCTTGTCCACGTGTGGCAATTTCAATCTATGGGATGGAATTATTTGCCTAGGGCATTAATGACACATATTCGCGAGGGAGATGATGTCTATAATTATGGAGGACAAGCAAATCTAGAAAAGTCGCGTTTGGATGGCATTCGTCTTAAAGACTACAATTTGGAACAACAAGCAGCAATAATACAAGATGCTTATTTGAATCGCTCTGATGTATATTGCGACAGTGTTTGGGATGCATTCATAGCTGATGTCAGGTGACATGTTGCCGATAAGGTTGCCGTAATTGTTAGGTTGCGGTAAAGTGCAGTTATGAATATTTTAATTACTAATGACGATGGAGTCACATCACCTGGCCTACATGCTTTAGCATATGCACTTCGTGATGTGGGAGACGTTACGGTTTTGGCACCTAATCGTAACTGGTCAGTGGCAGGGCATGCGAAAACTCTTGACAATCCCCTGCGATTACAAAGCACTGATCTTCCCGATGGTACCAATGCATTTACAACTAATGGTAGTCCCGCCGATTGCGTAGTACTTGGGCTTCTTGGAGCTCTTGAGAAGCCTATAAACCTAGTGGTTGCCGGCATTAACACCAGTAATAATTTAGGGTATGACGTTAACTATTCTGGTACAGTAGCCGCCGCTACAGAAGCGGTGATAATGGGTGTGCCTGGTATAGCTATATCTACTTTATTTGATGAAGATATAGGATATGAGCCTGCGGCTAAAGTTGGATTGGAGGTCGTGAGACAAGTAGTGCATCGTGGTTTGCCTCCTAATACTCTACTGAATGTTAATGTTCCTACTGTTCCTCTAGATGAGATGAAAGGTTTCGAGATTACAAGACAATGTGACAGTGGGCATCATCAGGATGATTTGGTGCACTACAAAGATCCTTACGGTGAAACATATTATTGGATAGGTGGAAAGCCGTTTAACAATCCAGAGAAAATTGGAATGGATATTGGTGCTATTGCCAACAAATATATTTCAGTTACTCCTTTGAAGATTGATAGAACATCAAATTCATTTGTGACCGATTTGAATGATTGGATGTTTGAAGTTCCAAATGACAATAATGAATGCTAGTTAATAATGTTGTGATTACAACTATTAGATTGGATTGTATGTGAAAAAGAGCTGATAGCACTGGAGGCAAAAAGATATGTCAATATCTCCTAATGATACTTTGTTACAGACAGATGATAAACGCGCTTGGCGTTCATGGGCATTATATGACTGGGCTAATTCAGCATTTGCAACTACAGTCATGGCCGGTTTCTTCCCATTATTTTTCAAAGCATATTGGGCCAATCCCAACAACCCAAGTGAAAGCACTTATATTCTGGGATTGTCTAATTCGATAGGTTCTATTGTTGTAGCTGCTTTGGCTCCTTTCCTAGGTGCTATTGCCGATAGAGCTGGTGCCAAAAAGAAATTTCTTGCTCTCTTTGCTTTTTTGGGTATAGTGATGACTGGTGGACTTTGGATGGTACAGCAAGGTCAGTGGCTTACGGCAGTATTGGTATATGCTTTGGCGGCAATTGGTTTTTCTAGTAGTAACCTGTTTTACGACTCGCTTTTACCTGTTATTGCTCGCAAAGAAAAAGTAGACTACGTATCGGCCTTAGGATTCGCTTGGGGGTATATTGGCGGTGGATTGCTGTTTTTGATAAATGTCATAATGTATCTTCAACCAGAACTGTTTGGTATTCCTGACGGCTCTACTGCAATCAGGATTTCATTTGTGACTGTTGCTATGTGGTGGGCGGTTTTTTCAATCCCAGTCTTTCTTTTTGTGAAAGAGCCCACTAAGCATGATTCTGTTGGTGCACTGGAAGCTATATCTTCTGGATGGAAACAACTTGTAAAAACTATAAGTGATATTGCTCATCTGAAAGTAGTAGGGATGTTTTTGTTAGCGTATTGGTTTTATATTGATGGAGTAGATACTATCGTCAGGATGGCAGTTTCATATGGAACTGATCTCGGTTTTGATAGTAGTTCCCTGATTATAGCTCTACTTCTTGTACAATTTGTTGCCTTTCCAGCTGCTCTTTTGTACTATCGTTTTTCAAATGTTGTAGGAGTTAAGCCTGCCATAATGTACGCTATCGGTGGTTATGCTGTAATAACATTTCTTGCTTATTTTATGAATGCAACGTGGCACTTCTATACTCTAGCTGTAATGATTGCACTGTTTCAGGGTGGTATCCAAGCACTGAGTCGAAGCCTTTATACTCGCATCATACCGACTGAAAGATCAGCTGAATTTTTTGGGTTCTACAATATGTTTGGCAAGTTTGCTGCAGTGATGGGCCCTTTCTTGATGGGATATGTGACTCTTATGTATGATAATGCGCGTTTCGGCATCCTTTCAATTTTGGTTTTGTTTATGTTGGGAGCTTTCTTTTTAGCTAAAGTTGACGTAGCCAAGGGAGAGCAATTAGCCAGAGATTATCTGACTAACTAAATATAGTGAATATTAAGTTTGAGCAAGCATTATAGTGTTGATATACGAAAAGGTTATGTATGCTTGGAAAACATACAGATAAATATCTTATAGGTATTGTGGTAGGTGCCTTGGCACTTGTTATATCTTCGATATTTATGGTGCAATCTATGCCAGAACCATCTTACAAAGATGGATCGTCACCTGAAAGTGTTGCTCATAATTATCTTTTGGCTTTGCATCAGGATGATTATGTGCGTGCTTATAACTATTTATCTATGAAGTTAGATGGTTATCCTGAAACTGCCGATGAATTTGAGGATTTGGTTTTGAACAATTCTTGGGACTTCGGGATAGATGATGACAATGTTCAAACAGAAGTCATTGAAGTGGATATTGAAGATGATCGGGCTCGAGTTTTAGTTCGGGAGACAACTTTCTACTCAGGGGGAATTTTTAGTGATGGGTATTATTCATCTACATTTCGAATGACACTTCGGCTTGATAATGATGTTTGGAAAATACGTTCTGCGTCGCAATATTGGTCAAATTGTTTGAATGATACTAGTGCATGTCAGTGAAAGACTCTAATGGATTCCAATGAGTAGTGTACGTCGTTGGTACTTGTTTGCAGTTTGCGCCGTAAGCCTTCAGTCAGTGGCTTGGGCAGCGATTGTGCTATTGCGAGGTCTACTTAATCCTAGGCTTCAAGCAGACTTTGAATTGATTTCAGTACAAATTGCTGTAATCATAATTGGTTTACCAATTTTTCTGTGGCATTGGGGTAGAGCGCGCGATACATTTGTGCATCTAACTGTGGATGGAGGAGTAGATGTAGGACCTGCACCATTGTATTTGTACTTAATGATGTTAGGATTTATCGGACCTATTATTGCCAATGCAATTACTTTCTTGGTTGCTTTATGTTACACAATATTAGGATCGTCCTCGAAGTTACTTCCAAATGGTACGTACGCATCCGAGGCTATTATCAGCTCAGTTGTTGCTTTGCTAGTGCTATCTGTATTGGCGCTCTATTTTCGCAGACAGGAACGTGAAGAAATTGACTTAGATAGCAAAGAGAGTCAGGGAATTGTTGCAGATATAAGGCGCGGATATTTGTTTTTACTCAGTATTACTGGTCTGTCACTTACCATTTACAGCTTTATTGGACTACTGAATTGGATGTTGTTGCAGCTATTTGTAAACCAGACATTTGTTGCACTTAATAGTGCTGTTGCAATTGTGGGAGATCAAGTTGCTCGTTTACTTGTAGGCTTAATTCTCTGGCAATTGTCATGGGGTCGAGCCCAAGCTTTGTACCATTCCGGTTTACGAGATGAGCAAGAATCATCCGTGCGTAAGCTGTATCTTTACGCTTTAGTGTTTGTAGGTTCTCTGGCAGTTGTTACTACTTCAGCTACTGTTTTATCAGGTGTTCTAAGTGTATGGCTTGGATTAGTTAATGATGGTGAAATTCGCATAGCTGTTAGCTCAATAATTGGTTTTGGTATTGTGTGGTCATATCATGCGCTTGTTTTGCATCATGATGCAAAACAAGCACCTCATACTTATAAAGAGGCGCAAATTAGAAGGATTTACAGATATTTGCTTGCAACAATTGGTTTTGCTGTTGTACTGGTTGGTCTAGGAGGTGTGATTGATGTAATTATTCGCATGATATTTGGCCAGGAATTAGGGAGTTTACTGCGTGAGCAAGTAGCTAATGTCTCAGCTGCTCTGATGGCTGGGCTACCAATATGGTTGTTGTCATGGCGAAAGATCCAGGAAGCATACCAAGCTGACAATGATTTGGCTAAACTTGAGAGGACATCTGCAGTTAGAAAGGTTTATATTTATTTTTTCCTCTTTGTAGCCACAATGACCGTACTTGCAAGTGGAGTTGCAATAGTATCTCAATTACTGAACATATTTTTGGGAAGTGCTTCGACAGATAATTTGGCTAATCTATTAGCTCATGCTATTGCTTACAGCATAATTGCTGTTGTTGTCTGGGTATATCATCGTGCTCTTCTACATGAAGATCAGATCAATAATATTGATGACGAAAAGAAAGTTGGAATGAATGGGGGTAGGGTGGTAATTTTTATGCCCGATTCTAATGATATGAGTAGTAGGCTTAACTCTACATTGAACTTAAAGTTTCCTGAGATTACTATAGTGTTGACCTATAGAGCAGAAGATCTTGCTGATTTGTCAGCTGCTGATGTGGTTATCACTTATTCTGACGATATTAGTGCTGTTGCAAACACTAAATCTCGTAAGTTGGTAATACCTACTATTCCTAGTCATGAGTGGAACTTTATTGGAGCATCTTCTAGGTCAACACAGGTACATATTAAAGACTGTATGACTGCCTTGCGACAAATTGTGTCTGGAGATGAGATAAAACCATCACGTAGATTAAGCGGTTGTGTACTTGCGGCATTAATAGTAGTTGGTGTAATAATTTTATTTTCATTTGTGATGCCGTTTATTATGTTTGTGACTGGAATGTGATGAGCTTAGAGTAAAACCTAGTTTTTGGAGAATAATGTGAGCAGATCTATCGGATTTATTGGTTTAGGTGCAATGGGTACAGGTATGGCTCTGAATCTTCTTAGAGCTGGGTTCGAACTACATATATGGAATCGTTCTGCTAGCAAGATGGATGCACTATTAGAGGAAGGTGCTATTCCTGCAGCCAATCCAGCAGCACTAGCTAATTCTTCTGAAATATCTATTGTATGTGTAAGTGATACTCCGGATGTGGAATCTGTAGTACTCGGTCGTGATGGTATTATTCATGGAGTGCAGCCGGGTTCTTTAGTAATTGATACTAGTACCATTAGTCCTAAAGCAACACGTAATATTTCAGCACGACTCCAGGAAAGTGATGTGTACATGTTGGATGCTCCTATAAGTGGGGGCCCCGAGGGTGCTGCGAAGGGTACTCTTAGTATCATGGTCGGTGGTGACACTGATCAAATAAGACGCGCTATGCCTGTTTTGGAAGTTATGGGTGACAATATTACACATGTTGGCAATTCTGGTGACGGTCAGTTGGTTAAGTTGGTAAACCAGATTTTAGTGGTCGGTAATGCACTGGCGATGAGTGAAGCTTTACTTTTTGCTCAAGCTGCTGGTCTTGATTTGGATAAAACTTTAGAAGCTATTTCAAATGGGGCTGCCGGGAGCTGGATGTTGAGCATGCGGGGCCCACAAATTGTTGAACGTGATTGGAGACCTGGTTTTACCATAGATTTACAGCAAAAGGATTTGCGCCTAGCATTGATGGCAGCTGATGAACTTGGAGTACCAGTTCAGATAACCAGCATCGCATTTCATTACTATAGGGTACTACAAGAACAGGGATTAGGATCGGAAGGTAATCATGCTTTGATTAAGGCTTTTGAACGTCTTACTAATATGGTGGTGGGTGCTGATTTGTGACCCCAATATTTTCTTGTGTGGTTTGTAACTCCCAACCATTGGGTTTGGTGTGTTAGCAATTCAGGTTGTAGATGATGAGGCAAGAACATTAGTATGGAAAAATGTCTCGGATCCAGTATGTGGTAGAGAGGAAGTTCTGGTGGATGTATGTGCTGCTGCTCTCAACCGTGCCGATCTATTACAACGTGCTGGTAAATATCCTCCTCCTTCTGGAGCTTCGACAATATTGGGGTTAGAGATTGCTGGCAGAATATCCATGCTAGGTGATGAGGTGCATGACTGGGAGTTAGGCGATCGAGTTTGTGCTTTGCTGCCAGGGGGTGGATATGCTGAGAAAGCAGTAGTACCTGCGGCAATGCTCATGCCTATTCCGGAGGATTGGAGTTATGAACAAGCAGCATCTTTACCAGAATGTTTTTTGACAGCTTTTGTAAATATTTATACTGAAGCGGGACTGGGATCTGGAGAAGTTCTTCTTGTACATGGCGGTGCAAGTGGTGTTGGAACAGCTGCTATTCAGCTTGCATCTGTCACAGATAATCCTGTCTTTGTGACGGCTAGTAGCTTAGAAAAGGTGACTGCCTGTATAAATCTAGGGGCGGATTTGGCAATTAATTATCGGAAACATGATTTTGTTGAAGAGGTACTTAGTTATACCAATGGCAATGGTGTAGATGTGATTATGGATATAGTTGCTGGAAGCTATATGGAGCGCAACATCAAGATATTGAAATCTCAAGGTCGATTAGTGGTTATAAGTACCTTGGGTGGAGTACGTGCAGAAATTGATTTGGGTAAGCTAATGAGACGACGAGCACGGATTATAGGGTCTGTTTTACGTAGTCGTTCAATTCTAGAGAAGATTGAAATCAAACAGGGCTTCATGGACTTATTTTGGCCTCATGTTGTTTCGGGCAAAATCTTACCAGTAATTGACTCGATATATCCTGTTGGTGAGGCCATGCTAGCACATCAGCATATGCAGGATAATAGAAACATAGGCAAGATAGTGTTGAAGATACAATGATTAGCAACAAATACTACTCGAGATGGTCAAAACAAACAGTGCTTTACACGTGTTTAGTAGCTGTATTGTTGTTGAGTTTTGGGATCCGATTATTTAGGATACAGCATCACAATATCTGGGGTGATGAAGCATTTAGTGTAGCTTTTAGTAAGCAAGATCTAAATTTGGTTATCTCTTCTGGTGCAGAAACGCATCCACCTTTGTACCATGCTTTGTTGCATATATGGATATCTCTTGTAGGCGAGAGCATTTTCTCGCTGCGCTATTTTTCTGTTTTACCTGGTGTGCTAATGATAGCAATTGTTTTTGTGATAGGACGAAGATTGGTGGATAGTCAGCTTGGCCTTTTGAGCTCTATGATGATGGGAGTTTCTAGTTTTGCAGTTTATTATAGCCAGGAAACAAGAATGTACTCACTGGTTGCATGTTTCTGTACGATAGCATTATACGCTGCCCTACGATGGGAACTGAGAGATAGTAATAGATGGTTAATCATGTTTGTTGTAAGTATGTTGGCAGCTGTTTTCACTCATTATTATTCGTTTTTTGTTTTGCTAGCCCACAATATATATATTTTTCAATATCGCAAGAACAATATGGAGCAATGTCGCAAATGGATGTGGGTTCAGGTAGTTATACTTCTGATATATATGCCATGGGTTTTGGCCCAGCTGGATTTTATAACTTCTAAAGCAAGTACCCGATGGGAGGAGCTTAGTATTGGTGGCATGAACACTATCTGGGCTGGAAGTCTAACGACCTTTGGCGTAGGAGAAACTGTCGCTACTGTTGGACAGTGGTTGGGTGTGCTGCTGTTAATCCCACTTGCTATGGGATTCCGTAGCAGCTATTCTGATACTAAAAGACTTAGAGTGGTTTACTATTGGTTAGTTGTACCATTGGTGAGTGCATTTCTCATTGCTCCATTGATGCCTTTTTATTATCCGCGCTATCTCATAATTGTACTACCTGCGTATTTATTGATTGTAGCTAATGGATTTCGGTCTAACGTATCACTATTAGGCGGCGCATGGCTAATTTTGTTTGTAGTTGCGAATGTGATGTCGCTAAACAACTTTTATTTCAATCGACAATATGCTAAAGGTGGTTATGGTGATCTAATGACATATATCAAAAATCATAGTACAGCTGCAGACGCGATACTTTTGCAGAATGGAGCTCAGGCTCCTCTGTATGAATACTATGGCATTCCCGAGATGAAATCATACAATATGCCTCCATGGAATGATTCTGAGATGCAGCTGTTACTAGAACTAATCGTTTCCCATCACCAGAGGATATGGCTTGTCATGTATGGTGATCCAGCAGGTTATGACCCCGACCATATATTAAAAGGATGGTTGCACCAACGTGCTTTTCGATCTTATCATGGTGATTATATTGATGGCAGTCTCGATTTGTTCATTCAGGGTGAAGTTATTTCTCAGAAGGTACTGGATGTCCAGTTCGGAGATTTGATATCGCTGAATGGATTTGGTTTAGGGGAAATCGGAGAAGATGGTACGGATACATTGCCGGTATCATTGGTGTGGCAACCACTAAAAAATATGGATCGTGACTATACTTTATTTGTTCATCTTGTAGACGATAAGGGTCAGCTATGGTCTCAGATTGATAGTCAGCCACTAGGCGGCACATATCCTACTTCAAAGTGGATTGATGGTGAGACTGTAATTGACAAAGTAGCATTGCCGCTTGTACAAGATTTACCTTCAGGTAGTTATTCTATAGAAGTGGGATGGTATCAGCTGGATAGTATGGAGCGTTTAACTGCAGCAGGTGTACAAAGTATGTACGACAAGATTGAACTTGGAATAGTGGAAATCCCTTAGTATCAATCAGTAAGTTTGGTTACTATAGACAAATACAAATCCTATTGTGTGAATTCAAGTTTAGCGCGTGTCACTACTGCATCATACTTGAAATTATCTTCATCACTTACTTGGTCCCAACTTGATTGTACAAGCACATCAGGTATTACACCGAGTACTCCTATGTCTCTTCCTAATGGGCTGACGTAGGATGAATTTCCAAAAAACACTTCGCCTCCATCAGGTAAAATGAAATGGTCAAAATCAAAAACATACCCTAAGGTTGGTTGCCCGATCACGGTAGCGCGACCTTTATCCTGTAGGGCAGCCGCAAAAATCTCTGAAGCTCCTTGAGTGTCTGGTCCAACTAATAATACTAACGGAATAGTTTGCGATCCTGACACATCTTGTGCGTCTACAGTTAAAGCATAGTTGTCGTAGCGAGTATATATGGTTCCCATCTCTCCTTCAGTAAAGAGACTTAACATACTTTCTAGAGGCCAATCGTCATTAGAATGAGCCACTCGCATGTCAATGACTAGATTTTCCATACCATTTTGTTCTATGAGGGTATCTAAAGATGTAAGCATGTCACTCACAATGTTTGCATTGCCACCCATTGGTAAACGTATTAATCCTGCCTTTGCAATTGGCAAATAGGTATAGCGAAGCATGTCAGCCGCTTGTAGTCTTTCCCGAGTTACTTCTACCGTTCGTTCATTACCATTAGGACTAGTAACCTGAAGAGTTACAATGCTTCCGGCAGGTCCTCTTATCCGATCTACGACTGTTATCCCTTCTTCTTCTGTCACTGGTTTGCCATCTACATAGTAAATTGAATCATGAGCACGCAGACCTGCTTTTTCTGCTGGCGATGATGTAATAACAGATAGTAGCACTATGTGAGGGGTAGGTTCATTGATTACTGATATGTAGGCGCCAATACCTTCGTAAGAAAGTGTGGCTTTAAGGTCTGCATTTATTCGCTCCGCTCGGTTTCGATATATTACTGTATCATCAGGAAATAGATCTATAAACGAATTAATAAGACCATCGAATTCTTCATCTGTCATCCCAGAACTCACTTGCCTACGTGTTTGTATGGGCATTAGTTTCCAGTCAAATTCTGTACTTCCAACAAATATATAATTAGGCTCAAGTTTTGTCCAAAATGCGTCATATGTACGCAAGTGTAGTTCTGTACGATCAGAAGGAGGTAATGGGGTCGGTAGATTTAAATTATCTGTATCTTCTGAATTACATGCAGTAAGTAAGCCACTTATTTGCAACAATACTAATGTCAAAAAAGTACATAATATTCGATGCTTGATATTGCGTACTGAGCTTACAACTGACATGGTACTTCATGCACCAGGATGGCGATTGACTGCGTCTCCCTGATATTTCTCCCAGAGCTCATCGGTTTCGAGGATAGTGACTCTAAAGCTTTCGGCATACATCATATTGTGTCCTTCGGCTAGTTGTGCAGCTCTCTCTCTTACAGAATCACTTGGATCCTTGCCTTGGAACTGACTCCGATGTGCTAACAAAGCTTTTAGTTTTATATCCATAGTCTCGTCAATTGATAATATCAGCTGATCGTCAACTGTAGTTCCGCTAGCATATACTTTTCGTGGTTTGAAGGCAGTAAGATTCTCGCTTGATAATTCTTCAAACATGTTGGGCTGTCCCGCTGCTGGAAATATTGCATCTACAGCTGCCATAGCTGCAGCACGATGGTCAGGGTGATTGATATAGCTTTCTCCAGCCCAAACTAGGTTGGGGTCTCCACATATAATTACCTCTGGTCTAAATCTACGTATTTCCCTCACAATTTTTTTTCGTACTTCCATTGTAGGTTGTAACATTCCATCTGGTTCGCGCAGGTAAACCACGTCAGTAGCTCCAACAATGTTGGCTGCTTGTCTTTGTTCAGCCTCACGTATCGCAGCCGCTTCTTTTCTTGTCATACCAGCAGAAGCTATTCCTGCATCACCGCTAGTACAAACAACATAACAAATTCTTGAACCGGACTGTGCCCATCTTGCTAGTGTTCCTGCACAGGCAAATTCAATGTCATCAGGATGAGCCATTATTGCCATAGCAGATTCGGGTAAATATAGTTCGTTATTCTTCATAGGTATGATGAAATTCCTTGTATACTTGATGTTGTTTGTATAAAGTCTGGACGAGAGTATAGCATAATTGTAATTGGTTTCGTTATATTTTGCTTGTAGCCAATTTAAGCTCGAAGTTTTATTTTATAATAAACTTTTCATAGGAACTGACTTGCTGTGACTAAAAACCGAGTACACAATTTTTCTGCTGGTCCTGGCGCTCTCCCGATCCCGGTTTTAGTGAGAGCTAAGCAAGAGTTAATAGAATTGCCTCACAAAGGTATGTCAGTTTTGGAAATTAGTCATCGGTCAGACACATTTAACGAGATTATCCAAACTACTAAGAATAATCTTCGAAGTCTTCTAGACATACCAGACAATTACCATATTTTATTTTTGTCTGGTGGGGCTAGTCTTCAATTTTCCATGGTACCTATGAATTTTCTTCGTAATTCAGGTGAAATTGCTTATTATATGGTGGGAGGAACATGGGGAGAGAAAGCTATAGAGCAAGCTGTTAGGGAAGGAGATGCGCGTAGATTGTGGGACGGCACAAGTGAACGATTCAGTCGTATGCCATCCTTCAATGAAATTAAGCCAATATCAAGTGGTGCATATGTGCACATCACATCTAATGAGACTATTCAAGGAATACAGCTACAGTGGGAACCCACATTTGGGGTGCCATTGATATGTGACATGTCATCTGATTTTCTATCAAGGTCGGTATCTGTAACTAATTATTGTCTTATGTATGCTGGCGTACAGAAAAATGTTGGGCCCGCTGGAGTTACAGTGGTAATTATTCGAGAAGACATGCTTGAACGTATTCCGGACGGTTTGCATTCTATGCTTGATTATAGGGTGCACGTATCTAAAGATTCCGGCTACAATACGCCACCTGTTTTCTCTATTTATATGGCTAATCTTGTAACTCAATGGTTGCTTGAGGATGTGGGTGGACTGGCTAAAATGGACTCTATAAACCAAGAGAAAGCCAATCTGCTTTACAGCACTATTGATGAAAGTTCTGGATTTTATATAGGTCATTCACACAAAGAAAGTAGATCAATAATGAATGTGACATGGAGGATTGAGGATCAAACTCTGGAAAAAAAATTTGTGAAGGAAGCATATGACGGTGGATTACACAATCTTAAAGGTCACCGTTCTGTTGGTGGTTTAAGAGCTTCTATTTATAATGCTGTGACATTAGAAAGTGTGCAGGCTTTACAGGATTTTATGATTGATTTTCAGTATCGATGGGGATAACTATAGCATTGATAGGGATATAAAAAAACCTCCCGGATAAGGGAGGTTTTTTTATATTTGTTTACAAAAGTTTTCAGGCGACTTACATCATGCCGCCCATGCCACCCATGTCTGGGGCTGCTGGCATTGGAGGTCCTTCCGCCTCTGGCTTTTCGGTTACCAGTGCTTCTGTAGTCAGTATCATAGCTGCTATTGAGGCAGCGTTTTCAAGTGCACCTCTAGTGACTTTAGCTGGATCAATAATCCCCTCTGATACCATATCAACATAATCTTCTGAGATAACATTGTATCCAATTGCAGAACTTTTATTTTCCTCTTGCGCTCGGCGTACATTGTTGATGATTACAGACCCATCTTGTCCAGCATTCGCTGCTATTTTACGCATGGGTATCTCTAGTGCTTTCTCTAGAACATCTACTCCACGTTGCGCGTCGTCATTGTCTAATGATACGTTTGCTAGTGCAGATACTGCGTTCATTAGGGTCACTCCACCGCCCGCAACAATGCCTTCTTCAACTGCTGCACGGGTTGCCGATAGGGCATCCTCAACACGGTGTTTCTTTTCTTTGAGCTCGACCTCCGTAGCAGCGCCTACACGAATGACAGCTACACCACCACTTAGTTTTGCGAGTCGTTCTTGTAGTTTTTCTCTATCATAGTCGGAGGTGCTTTTTTCGATTTCGACCTTTATTTCCTCTATACGACCCTTGATCTTTTTCTCATCACCCTTACCATCTATGACTGTAGTGTCATCCTTAGTAGAGATTATCTTACCTGCCTGACCTAGATCAGCAACAGTTGTGCTTTCTAGTTTACGGCCAAGTTCTTCAGTAATGACAGTTCCGCCAGTGAGAACAGAAATATCTTGTAGCATTGCCTTGCGTCTGTCGCCAAATCCTGGAGCTTTGACTGCTAAAACATTCAGCATGCCTCTCATTTTGTTTAGCACTAAAGTGGCGAGAGCTTCGCCTTCGATATCCTCTGCAATAATGACTAGATCCCGCTTGCCAAGCTGCACCAATTTTTCTAGCAGGGGTACCAAGTCTTGTGCCGCGGATATCTTTTTGTCATGAATCAATACGTAAGGATCATCAATTGCAGACTCCATTGATTCTGGACTTGTGACAAAATATGGTGATATGTATCCGCGATCAAATTGCATACCATCTACATATTCGGTTTCAAATTCAAGTCCTTTTGATTCTTCTACAGTTATTACACCATCTTTACCTACTTTATCCATTACCTCAGCAATCAATCCACCTATTTCTTCATCTGCTGCTGAAATTCCTGCCACTGAGGCAATTTCTTCCTTGGTGTTAATCTGTTGTGATTGTGACTGAATGCTTTCAACTACTGCCTGAGTTGCAGCCTCAATGCCTCGTTTTAGAAGCATAGGATTGACTCCGGCGGCCGCCATCTTAAGGCCTTCGTGTACCATTGCCTGAGCAAGTACAGTTGATGTAGTAGTGCCATCACCGGCTATATCGTTGGTTTTAGTTGCTGCCTGTGAAAGCAATTGAGCCCCCATGTTCTCGTAAGGGTCTTCAAGTTCTATGTCTTTCGCTACAGTGACACCGTCGTGGGTTACTGTAGGCGCACCAAATTTTTTGTCTAGTGCTACGTTGCGCCCTTTAGGTCCTAGGGTGGTTGACACCGCATTGGCCAGCTGATCTATACCTGCCTTAAGCGCACGGCGGGCATCTTCCTCAAAAACTATTTGTTTTGCTGCCATGATTTTAGTCCTTTCCTCTTTTTCTAGTTATTAGTATTATCCGGTTACAATTGCCAGAACATCACTTTCTTTTAATATAAGTAATTTCTTACCTTCAATCTTTATCTCTGTACCTGCATATTTTGCAAACAGTACTTCATCGTCAGCAGATACATCCATATCGATGCGATTTCCGCTTTCATCTCGTGCTCCAGGCCCGACAGCAACCACTTTACCTTTTTGAGGTTTTTCTTTTGCTGTTTCAGGCAGTACTATGCCGCCGGCCGTAGTTTCTTCTTGTTCTATCGGCTCTACGATTAGGCGTTCGCCTAGCGGCTTTAGATTAAGTGACATCTTTTTTTGCCTCCTAGTGGTCTATATTTAGTCTGTTATATATTTAGCACTCCTTCACAACGAGTGCTAAATAATACGGGGATGATAATACTGCATTCGTACTCAGTCAAGGTATTCTAATGATTTCTAACGAAGCTCTAACACAAGTGAGAGTTATGATTTGGCTCACACTCTAATAAATGATATTATCTGTTAATCTCCTGAAGAAATATTTTCTTCAATTAATGATATGAACTCATCAACAGACTGTACTTTTGTGTTTTTTCCATATCTTGATCGTACTGATATTGAATTGCTCTGTTCTTCCTTGTCACCTATGACTAGCATATAAGGCACTTTTTGTACTTGCGCTTTTCGTATTTTGGAGTTCATACGATCATTGCCTGCGTCTATATTGACTCTTAGCCCTACATTTTGCAGGGTAGTACTTAGTTGCTGACAGTATGCGATGTTTCTATCTGTTATTGGGATTATCACTGCTTGAACTGGTGCTAACCATACAGGAAATGCACCTGCATATTGCTCTATCAACACGCCAAGAAAGCGCTCTGTACTACCAGTCACTGCACGATGTAAAACGACTGGAGTATGTTCTTGTCCGTCTTCACCATGGTACGTAAGACCTAGTTTAGATGGCTGGATAAAGTCTACTTGGATGGTAGATAGTTGCCATTCTCGTCCCAATACATCACGAGCCATGAAATCAGCTTTTGGACCATAAAAAGCTGCCTCTCCAGTTTCACTATAATAATCAAGTCCGGAAACATCCAAAGCACTTTTTAGGGCAGACTGTGCAATTTTCCATTTTGCGTCATCTTGTACATATTTGCCCGTATTATCGCGTAGGGATAGACGTACGCGATAATCTGTGAAGCGATATCTTGCTAGTACTTCTTGTATGAGATCTAATGCCAATGCAAATTCATCTTGTATTTGATCTGGGGTACAGAAAATATGACAGTCGTCTTGTGTCAGTGAACGTACTCTAGTAAGACCATTGAGTTCACCTGATTTTTCATAACGGTAAAGAGTAGCAAATTCTGCTAATCGTAATGGTAAATCACGATATGAATGTTTGCCCATTTCTTTGAATAAAGTCATGTGACTAGGACAGTTCATAGGTTTTAGCCGGAATGTAATATTTTCATCAGTCATGCCTGGAAACATTGCATCTCGGTAGTTATCATAATGGCCTGATTTTTTATAGAGGTCTTCTTTGACTATATGTCCTGTCCACACATGCTGATAGCCATATTTAGTTTGCACATTACGTACATATGATTCCATCAAATGTCTTACGGTTTCACCGGCTGGCGTAAAAAGTGGTATCCCAGGTCCTATGTCATTGGAAAAGTGAAAAAGACCCAATTGCGAGCCTAGTTTGCGGTGATCGCGTTTCTTAGCTTCCTCTATTGTCCACAGATATTGTCGAAGCTCTTTTGGTGTCTTCCAAGCTGTTCCATAAATGCGTTGAAGCATCGTGTTGTTTGAGTCTCCGCGCCAGTATGCTCCGGCAACATTTAGCAACTTTATAGCTTTAGGATTAACTTCACCTGTGTGTTCCAAGTGTGGTCCACGGCATAGGTCTGTGAAGGTGTCATGAGTATAGAATGAAATTTTGTCTGGTTCGTACTTACCCGAATCATCTTTGACCGTGTCAAGACTTGCAATATTTTCAATTAGTTCTAATTTGTATTTCTGATTTGCAAACTCATTACGTGCTTGCTCAAGGTTTGGTTCAGATCGAATGAATTTATGTTTTCCAGCAATAATCTCACCCATACGTTTTTCAAGCATTGGTAAGTCATCAAGAGTCAGTGCTCGAGGTAAATCGAAATCATAATAAAAACCATTTTCAATAGGAGGTCCTATTGCTATTTGTGCCTCTCCAGGGAACATTTCCATAACTGCTTGAGCTAAAATGTGTGCAGTCGAATGCCGTAGACGATATAGTTGACTGGTTTGGTATGTTTCTTTGGTTTGATTGTTCATGGAATAGTAAATTTCCGAATTTGAATTAGTTTAGCTTATTTGGCATCACAATGATATAAACCACATACGAATATAACAATAATTAGCGAAATATTTGACAATAAGTCATAATGGAGATGGTAAATTCATTGCTTGATAAATTTCATTTAGCTGCAATTTCTTACGCATATTATGTCGTTACACAGATGCTTGAGTGGGCGGTATTGGACTCGAACCAACGACCTTTGCGATGTCAACGCAACGCTCTAACCAGCTGAGCTAACCGCCCGTAACTAATCCATTATACCTGAGCAAATTTGTCTGACAAGTTTCGCAAAGAACTCATTACTTCATTGCTATGCATTCAATTTCAATCTGTGCACTCAGTGGTAAAGCAGAAACTTCTAGAGCACTGCGTGCAGGTGGATTGTTCGCAAAATATTGTTCATAAACTTTGTTCATGCGGGTGAAATTAGAAAAATTTGTCATGAAAACGGTAGTTTTCACGACTGCTTCTAGGTCGACATCTATCGCCATAAGAATTGCTTCTATGTTCCGAATTACTTGATGGGTTTGCTCTTCAATGTTTCCAGGTACTAATACACCAGTTTTAGGGTCAATAGCTATCTGACCAGCAGTGAATATTAACCGACCATTTTTAATAGCCTGTGAGTATGGTCCGATTGCATCCGGAGCATTCTTAGTGGTAATAATTGTCTTATTGTTAGTCATAGTATTTTCTATCCTTATTGTTGATGGTATTGTAAGTTATTGATCTATTTAATCGCCCAGCATGCAATATTATACGGGTTTCCATTATGGCGCTAGACTGGTAACATTCTATTATGCATAATAATAAAAGATTAATTATATTGACCAATGATGATGGAGTCAGTTCACCGGGTTTGGTAGCAGCTGCTATTGCTCTTGCACCTTTGGGTAGGGTACTTGTTACTGCTCCTCGAGAGCAGCAGAGTGGTGCTGGTAGAAGTATGCCTAAAAGTTCGGATGGTTATATCGAGAGTGTTGCAAAAGTTATTGATGGTGCTAGTTGGGATTTTTACTCTATTAGTGGTTCCCCAGCTCAGGTCATCCAGCGCGGTATTTTTGTTGTGAGTGAGCGACTTCCTGATTTAGTTGTCTCTGGGATAAATTATGGTGAAAATCTAGGAGCTGATTTGACAATTTCAGGTACGGTAGGGGCTGCATGGGAAGCAGCTAGTTATGGTGTGCCTGCACTAGCTGTTTCATTACAAACTGATATGAGTAGTCATATTAACCATGGATTGGATGTAGATTTTGCCGGTGCAATACACTTTACTAGAATGTTTGCAAAAAGATTGTTAGATATAGAAAACACAAATGATGTAGACTTACTTAATATTAATGTACCTATGAATGCTAACGAAAATACTGCATGGAAAATTACAAGACAATCTCGTAAGCAGTACTTTGTGCCAACAAATCTAAGTAATCCTGATCTTATTCAATATAAACGAGCTGAAGATCATGCAGAGGCCGAATCAGATTCTGATATTTGTGCTATTACTAAAGAAAAAGTAGTATCAATTACCCCTATATCAATTGACGCAACTGCTAGAGTTTCTTTGTTGAATTTTGAGGAGAAAATGCGCACATTAGAGTGATTAGTTGGTATTTACACTAATCAGATATAGTCATCAATACTTGTACGTTACTAGGGTTCTATATCCAAATAATCATCAGTGTCAGATAACTCACTAGGCCAGTTTTCAAGTCTTAGCCATAGATTAAGGACTTCGCCTGCTTCAACTTCACCTAGCCGAGCAGCTAGTATAAGAGCTTCTTCTGGAATTCCCGACAAATTAGTGAACTCCAGGTATGCAGCACGACCCTGTTTCCAGGCTGTACGACATCGATCTAGTAAGTCGTCACCATTAAATGTGCGTAGAATACAACGAGTAGTATAAGGTATTTCTGGTCCTTCTGACATTGCTAGTATACAGGGCTCACTATTGGGTTCGAAATCAGGAGTAGGTCCTTCTACTATGGTGATTTTTTCTGATTCTGACACTTTGTTTCCTCTAATATGTAACTGAAAAATAATTAGACACGATTTTACATTGTAAATCTGGGATTTTATCTAAAAGCTACAATCAGTATAGGTGCTGTTATCAGGAATGCAATTGCTGCTACACCTATTAGGATTTTCAATCCTAGTTGTTGAAAATTTGTTTCTAATCCGCCGGATTCTCTATTGTTCTTTCCATTGGCACTTCCATTAAATACTCGTCGAGCTTTTTCAATCTGTGATAGCGCTGCTTTGACAGGTGTTCCATCATCGCGTTGAGCAGGCTCAATAATTTTCCAGCTTTCTTGATCAGACCCAGATGACCTGCCGCGCTGCCATTGTATAAAAGAATTTGCAGCTCTAGTAATCAATTGCACTGTCCACATGATAAAAAATAGCAATGCGATTAGTTTTCCCATTCTTTACTCCTGTTGATCATGTAGGGTATCACGCCCCGTTTTTGTTTTTTGGCCTTGCTCTATATTGCGGCTTTCCTCAAAAGCTTCAGAGAAAAGAATAGTCGTTATATTACCGGCAAAACTCATCAGAGCATTTCCTGCACGTACACCTTTGTCTGAATTTAGTGCGTGATCTAAAGCAGTTTTGTCAGCGAATTGGAATTCATGTATCCTGTAATAATCTGATTGTCCACCTGGTTCTCCTTCTACGTGACAGACTGTTATACGTTGTAATCCTGGCATCTGTTCTGCAAATGGAATAAATGTTTGCGACCACTGGTTTTCGAAGTGGTCGGGATCATCAGGTTTTCGAAATAATAACGTCATTTTGTACATTGATGCGATTATACATCGCGATTGTTTGTTTAAGTATTAGATTTTTATCATAAGAGTTTTGTCATACAACTTAATACATAGTTAATTGGTATAATGCATAGTATCAAATTACGGTAATATCTTAATTAACTATATTTTTGCTGCCATACACATTGGTTGCGGAGGATGAGGATTGCATGACAAAAAAACAGGATGCCAATACAGACAATAAGCCCTTGGTCGATTTTGCTGTAGGTATTGGCGGTGCAGCTGGTCAAGGAATAGCGACTCCAGGTAATATACTCGCAAGAATTTTTGCAAGAAGAGGATTGAATCTCAATGCTTATAATGCGTATCAATCCTTAATACGCGGAGGACATACTTTCTTGACAATACGTGCTAGTGATGGGCCAGTTAGGAGTATGGGAGATTCGCTGGATGTGATGGTCCCTTTGAACCAGGATACCATGGATAGACACCTCGGTATAATGCCATCAGGTTCGTCAGTTATCTATGACGAAGCAAAGATTACTCCAGAGGACACCCCTGAAGGAGTACAGCTTTGCCCATTACCGATTAAAGAGTTGATTGTTGGCAATAAACTAGCTGCAAATACAGTGGCTGTTGCTGTCGTCCTAAATATGCTCGGGATTGAATTTGATGACTTGGCAGATGCGTTGGAGCGCATTTTTTCAAGGAAAGGTAAAGCTGTTGTTGAATCTAATATGGAGATTGCTCAAAGAGGTTATGATTATGCTGCGGATAATTTCAGCTCATTTCCTTATAAGGCACCTAGACTGTCAAAAGGTTTAGCTGTAGTGACTGGAAACGAAGCAGCTGGAATGGGCGCACTTGCAGCTGGGGTCAAGTTTTACGCGGCGTATCCGATGAGTCCTTCGACTGGAGTGCTAATGTACATTGCACAACATGCTCGGGAACTCGGTGTTATGGTACGCCAAGTCGAAGATGAGATAGGTGTCATGAACATGGTTATTGGAGCAGCTCATGCAGGATGCCGCGCTATGTGTGCTACCTCTGGTGGTGGATTTGCCCTAATGACTGAGGCAATTGGTATGTCAGGAATGATTGAAACACCAATAGTATGTATCGATGTGCAAAGAGCGGGTCCAGCAACGGGAGTGCCAACTAAGACCGAACAGGGTGATCTCTGGCAGTTGTTAGGAGCGGGACAAGGGGACTACCAGAAATTCATAGTTGCGCCTGTATCTCAAACTGACTTATTTAACACTATTCCCGAATTATTTAATTTGACCGATCGTTATCAATGTCCAGGTTTAGTATTGTCAGATCTGCTGATTTCAGAGGGAACGTCTACTGTCGATCCTGACGATTTGAACTGGCAGCCTGATATTGATCGTGGAAAGATGATTTTCCCTGATGGTAGTGCTAACGACAATCCATATGGAGGATATAACGATAACGACTATCTTCGTTATGCCAATACAGAAAGCGGTATTTCTCCTAGAGCAGTACCCGGTGTGCCTGGACATATTCACGTCGCAGCATCAGATGAGCATGATGAAGATGGTACTTTGATAAGCGATGAATTTACTAATCCGCATAAGCGGAGAATGATGGTAGAGAAACGTGCCAGAAAGATGGAGACTGTGTTAGATGAAATAGATCCCCCAGAACTTGTCGGTCCCAACGATGCTTCAGCTACTTTAGTTGGGTTTGGGTCGACTTGGGGAGTTATATTAGAAGCAATTGAAAAATTGGCTGCGGAAGATGAAATTGTTGTTAACCAACTACATGTGAAGTGGATTGTTCCTTTTCATGCTGATGTGATATCTTCCATTCTAGCTGACTCTAAAAAAATAATAATTGTTGAGAATAATTACAGCGGTCAGTTTGCTCGTTATTTGCGTTCAGAAACGGGAATTAAAGGGGATGCACATATCCGAAAATATGATGGTGAGCCTTTTATGCCTCATCATATTGTTGATGGCATAAAGGCGATTCTTGAAGATCAAACTGATTTGTATGTTCCTACACATGAAATGATGGTATAAGGATTTAGATAATAAGAGAGAATATTGATATGACTACAACTACGACAGCTGCTGACATAGTAGAAAAATCCATAATTAGCAATGGAATTCCACTGTCTAATGTGGAAGTTACTCGTGATTCATACAAAGGTAAAATTGACCCAGACTGGTGTCCAGGATGTGGTGACTTTGGTGTGCTTACAGCAATGCAAAAGGCTTTAGTCGAATTAGGTAAGCAGCCACACGAATGTATTACAATTAGTGGTATAGGCTGTTCTTCCAATTTGCCAGGATTTATAAACACATATGGCATGCATACTTTGCATGGACGTGCTCTGGCTGTAGCCACTGGCATGAAAATGGCCAACCATGAATTAACAGTCATGGTGACAGGTGGAGATGGGGATGGTTTTGGAATTGGCGGCAACCATTTTCTACATACCATGCGTCGTAATGTTGATCTAACTTATATTGTCATGGATAACCAGATATATGGCTTGACTACAGGTCAGACTTCTCCGACCAGTGCTTTGGGTATGCAGACTAAGAGTACTCCCGAAGGCAATTTGGAAAATCCTATTAATCCAATGCCTCTGGCAATGGTTGGTGGTGCTACATTTGTTGCAAGAGCTTATACTGGACAGCAAGCTCACTTGGTAGACATACTGAAACAAGCTATTGACCACAAGGGTTTTTCTCTTGTGGATGTTTTCAGTCCTTGCGTAACATATAATAAGGACAACACTTACCAATGGTTCAAATCTAGAGTCAAAAAACTGGAAGATTCTGGTCATGATAGGACAGATTTTCATAGTGCTCTTGACAAGGGTTACATGTGGGGTGACGAGATTCCAATTGGAGTGTTTTGGCAGCGTGAAGATCTGCCGACTCTAAATGATCTTGAACCAGTTTTGGATGAAGGTGGTCCGTTGGCATATCGCACTTTAGGAATAACCAAAACTCAATCTGACAGCTTGATGGCTGAGATGATGTAATCGCGTCTAGTCAATTAGTAAAATCAGGATTTCCCTGTTATTGTCTTCCTTCGTCTTGGACAATGCATAAATTAGCCTTTGTGTGACTAAGTGGTTTTTGCTTCATATCAAATGCGGCAATTTTGTTGAGATTGGCCGTATATCAATACGGTAACAGTTATTGTGAATAAATACTGGCGCATAATTTATTCTTTACCTAGTGATGGGCCTACTAATATGGCCATTGATGAGGCTATTTTATCGTCAGTATCGAAAGGGAAATCACTTCCAACCCTACGTCTCTATTCATGGAGTCCTGCTTGTATATCTCTAGGTCGCGCTCAATCCGATAGTGACGTAGATAAAACACGTTTACAATCTTTCGGATATGATTTAGTTCGTAGAGCAACAGGCGGACGATCAATTCTACACCTTAATGAATTTACATACTCTGTGTGTTTACCCAAAAAACATCCAATAGCATCAGGTGGAGTGTTGCCAACATATAGGAGAATTAGCAATGGCATTTTGGCTAGTCTAACAGAACTAGGTGTAGTAGTAGACAATAGCGGAGGAGTACCACCAACAGAAATGCAAGGAGCTGTCTGTTTTGAGCATCGATCTCATTATGAAATAAGTGCTAATGGGCGTAAGTTGCTGGGCAGTGCTCAGATGCGTAGTGGTCGAGGAGTATTACAACATGGTTCCCTACCCTTAAAAGGAGACATTGCTAGTATATGCGACACGCTATTATTTAGGTCGGAAAATGATCGCGCGACTGCTGTATTACGTGTACGCGATCAGGCTACTGTGCTCGCCGATGTATTGGGATATGAAGCCAGCTGGGAACAAGTTGCAACTGCATTCGAGAGAGGATTTGCACAAGCTCTTGATATTGATTTTTCCAGTGAAGGTCTGAGTGCTTTCGAAAAGCAAAATGTCAATTTGTTAATCGCAGATAAATACGCTAATTTAGCATGGACTAGTGGATCCCGTCATATGCGCGAAGTTTTAACAGCTTAGCAATATGTAAAGTAATGATTGTTGGTGTATGTGTGTTGGAATTGCGACTCTCAAACGTAAGATCGCTCAAGCAGAAACGTAGTCAAATCAAATCTGTGATTGCCAGATTAAGACGCGAATTCAATGTTTCAGTCTCTGAGACATCTCATAATGATTTGTGGCAGTCAGCTCAGATATCTCTGGTGACAGTAAGCAATAATCGGACTGTAGTAGAGGGTGTGCTGAGAAAGTCTGTGTTATGGCTAGAGATAAATCGACCAGACATGTTCGTGGTTTCCGCTGATATAGAGTGGAGATAAATGAATATTACTGAACATGTACAATTACAGAAACGTTAATCCTTATCTTGCACTAGCAGTTGGCTTGCTTGTTCTTGCATGGGGAGCTTTGTTTATTCGTTGGGCTAATGCACCTGGGTTAGTCACTTCATTTTATCGTAATTCTGTAGCCGCATTGGTGTTATTTGTGCTGTGTTTGTTGCTTCTCGACAGAGACAATATTGCTCTGCGGGGCAGCAATATGCGCCTGGCAATATGGGCTGGAGTGTTTTATGGTATAGACGTTGGATTACATGCGGTGGGAGTGAATTTAATTGGAGCTACTATTCCCACTGTATTAGCCAACACTGCTCCTATCTGGGTTGGATTGGGAGCTATGTTGTTTTTCAGGGAGCATCTAAGGATCGGGTTTTGGTTTGGGCTGACATTAGCAATGATGGGTGCGGTACTACTGATGGGATTAGATCAATTGCATAATGTTACACAAAGTATGGGATCTTTCTATGGTCTCTTGGCTGGTGTATTTTATGCCGCATTCTTTCTGTTGAGTCAGAAGTCTCGTGAAAATGTCGACCCATTTTCTTTTCTTTGCATTGCTTTTGCAAGTGCAGGTTGTACTACGGGTCTGATCGCGATATTTTTTGGACAATCACTTATCGGTTACTCAATGCTAACTTATATGATTTTTGTTGTCTATGGTGCCGTGATTCAAGTTGGTGGATGGTTATGTGTAACTTATGCGTTAGGAAAATTGTCAGCATCCACGGTGGCACCAATACTGCTCATGCAAGCAGTAGTTACTGGTGTATTAGCACATCTATTTTTAGATGAGCATCTCAATTTTAGCCAGTACATCGGTAGTGTCGCAGTTCTTTTTGGCGTTTTTTTAGTGCAAAAGCAAGACAAGCACCGGATGACGAAATGATATGATTATTAGAGCAGTCAATTAATGGATAAATATAACAGATAGGTATCATATGGACTGCATATATAGTCCTACAACATAAAATTGTAGTGCTATCTGTCTTACAGAACAGAGAATGAAATTTAACAAATATAATCCATATCTGATACTTACTTTTGGTGTGATGATCATAGCTTGGTCACCATTGTTGACAGCATGGTCAGATGCTGCAGGAGTGATTACCTCTTTTTATCGTATTTTGATTGCAGCGATAGTGCTATTCGTACCGTTTTATCGTATACGTAAAAAATCTACCTCAATAAGTGCGCAGAATATTTTGCTTGCAGTCTTTGCAGGTGTTGCATTTGGACTAGACAATGCGTTGTGGTCAACTGGAGTTACGATGGCTGGCGCTGCCAACCCAACTTTTTTAGTTAATACTGCACCTATCTGGGTTGGATTGGGTGCTATGGTGGTTTTTAAGGAGCATTTAAGCAACCAGTTTTGGTTGGGACTTGTATTGGCAATACTAGGCGCAGCATTGATATTAGAAGTAGATTGGCGCCAATCTTTAGAGTCGGGTGCTGGATCGCTTTATGGTCTGATAGGCGGTCTTTTCTATGCTTTATTCTTTCTTGTCGGACAGAAAGTACGGTATAACATGGATACTATATCTTTCTTTTGGATAGTAGTAGCTAGTGCATCGTGCACTTTGGGTTTGATAGCATTGATGCTTGGGAATTCCTTCACTGGGTACAGTGTATCAACTTATATTATATTTGTAGTATTAGGTTTGGTCATGCAAGTTGGTGGTTGGTTGGCGATTACGTATGCTCTCGGTAGATTGCCAGCAGCCATTGTCGCTCCAATATTGTTGGGTCAGCCTGTGATTGCTGCTGTACTAGCACATTACATGTTGCAAGAGCGATTAGACCGTATGCAGATTGTAGGTGCTGCTGCCGTCTTGGTGGGTGTGTTGTTTACACAAAGAGCTCGTATCATTTCTCCTGACGCGACAAACAATTAATTGTAACCACTCAAATATTAGATCAAAAATTTACCGGATTTGTAAATTAATTCTCCATCTACTTTGATTTCACCATCTTCTTTCATGTCACATATCATATCCCAATGTATAGCACTCGCATTTTTGCTGCCGGTCAGTGGATATCCGGATCCGATAGCCATATGCACCGTTCCGCCCATTTTTTCATCAAATAAAATTTGTTTTGTATGGTGGTTGATTCCATAATTTGTTCCAATTGCCCATTCGCCTAAGTAGCGAGCTCCCATGTCGGTGTCTAACATTTGTATTAAGTAGTCTTCATTTTTTGATGCATGGGCTACTACCACCTTGCCTTCACTAAATTGCAACTCAATATTATCGATTTCGCGGCCTCCTACAGTAACAGGATAGGTAAAATTTACATATCCATTGACTGATGTTTCTACTGGACCTGTAAAAATTTCGCCATCGGGCATATTGTGTTTACCACAGGCATTAATGAAATAACGATCTTTAATTGAGAAAGATAAATCAATATTAGTTCCTTTGACTTCTACTAAGTCATGTCCTTGTAGCCACTCTATGAAACGACTTTGTTGTGTTTCTACAGATTGCCAGTGTTTGATGGGGTTCATATCTCCATTTACATGACAAGCTTCATATACGAATTCTTGATAACTACGCAGACTCATATCTGCTTCTTGAGCAAGAGAATGTGTAGGAAACAGAGTAACATTCCATGACAAATCACCTTTATCTCCTCTTTCTAGATAAGTCTTTTGTATCTGTTTATATGCTTGGCGCTGGCGTACTTGTTTTGTGGGTTCTATCTGAGAAAGTTCACGAGTATTGTTCGTACCCTCCACACGAATAATGACATCAAAAGTATCAACTGCTAACTTGTAAAGTGGAGAGACATAATCAAGCTGGTGTTTTTTTGCATGTTCAAAGAATATATCTTCGGCTCCTCGCAGATAGGGAGCAATATGAGGATGCCCCCCGCGCTCCAGTACTCTTTCGTAAATAGCTAACAACAATGGCATGCTTGTGGTAGTCCCTGGAGCCCAGATGAGCACTTGATCATCATGTTGAACGTCTGTTGAGTAATCAACAAGCAGATGTGCAAGTTTTGAGATTCGCGGATCAGTCATATCAGTTCCTGTTTGGCAATTCGCTAATACTTTATTATACAATTGTTGATAATAACAGCTCAATCGATTATACTTTGGATGCCGCTGGCATCATGTTCGAGCGAGACGGCTGGATGAAAATTGAGACACACCATTACAAATTAGTGGTAAAAGCAATCATGTGTTAGACAATCCCATTGTTTTTGTTTAGATGGTGGTTAACTATTCCAGCCCTTCGCACAGCGAAGGGCTTTTTTGTTAGTAAGGAAGGAGGAAATGAAATGAGTGCAGTCAGCAGTTTATCCAAGACGAAGAATAAAATAACACTTAAGGATTTGCAAAAGAAAAAAGCGTCTGGGCATCAAATATTTGCACTGACCGCATATGATTATTCACTTGCTAAGGTTTTGGATGCAAGTGGTGTTGACTTGATCTTAGTGGGCGATTCGCTTGGTATGGTTGTACTAGGGTATGAAACCACTCTTTCAGTCACCATGGAAGAAATGCTTCATCATTGCAAAGCAGTAGCTCGGGGTGCCAAACATTCTTTTCTTGTGGGTGATATGCCTTTTCTTTCATATCAAGTAGATGTCCATGAAGCTGTTAGAAATGCTGGTCGTTTTCTCAGTGAAGCTGGAATGAATAGCGTGAAAGTAGAAGGGGGTGTTCAAATATCATCCACTGTTCAAGCTATTGTGCGTGCCGGTATTCCAGTCATGGGCCATATTGGGCTTATGCCTCAGTCAGTTCATAAAATTGGAGGTTATGGTGTTCAAGGTAATACTGCTTCTAAGGCCCGCATACTACTGGAGGATGCGCTAGCATTGGAAGAAGCCGGTTGTTTTGCTATTGTTTTGGAATCAGTACCAACGCGTGTTGCAAGGTTAATTACAGAGAGATTAAGTATTCCTACAGTAGGGATTGGGGCAGGACCGGGATGTGATGGACAGATACTGGTGACCTATGACTTGCTAGGGTTGTTTGATAGCTTCACTCCAAAATTCGTCAAGCAATATGCTAATTTGCGCGAGGCAATAACAGAAGCTGTTGAGCAATATATCTGTGATGTTAGGGATTCTAAGTTTCCATGCGAAGCACATTCAAGTTCGATATCGGATGTTGAATGGCGTTTGCTATTGGAAAATTTGAATGACATCGGATTGTAATTTTCCGAATGATAATACTTGGCAAATGCGCATAGCAATAATAGGAACCGGAGCACTGGCATGTCTTTTCGGTGCTAGACTAAGTCGTTACGCTGATGTGTTTATGTTAGGTTCATGGAAACGTGGTATAGAATCAATAAACGATAGTGGTATACGAATCGAAGATGCATGCAATGTCGAAAAATATCCTGTGCAAGCTTATTTCAAATCGGCAACCATTCCAAATGCTGACTGTGTACTGATATTGGTGAAAAGTTGGCAAACTATTGCAGCTGGGTCCGCAGCCATAGAAATTATTGACGATGAAGGTCTTGTTATCACCTTACAAAATGGTTTAGGCAACTTTGAGCAATTAGTCAGACGTTTAGGAGTGGGAAGAGTGGTTGCTGGTGTAACGACACAAGGAGCAGAACTTCTTGGCCCTGGACATATACGATATGCAGGCGGTGGCAATACCTACCTCGGCAAAAACACATATCAGGAAGTGCATTTAGAAAACTTAATCAAAGTATTTAATTTGGCTGGTTTTCCCATAGTTGTAACTGATAATTTACAGGGTTTGGTTTGGGGCAAGCTTGCTGTGAGCGCAGGCATTAATGCTATAACTGCTCTTATGCATGTTCGAAATGGTAAACTGTTGTCCAATCCCGAATCAGAACAGCTGATGATTGCAGCAGCGCATGAAACTGCTGATGTTGCGGTGGCGAAAGGGATTAACATCCCATATGATGTATCGGAAGAAGTACGAGATGTGGCATCATTGACAGCTGAGAACCGTTCTTCTATGCTTCAGGATGTACTTCGAGGGGCACCCACGGAAATAGACTACATCAATTGTGCCGTAGCAAAAATTGGTAAAAGCTTAGGTGTTCCTGTTCCCGTCAACGTAAAATTGTGTAAGCTGGTTAGATCGTCGCTTAGAGGCAGACCATATGAAGATATTGACCTCTCTCTCTGAACTGAGAGCCAATCTAAAATATATGTCAGGGTCACTTGGTTTAGTACCTACTATGGGTTCCTTGCATGAAGGACATTTGTCTTTGGTTAGGGCTGCGAGAGAGCAGAATGAAAATGTTGCAGTTAGCATATTTGTAAATCCTATCCAATTTGGTCCTGAAGAAGATTTGGACATTTATCCCCGTAATCATGATAATGACTTGGATATATTACAATCAGAAAAAGTTGATATAGTATGGATACCTGATGTTAAAGAAATGTATCCTGATGGATATCAGACGTATGTTAGCGTAGATAAACTAAGCCGTTACTTGGAGGGTAATCGTAGACCTGGCCACATGCTAGGTGTAGCCACTATAGTCACAAAATTGCTGATCGCATTTGCCCCGGACTGTTTATATTTGGGTCAAAAAGATGCGCAGCAATCATGCATAATAAAGCAATTAGTTGCTGACCTTGGTTTTCCAATTGATGTTTTAATATGTCCGACTATACGCGATACAGATGGTTTGGCATTGTCCTCACGCAACTCGCGTCTAAATCCATATGAAAGGAAGGCCGCTGTAGTGCTATATAAATCACTATGTGAAGCTGAAGCAGCTTTTTCCAATGGAGAGACTGATGCAAGCAGATTGCGAACACTAATTACAGATGTTATACGTATAGAAAAATTAGCACAGCCACTATATGTGTCAGTTTCAGATATTAACAGTCTAAAAGAATTGCAGTATGTATCGGACCGAGCTCTGTGCAGTATTGCTGTCAAAATAGGATCAGTTGTCCTTATCGATAATATGGTGCTGGAGGATTCATGATATGGCTGGAGATATGTTGCTAGCAGTTGATATAGGTAATACACATATTACACTAGGGGTATTTAATGGTGAAAAGCTTGGCCCACGATGGCGTATGGCTACTCTCATTAATAGAACCAGCGATGAATTTGGTCTACAGATGTTAGGTCTTTTCCATCATTCGGGTTTGCAAAAGGATGATATTCAGGCAGTTATTATAGCTTCAGTTGTCCCTACATTAACGAGTGGATTATTAGAGTGTTTCAAGAAATACCTGGACTTAGATGCGTTAGTGGTGGATGCTGGTGTAAAGACTGGAGTTTCAATTCGTTGTGATGATCCACGCCAGGTTGGTGCTGATAGAGTTGTTGATGCAGCTGCTGTATTAGCCTTATATGGATATCCAGCTTGTATTGTTGACTTTGGCACAGCGACTACTTTTGATGCCATTTCTGACACTGGCGAATACTTGGGTGGAGCGATAGCTCCGGGCATCGAAATAGCTGCAGATGCTTTATTCCATCGGGCAGCAAAATTACCACGGGTTGACATTGTGCGTCCGCCGAATGTCATTGGGCGTAATACTCAGCATGCGATACAATCCGGTTTGTTATTTGGGTATGTTGGTCTTGTCCAGTACATGGTAGAGTGTTTTCGAACTGAATTGGGTTCAGATATGCAGGTTATCGGTACTGGAGGACTTGCTGAGACTATCTCCAAAGAATCCGATATCATCGACGTTGTGGCTCCATGGCTGACATTGGAAGGTCTACGGGTGGTGTGGTTATTGAACAAATGATTCGTAATACTGTCGTCGCCGATGTGCTTGTAGTCGGAGTAGTATCTATTGACAGATTACATATAGGCGACAAATCTTTTCGTACTGTGGGTGGGGCAGGTATGTATACTGCCATCGCTGTTCAGTTTGTTGGGGTATCAGTAGCATTGTTTGCACCTCGTCCAGGCAGCATGTCGTCTATATTGAAAACAATAGACGGCTATTTGCATTGGTTTGGGCCGCAGATCTTATCACATAAATTACCACAACTTGAGATTACACATCATGGTAATGATGTGGCTACACTCAATGCAATAGAGTGGGGGGGAGAGATTGAACTTGTTCCAGAAGATTTACCATCCGATTTGTCAGAATATAAGATAGTGCATTTGGCAGCATTGAGTAGTGCAGAGCGTCAGTTACATTTTGTTAAGGCATGTCGGACACGCGGAGCGCAGTTGATTTCGGCTGGCACATACTCGTATGTGGTGCAGCATGAGCCCGAGACGGTGATGAAGTTGATGAAGGAAGTAGATATTTTTTTCATGAATGAGAATGAGGCTGTCGGATTATTTGGTTCAATAGGTAACATTGTAGTAGACCCTGGGAAGTTAGTTTTTGTGACATTAGGTAGAAACGGCGCAATCGTTCTGACTGATGATTTGTCTGAAGGCATGCCTGCAAAGTCAGTAGAAGAGTTTGATCCGACAGGGGCTGGCGATACATTCTGCGGTGCTACTTTAGCAGGTCTGTCTCGCGGAATTTTGCCACAAGATGCAGCGACTCAAGCAATTGATATTGCTGGTTTGGTTGTCACAGGATTGGGTCCAGAATCACTACTGTCCTAGAACCTCTATTCTATCAATAAATTAGTGTGAACAATTAATGTGATGGCAATATAGTGTAGTATCCAGTAGATGATAGAATATCTGACAAATGTTACATATTAGCGTGCCAAAATATTTTTCGCAGCAAAATCTAAAATTGATAGGTTTAACAATGATGTGGTTAGGATATTTTCTGCCTTGGGTTCCTCATCGTGCAGCTGCATTAAATATGGGTGCTTATGATTTGGCAGAATGGGTACTGCTGCTACCTCAAGTGCAAGATGGTAGTATTGCAATAAGCCAATTGAATTTTCTAGCTTTAATATCTCTAGCTGTTGTGCTAACTTTTGAAGTGTCACTTCAAGGTGGACTATGGCGATGGTTGTTGATTGTTGTTGGTCTAGCAATAATGATGATGGTACCGAGTTATCCAGCTATTTTGTACTTTAATACTGACTCGACTGTTCAGTTGCAGATTGCACTGGTATGTGGCACTCTGACAACAATAATATCGGTGTGGTATTGGAGGGATAGGAGGTGGATGAAGCTCTTACAGGGTATCGCAACTGCTTTAGTGGGTTATGGAGCACTGAGAGCATTGTTGTTAATTCGTCCAGTAGTAGGGAATTTGTATGGAATCATTCCCGGGATTGGATTGGGTTGGTATATTACATTGTTAGGATGTCTGTTTGTGTTTGTATCTACAATTTCTGATAGTGGACTACGCGTTTTTAAAGAATAGTAGGTACGATCAATATGCAAATATTGCGGGTGTAGTTCAGGGGTAGAACGTCAGCTTCCCAAGCTGGATGTCGTCGGTTCGAATCCGATCACCCGCTCTGTAGATCAATTGTACATCTTACTTGCTACTTACTAGTAGATAGGCAGTTCAGTATCAATTTCAGTTGCCCAAGCTCGTATGCCACCTTTTAGATTCTTAACTTTTGTAATTCCGGCGCTGACCAGCAATTGTAGCATTTGCGCGGATCGACCACCTGTGCGACACATTATCACATGTTCATCAGTAGTATCAAATTCACTTAATCTACCAGGCAAATCACCCATTGGAATTAATTCTGCTTGGGGTAAGTGTACTATATCCCATTCGAAGTCTTCTCGCACATCAATGAGTCTTATTGGAGCTCCTTCCTTAAACTTGTCGTTTAGTTGTGAGACAGTAATATCCCATTCTTCGCCTGCTCCTTCTTCATCTGTTTGGTCGTGTAATGGCATGCCACAGAATTGCTCATAATCTATGAGTTCTGTAATTGTTGGTTGTGAACTACAAATTACACAGTCAGGACTCTTTTTTAGTCTAACTGTGTCAACACTCATAGCTAAGGCATCGTAAAGCAGTAGTTTACCAATTAGTGGTTCTCCTATACCTACGATCAACTTAATGGCTTCAGTGGCCTGCATTGTTCCTATTGTTCCAGGTAATATACCTAACACTCCGCCTTCTGCACATGAAGGTACTAAACCCGGTGGAGGTGGTTCTGGAAAAAGGCATCGATAACAGGGACCATGTTCAGCCCAGAAGACGGAAACTTGTCCCTCAAACCGAAAGATGCTACCGTATACGTTAGGTTTGTTTTGTAACACACAAACATCATTAACTAAGTATCGAGTTGGAAAATTATCAGTACCGTCAATAATTAAATCATAAGGTTCTGCTAATTCCAGGGCATTTTGAGAAGTAAACAGATTGTTGTGTACAGTAATATTTATATGAGGATTGATGTCGAGCAACCGATTCTTAGCGGATTCTACCTTTAGTTGTCCGATCGTGGATGTACCATGAATGATTTGACGTTGAAGGTTGTTAGCTTCTACTATGTCATAATCTACCATACCAATGTTTCCCACGCCAGCTGCAGCCAAGTATAGAGCTACAGGTGAACCTAGTCCTCCTGTGCCTACACATAGTACTTTGGCATCCTTGAGCTTTCTCTGACCAGATAATGTGACTTCCGGCATGATTAGATGTCGACTATAACGAATAATCTCATCATTACTTAGTTGTACATCTTCGGCTGGTGGGGGGTTGACTGCTATACTCATTGATTTCCGTTCATATTGAGTGTGTGCTTATACATACATCCTCCTGCTACTGAAGGAACAATCCTCAAGCTCGATTCTGGGTTGAGAGCAGTATTTTCTCCGTTTAGATTGCGCACATCATCCCCATCTAGAAATATATTGACAAATGCACGCAGTTTTCCATCTTCATTGTACAAATGTTGTTTTAGTTCAACATGTTGGTTAGTGAGGTCATGCAATGCTTCGCCAACGGTGTTACCTTTGACTGTAATGTCAGTATCTCCGTTTGTATATGTTCGCAATGGTGTTGGGATTCGAATGTTAGGCATATGTTGAAGGTCCTTTTGTGTATGAATATGTTATCGGATTACTGTTAGAGTTATATAAATCTTTCAAATAACTTATGTATGTACTAGTCTTACTCGATTTTTAGCAATTCTTCGACAAAATGATCTCGGTTCTCACTGAGAATCCAAGATCTTGAATGATCAACCCTTTTGTGTTGGATAGATATTATTAAATATGACCACCAAGGCAAAGCAAGCTCACGATCATACTCTGAAGGTTGAGCCGGGTGATCTGGATGTGAATGGAAAACACCAACTAGTTCCAAACCATTCTTTTCTGCAGTACCTTCAGCTTCAAGATAAGTGTTTGCCTTGATTTTATAACGCTTATGTTTTTCATTTGTATCCCATTCATTGTCTAGTGCAAGAATCATGCACACACAGCGCTGGTCATCTAGTATTTTTCCTATAAGAAATCCGGCGCCTTCATGAGGGTAAGCTGAAGTCAAATGCAAAGCGACTTGTTGGTAAATATGTTCAGGTAAATATAAAGTCATTACTGATTATTTCCATCTGTCCAGAATCTATCTGACAAGTATTTGTACCCGTTATCACAAAATATGGTAACGATTACACCTTCTTTTAGAAGTTTAGCAGATTCGATAGCAGCAAAAGCAGCTGCTCCCGAAGATATTCCTACTAGCAATCCTTCTTCTCTTGCTAGCCGACGTGTCATGTCTAGGGCATCTTCTGTCCGTACTGGCAAATGAGTGTCTGGCAGATTTTCATTGTAGAAGCCTGGTTTAATTGATGAATCCATGTGTTTGAGTCCTTCTATACCATGAAAAGGTCCTTCAGGTTGTATTGCAATGATCTGTATTGTTTCATCATATTCTTTCAAATAACTACCGGCACCCATCATGGTGCCACTAGTTCCTAATCCACATAGAAAGTGAGTAACTCGATTTTGTGTCTGGTTGATTATTTCTGGGCCCGTAGTGTGATAATGTCCATGCCAGCTAGAAGGATTATTATATTGGTCTGCATAATAGTACCTTTCAGGATTTTGGGCCACAATTTCGCGAGCTCGAACTATTGCACCATCTGAACCTTCCATTGCATCCGTAAAAATCAATTCAGCACCGAGAGCCTGGAGCGTTTTCTTTCTTTCAGGACTAACATTGTCGGGTAAGCACAATGTGACTTGATATCCACGCGCAGCTGCAAAAGTAGCATATGAGATCCCCATATTGCCAGAAGTGGAGTCAAGCAAGGTCATGCCTGGTGTCAGGTTACCTGATTTTTCTGCGTCTCTTATGATAAATAGTGCGGCTCGGTCTTTGACAGAACCGCCTGGATTAGTCCATTCAGTCTTAGCATATATGTGTACAGATTTGGGTAACTCATGAGTCACATGACGCAGTCGTACGAGAGGAGTATTGCCTACGGAAGCCTCCAGAGATTTGGTTGCTGGTATATGTACTGGATGATATTCTGGTGAATTTACATTCGATTGTGTCATATTATTCTTTAATACATATTCACATATTCTTAACATGCGGCAATAACAAAAGGCCACACGAGACTACAAAAAGCGGGCGACAGAAAAATTGTGGAACGTTATCCCGCTAGTAGTCGTTTGGCCTTTGGAGGTGGTTCGTTATATTGTAACGAAGCAGTCCTAGTGATTAGAGCGACTGGCGGATTAAAATCCCCTTTTGTTACACATACATTTGTTACACATATACTTTGTTATACATATACTTATTCTTATCCAAGTTCTATAATATGCAACTATTGCTACATGATTATTATAAGGTTGTGTGCGTGTATGTCAACTATTTGAATTTGTAACTTTGAGTAATGTCCGGCACTATTCTTGCGACATACTGACAAGATGATTTGTCTGGAAAGACACATGAGGGTAGGATTAGCTATATGGATTTTGAAGACTTGCCAAATCAGAAAACTGGTTTCGGGAACAGATTCCGAGATATAGTCAGATACATAGGAACAGTATTATTGGTGGGGATGGTTGTTGCAACTGCTTTTACGTTGTGGACACCTGCTTCAGTACTGCCTCGTAGTGCGGCTCGCGATATTGCCCGAGCCATGGCTACGCGGGTAGGTCGTAATGCCAGTCCTGTACCCCCTACTGTTACACCAGAACCTAGAGAGCTTGTTGGCATTGTTGCTGGTCATAGTGGTAGTGACTCGGGCGCAGTATGTCCAGATGGTCTTACTGAGGTGGAGATAAACTTGAATATTGCAGAACAAGTCAAGGATATATTATATTCGACGGGTTATGATGTAGACATTCTTGATGAATTTGATGATCGTTTGAATGATTACGCAGCTAGTGCTCTTGTTTCTATACATTCTGATTCGTGTGAATATATAAATGAGCAGGCTACAGGCTACAAGGTCACTGCATCATTGGAGACACAGACACCAATAGAATCTAATCGACTGGTTAACTGTCTTATAAGTCATTATGAATCAGTCACTAAAATGAATTTCCATGCAGGCAGTATTACATATGACATGGAGTATTATCATGCATTTCGTGAATTAGATGCGGAAACCCCTGCTGCAATCATCGAGGTTGGATTCATGAACCTTGATCGAGACATGTTGACTAACAATTCATCTACAGTGGCTCAAGGTGTTGCAAATGGCATACTATGTTATGTGAGAAATGAGAGATTGGGAGCCGACCAATAAAGAAAGTATTTGTCTGCATATTGCAGGTCAGTTACCATAGTATGTCTATGTTACAATCTCGGAATGTTTGTCCAACACTTTTGAAAGGGTATGATACTAATAGTTGGTGGTTGTGCTAGGTTATAGTGAGTTTATATTTAGACTAACATGTGCAGAGGTATATAAATGCTGATCGTTAACGGTCAACTTGTGATTTGGGGACATGATGGCAGGATCATTAAAGATGGTGCGCTGTTGGTTGAGAATGACCGTATAGTTGATATAGGTGATACAAGTGATTTGTTGGATAGGTATCAAGGTCAGGAAGTAATTGATGCGTGCGGTAATTTGGTGATGCCAGGCAACATATGTGCTCATACTCATTTTTACGGCGCATTTGCGCGAGGATTGTCCATACCTGGCAGTCCCCCAGTAGATTTTCCAGAAATATTGCAACGTCTTTGGTGGAAATTGGACCAGATATTGACCGAAGAAGATGTTAGATTCAGTGCTCTTGTCTGTCTTGTGGATGCAATCAAACATGGCACTACTACTTTAATCGATCACCATGCTAGTGCTTTTCATGTGGAGGGTTCCCTTGCTATTATTGCTGAAGCTGTGCAGCAAGCTGGCCTGCGTTCGGTACTATGCTATGAAGTTTCTGATAGACATGGGATAAGTTATACAAAAGCAGGCATAAATGAGAACTTGCGATTCATTAAATCAATAGGTGATGGATACTTGAATGATCGTCTTAGAGCAATGTTTGGTTTGCATGCTTCCATGTCACTTAGTGATGCTACACTTGAAGCTTGTGCCATGGCTGTGCCTAGTGGAGTTGGTTTTCATATACACGTCGCGGAACACAATGCTGATCAAGAAAATAGTCTGGATAGGTCAGGATTGCCGGTAGTTGAACGTTTACATAGATTTGGAATACTAGGTCCAGACACTATTGCTGCGCATTGTGTGTATTTAAGTCCAGCAGAGATAGATATTATATCTGAGACTGAAACATGGGTGACACATCAACCTCGCTCGAATATGAACAATGGCGTTGGGGTAGCTGAAGTTGAGCAAATGCTCAAGAAAGGTGTGCGAGTCGGTCTTGGAAATGATGGGTTTTCAAATAACATGTGGTCAGAATGGAAAATGACTTATTTGCTTCATAAGGTGGCTCATAAGGATCCCCGCATGGTTTCAGGTAATGCTATAGTCGATATGGGTGTTAGCAATAATGCAGATTTAGCAAGTCAATTGTTTAATACAGCGCCTGTAGGTGTGCTTGAAGTAGGCGCATATGCCGATATAATAATTGTGGATTATGAGCCGACAACCCCACTTACCTATGGAAATTTGCCTTGGCATATAATTTTTGGATTCGAATCTGGGATGGTAAATACCACTATATGTGCTGGCAAAGTGCTTATGCGAGACAGACAACTTTTGTTTCTTGATGAAATTGAAATTACCCAGCGGAGTAGGGAGCTGGCTGCTGCAGCTTGGAAGCGATTTTATAATACTGAATAGGGTGAAAATTTATGTTGCCTTCAATATCAATTATTGGCGGAACCGGTGCAGAAGGTAGTGGGCTAGCCTTGCGTTGGGCATATTCTGGATACCACGTCACTATTGGGTCTCGGACTTTAGATAAAGCTTTAGGTAAAGCTGCCGAGCTTAATATCAATATTCCCGATACAAAACCTCAGCTCGTTGGAGAGGATAATTTGTCTGCTGTAAAGGTATCTGAGGTTGTTGTTCTCACGGTTCCATATAGTGCACATCGAGAAACATTATTGGATTTGAAGGAAAATCTGCATGGAAAAATTTTGATAGATGTTACAGTGCCGTTAATGCCCCCTAAGGTGGATCAGGTTCATATCCCTGCAGGTGGTGCTGCGAGTTTGGAGGCACAAGAAATTTTAGGCTCTGATGTTAAGGTAGTATCTGCATTTCAAAATATCTCAGCTGCTCATCTGCAAGATCCGGAAAGGGATATTGATTGTGATGTGTTAGTTTGTGGCAATGACGCATCAGCCTGCGAAGAGGTGATTACTCTGGTTGAAGCCGCTGGTATGTCTGGCATCCATGCAGGTTTATTAGTAAATGCTATTGCAATTGAATCTTTGACTCCAGTTCTCATTAGTTTGAACAAACTTTACAAGATTAGGGATGCAGGAATTAGAGTAACTGGTATTACTCGACTTGAAAAATAAAACAAGTTGCATTGGACCTGTCTTGTCTTTGATTTGAGTACTTACAATTCTTAATCATGAATGCTATAGGCCAGATTGTGTTGACGGCACTATCGGATATACCCGCAGTAGGTCCAGGGGATGATATTATGACGATAGTATCCACTGCCTTGGATCGTACTAGTATTGTGTTAGAACCAGGGGATGTTATTGTTATAACTCACAAAATTGTTTCAAAGGCAGAGGATAGATATGTAGATTTGGAAGATATTATTCCGTCAGAATATGCTTGTTGTTTGGCAGATGAAGTTGACAAAGATCCTAGGTTAGTAGAAGTTATTTTGTCAGAATCTAGTGAGGTTGTACGTAAAAGCAAAGGCATCTTAGTGACGGAGCATCGTCTTGGTTTTGTTGCAGCTAATGCTGGAGTAGATAGTTCTAATATTGATCATATTGAGGGACGTTCTCGCGTATTGCTTCTACCTACTGATCCAGATCGTATTTGTAGTGAAATTCAGAATAGAATACAGACAGAAGCTGGTATTTGCGTAGGGATAATAATTAATGATAGTCATGGTCGTGCTTGGCGAAATGGCACAGTAGGATTGGCTTTGGGTTCTTCTGGGATACCTGCTTTACTAGATTTGCGTGGTTGTCCTGACATTTTTGGAGCGGATCTTAAGACAACGCAAGTTGGTCTAGCGGATGAGATTGCAGCTGCTGCTTCGTTGCTAATGGGTCAGGGCAATGAAATGCGCCCAGTAGTACATGTTAGGGGATTGCCTTATCCATTGTCTGAAGGAAAGGCATCTGATTTATTGCGTAACAAACAACAAGATCTATTTCGATAATCAGGAGGTTTTATGGCGAGTGCAATACCACAAAAATATCAAGATCTCTTATCTTGGGACAAAAAAGCATTTGCGAACTTAGCTTTGTCATTGAAAGATGGAACTCCTCACGTTACACCTTTGTGGTTTGATTATGATGGTGAATATATAGTATTGAACAGTGCGCGCGATAGGGTGAAAGACAGAGTTATGCGTCGTAGTGGTTTAGTAGCGATGGCGATTTCAGACCCTGAAAATCCATATCGTTACATTCAGATACGTGGCCGAGTTGTCGAAATCACAGAGGAGGGTGCACGTGAGATGATTGATTATCTTTCTATGAAATATACAGGTGGACCGTATGATGGTTACAAGGGTGAAATCAGAGTAACCTACAAGTTTGTTCCTAAATTGATCTCATCCATGGGATAAGATGACCATTCATGTAAAACATGTTCATGTTGGACATGTGTCAACTGACTTTTTTAGTATTGTATCGATTCTAGTAATACAAATCAAAAATTTAATCTGACTATGAGTAAAACAGTAAAGATGGTTGGTCTGGCTGTTATATTTCTGCCATTTTTATTTTCGCTATTGCACCAATCCGAAAGCGCCATTGGTCAATCTGGATCATGGCTTGCTTTTTTACCATATTCAAACAACTGGATTGTAGGAATGATATTGCCGTCACTCGGTATTTCCATTGCAAGTATTGTCTTGCTAAGTGGTCCGGTGAGAATTAGGGCTATGAGGTTACTGAATGGTGGTCCTTATCTTTCTTTGATGGCATTGATGTTTTTTGTTTGGCTTTTTGTTACTGTTGAGGTTGGTCTACGAAGCTTAAGTTCTAAACATACCCCATCTCCATTACATGTTGGCATGAATTATATTGGGTATAGGGGGCCGGTTATTTCGATTATCAAACCAGAAGACACCCACTATATAGCGGCTATCGGAGGTAGTACAACCTATGGGAATGGTGTTGATTGGTGGGAGGCTTGGCCAGCATATTTTGAGGAACATCTTAATGTGTATGTCAATACCAATGATCATCATAGCTTCAGAGTCGCTAATTTGGGCTTGGAAGGGGCAGGTCTTGATTGTGGAATACGTCGTTTCAGACATTTTTCTAAGATGTACAAGTTTGATGTTTTGGTGATTCATGCAGGATACAATGGTATTGGCGATTGGTGTCAGTTGTGGTTGCCTATCAATACCAAACTTCGAGATGTTTCGTTGTTGATTCATGTCGTAATGGAGTTTTTAGAAGGACAAACATCTTATATTAATATGATGGAATCAATAAATAGAGTAGTGGTAACTATTGATAAGAATACTGATGCCAATGAAGCGACCGAGGATTTTGTGCAAATGTATGTAGAGTTTGTAGCAGATGTACTGCGAAATGGAACAAAAGTTGTTGCTATTCTACAACCTAGTCCGGCTAGCCAACTTGCTGGATCTGAAATTAGTGATGCCAGCACATCGGATGATTTAATGCAGAGACTTGCACTTAGAGGAGATATACTAGGTTCAAGCTTGATAAAACGATTTGGTAATTTCGATGAGTTCATTCTTGTCGATTTGCATGCTGTTGATATAGATCAATACCGAGCCGACTCTATACATTTGATGCCCGAGGGCAACAGGTACATATCTGAGATAATAGCTTCAAAACTATTAGATAGTTATGATAAATGAAATTCGTTAGGAATATTAGTTGGGATGAATGATATAGCCAGGCAGGTTCTTCATGTTTGAGCAGGTATTGAAAAGCCGTCGTTCGATTCGTCGTTATCTCACTGATACGGTGCAAGATGATGTTTTAAATAAGTTGCTTGAAGCTGCTACATGGGCTCCTTCTGCACATAATAAGCAACCTTGGAGGTTTGCAGTGTTACAAAAGGCCTTTCACAAAGAAAATCTTGCTAATGCAATGGGCAATAAATTGCGTGTTGACCGCACCAACGATGGTGATGATCCCGAAATTATTGAGCGCGATGTTGCTAAATCTATACAATTAATTGTTGGATCACCAATAGTCATTGTAGTTTGCTTAACTATGTCTGATATGGATGTGTATGTGGATGGACATAGAAGTAGTGCTGAGCTAATGATGGCCGTTCAGAGTACGGCTATGGCGGTGCAAAATTTATTGTTGTCAGCTCATGAGATGGGATTAGGTGCTTGTTGGAGGTGTGCTCCTTTGTTCTGTACTAAAACAGTGATAGACACTCTAAAACTGCCACAGAATTGGTATCCACAAGCCCTGGTTACGTTAGGTTACCCAGATGAAGATGGTAAGACACCGTCTCGTTTTTCATTGTCGAAGGTTACTAAGTGGCTATAGGTTCAGTTGTAGCTCTGGCTGGTGGAGTAGGTGGTGCTAAATTGACTAAAGGATTGGCAGAAGTCCTTGAATCGAACAAGTTGACTGTTGTGGTAAATACGGCTGACGATTTTGAACATTTGGGTCTGTATATATGTCCAGATTTGGATACAGTCATGTACACGTTATGTGACCTAAACAATGTTGAGACAGGTTGGGGTCTACAGTCAGAAAGCTGGAACTTTCTAGAAGCACTACGGGAAATAGGCGGTGAGACTTGGTTTAGCTTAGGTGACCGTGATTTAGCAACACATATTCATCGGACATATCGTATGAATGCTAATGATAAATTGAGTGATATCACAGCAGACTTTTGTAGAATTATGGGAACTGATGTGCGGATATTACCAATGACTGATGATCCTGTGCGGACTATGGTAGACACAGATGAAGGGTTCCTCCCATTTCAGGAGTATTTTGTTCATCTTGGCTGTTCACCCAAAGTGCTAGGATTTGAATTTGAGGGTGTGCAAACTGCTGTGTTCAATCCGCTTGCATCTGAATCTTTGAAGGCAAAAGATCTGGAAGCAGTAATAATTTGTCCCTCCAATCCGTATGTTAGTATAGCTCCTATATTGTCTCTAGGAGGTATACGGGATCAATTGCGTGATATTGCGGTGCCCATAATAGCGGTGTCTCCAATAGTAGATGGTCAAGCAATCAAGGGTCCAGCTGCTAAGATGATGCGTGAATTGGGGTACACTCCATCTGCGGTCTCTGTCGCTCTAGAGTATAAAGATATTGCAGATGGTTTTGTTATCGACAAAAAAGATGCCGCTGAAGCAAGCAAAATAGAAGACATAGGACAACGTGTACTAGTAACGGATACGATTATGACGTCTTTAAAAGTCAAGAAAAGTCTTGCGAACAATATTATGGATTTTGCTCATGAAATTAAAGTCGGAGATAATTGAATATCATGGCTAACTGGGCAATTGTTCCGGTGAAAAATTTAGATATTAGTAAAAGCCGTTTATCGGATGTGCTGTCTGCAGATGCAAGGCGAGATCTTATTAGTAGTTTACTATTAAGTACTCTAAGGACACTGAACGAATCGGAATTAATTGAAAACACTATAGTGATAAGTAATGATAGAAGTGTTTTGCGATTGGCTGACAAGCAGGCAGTTTTCACAGTTCAAGAAGATAGCCCTTCAGATCTCAATAGTGCGTTACATCAAGCAACATCAGTGACATTGGCGCATGGTGCTACCGGTTTGCTGGTTCTTCCTTCAGATTTGCCATTATTGACAATAGCAGATGTTGAAAAAATCGTCGATGCAGACGATTCTAATAGGTTGGTCAGGATTGTACCTGATCAACATGGTGTAGGAACTAATGCGCTTTTCATAAGACCACCTGGCGTGTTACGATACAAGTTTGGAAGAGACAGTCTGTCAAGTCACAAGGTGGAAGCAAAACGTATTAAAGCTAAATTACATGTATACCGTCTGTCTAATGTTGCATTTGATATTGATGATCCAGATGATCTAAGACGACTGCAAAATGTAGTTTTAAACACTCAATAATAGGAGGTGGAGACAAATGGATAGGGTAGCACTTTATCTGCAAGATGCACATTCTCTAGCTGAGGGCATAAAATATGCTCAGTATGCAGAGAAGAAAGGTTTTGAAGCAGTGTGGCAGGCAGAAAGTAGGTTAGTCAGGGATGCGATTGTACCCATGGCTGCGTTTGCAGCACATACATCTACTCTGAAGGTGGGTTCCGGTGTAATAAATAATTGGACACGTAATATTGGATTATTAGCATCGACCTTACTTACTTTAGATGATCTCGCACCTGATCGGATTATTTGTGGTATAGGAGCGTGGTGGGATCCGTTGGCATCCAATGTAGGAATTCATCGCCGCAAACCTCTTTTGGCCATGAGAGAGACTGTTGAGCTGTTACGCAAGTTACTAGCACTTGAGAATGTTACTTTTACGGGCGAATTTCATCAACTTAAAGGTGTAGAGCTCGATGTAGTGCATGGTCGATCAGAGGCAAGGAATGTACCAATCTATATAGGTGCAACTGGACCAAAAATGATGGAGCTCACAGGTGAGATTGCCGATGGTGTTGTTCTAAATTATTGTGTTCCCCCAAATTATAATGACAGGGCCATGCAGCAATTGGAAGATGGTGCCAAACGTGCTGGTCGTCACTTAGATGAAATTGATCGGCCACAATTAATAGTGTGTTCAGTACACGATGATCGAGCAAAAGCTATTGAGGGGGCTAAAACGTTGCTTACTCAATATTTGGCACAACAACCGCATATTGCCCAAGCCTCGGGCGTGTCTGCTGATATCGTTGAAAAAGTTCAGCAAATATTGGGATGGCCTGCTAGCAAGGATCAAATTATAGAAGCTATGCAATATGTGCCTGATGAGTTTGTTTTGAGTATTAGTGCTACTGGCACACCGGATGAAGTTCGAGAGCGTGTAAATGAGTACGTTAAAAGTGGATGTACTTGTCCTATCCTATATCCACTAGGAGATCCTTATCTGATGATGGATACATTTGCACCAAGCAAGTAGGTTAAATGTCATAGGGAAGTACTGGAAATTTCCCTCATAACTTGCTCAAAGGCTTTAAGTGCTTCATCTAAATCATTTTGAGTGTGAGCAGCGGATATCTGAACACGTATGCGGGCTTTGTCTTTGGGTACAACTGGATAAGAAAAGCCTATGACGTATACTCCAAGTTCTAGGAGACGTTCAGCTATGTTGTGTGCGGCTAGTGCATCTCCTAGCATAATAGGTAATATGGGATGTTCACCGTCCGGTGTTTCAAAACCTATTTCAGATATGCCTTTTCTAAAATATGAGGTGTTTGATTCTAGTTTTTCGCGCAACTCAGTGGATTGCGATAACATCTCTAAAGATGTTAATGATGCACTTACTATACTTGGGGATAAAGTATTAGAGAATAGGTAAGGTCTAGAACGTTGTCTTAAGAGAGATATGATTTCACGTGGGCCACTAGTATATCCACCGCTTGCTCCTCCAAGTGCCTTTCCATATGTGCCAGTAATAATATCGACTCGTCCCATGACTCCACAGTATTCATGAGTTCCGCGACCAGATTGCCCTAGAACACCAACAGCATGCGAATCATCAATCATTACAATAGCTTGATGCTTATCTGCTAGGTCACATATTGTACTCAGGTTTGCAATGGTGCCATCCATGGAAAATACTCCATCGGTAGCTATCATGCGAAATCTAGCGGATTGAGAGGCTATTAATTGCTTTTCCAAATCGTTCATATCGCCGTTGATGAATCTGTATTTGGTCGCTTTACACAATCTGATTCCGTCGATGATACTGGCATGGTTGAGTTCATCACTAATGATTGCGTCTTCTGGTCCTAGCAATGTCTCATAAAGTCCGGCATTGGCATCGAAACAGGACGTGTATAGAATCGTGTCTTCAGTACCAAGGAAAGTGCTAGTGGCATTTTCTAGACTCTTGTGTATTGACTGGGTTCCGCAAATAAAACGTACGCTCGACATACCATAACCCCACAAGTCAAGACTTTCATGAGCACTTGCAATGATAGCTGGATGGTTCGCCAAACCTAAATAGTTGTTTGAACACAAATTAATTATTTCTTTATCACCCTTGACCAAAATCTTAGATTGCTGTGGACTGTTTATTATTCTCTCATCTTTGTACAGTCCAGAATACTTAATGTTTTCTAATTCCTGTAGAATATGATTGCGTAAATTGTCAACCATCTATATTTCTCTCCAGTCCAAAACTACTTTTCCGCATTGTCCTGAACGCATCAAGTCAAAACCATCGCCATAATCTTTATAACTCATTTGATGTGTTACTACCTTAGAGATATCTAATCCAGATTGCAACATAGTAGTCATTTTGTACCAAGTTTCAAACATTTCTCTTCCATATATGCCCTTAATAGTTAATCCATGGAAAATTACTTTATTCCAAGCTGTAGTTGTGGTATCCGGAAGTAATCCAAGCAAAGCTATTTTTCCTCCATGACTCATGTTTTTTATTATGGAGTGTAGTGCTTTGGGACTTCCAGACATTTCGAGACCAACGTCAAATCCCTCTTTCATAGCTAGATGATTCATTATATCTGTGAGCGTTTGTTCTTGAGGATTGATTGCCATACTAACGCCCATATTCTTAGCTAATGTAAGTCTGTAAGGATTGGGATCAGTGATTACTACGTGACGGGCACCTATATGACGTACTATTGAAGCTGCCATAAGACCAATTGGTCCTGCACCAGTTATAAGCACATCCTCACCTATTACATTGAATGACAATGATGCATGTGTGGCATTACCTAATGGGTCGAAACAGGTTAGTATCTCTAGAGGTATTTTACTATCGCAAGGCCATACATTGGCAACAGGTATTATGAGATACTCTGCAAAGGCACCAGGACGATTGATTCCGACTCCTAGTGTATCGCGGCACAAATGTCGTCTTCCTGCTAAGCAGTTGCGGCAGCGCCCACACACTATGTGACCTTCTCCTGACACCAAATCGCCTGGAGAGTAATCATGTACGTTACTACCAACTTTGTCCACAATTCCTACGTATTCGTGACCTATAGTAAGAGGAATATTTATGTTATGTGATGCCCAATCGTCCCAATCATAAATATGCAAGTCAGTTCCGCAAATGGAACTTTTCATTATATGGATGCGTACATCATCTGGGCCAGGTTCAGGAGTTGGAATTTCTTTGAGCTCAAGACCAACTTGTGCTCTTGTTTTTACCAGGGCTTTCATATAATTGTTGTTAGCTATTTTGTATTTGTTGCCATACTTTCTTAATTAACAGTGCATCGTCTTCCATTATTGGGCTTTCACAAAGCAGTCTACCTGAGCAATGGCAATCGGATAACACTTGCAGAAAATCAAAGTAATTTAGGTCTCCTTCTTCAAAAGTCAAATGTTTCCGTTCGCCCTTAGGGCCATATTCTATTCCGGAGATGTGAATGTGCAAATTGTTAAGTTCTTTGTCACCTAGTGTGGTACTTATGGATTCAATAATATCTTCAAATTCTTGGTAAGTGTTAACTGTACCATCACCATTACGGGCATGTAAGTGAGCAATGTCTATACATGGAGCAACCCCTGGTATATTTTTGGAAAGTTCAAGTGTATCAGTGAGCGATCCAAGCATGGCACTTTTACCCATTGTTTCTGGACGCAGTGTTACTGTATTGGATGATTGTCTTAGCTCCTCAACGCATCCATTCAGTCTTTCTATAGCTAATGGTAATACCTCTTTTGGTGGAGCACCGAAATAAGAACCGGGATGAAAAATTATGTCAGTAGCCCCAGCCAAATTTCCGTAATGAGCCGCATCCATTAAACGCCTTCGACTTTTTGGCCATTCCTCATCCTTCGCATTTAGGTTAATAAAATATGGTGCATGCACACTAAGAGTTACATTGTTTTCTTCGGAAGCTGCATTGATTTTTTCGCAGGTAGACTCTTTTACTCGTACAGAATGTACCCATCCTAATTCTAGAGTTGTTAGACCTAGTACAGCTGTTTGTGCAATAGCTCCTACTGAACCACCTGGGCTTTTGGGGGTAGTGACTGGTGACCCGACCGTTCCAAATTGAAAGGTACTTTTTGTCATTGTTTGGTCCTCATACTCATTATATTCATATCTGTCATTTGTGTGGTTTTGAAATTTGATTGTCATTTACGCAAGCGCAGGCTTCTATCGAGATTCCACTGTTATGATTATGTAATTTGCCGCGATACGGACGATGCTCTCCTATAACATCCCAATTGCCAAGAGAGAAAGTGGGAGGTCCAGAAGCCGGTATCCACTCACCATTGTATTTGCGCGCTAGATGTAAGTGAGTACCTGTGCTTTCGAAATCTCCTTCGCAAGATGGTCGACCTAGTCGTTCTCCAGATTCGACTTGTTGGCCTACTCTGAGCTTATATTTTTCAGGCAATAAATGTACGTAAACTAGAGTCCAACCTGTGAGTTCTGACTTGTCATTGCCTAAGTTTTGGGCTAATACACCATTCTGGATACGAGATATTACACCTGATGCAGGTGCCACAATCCAGTCAGTGCTTTTAGCACAACCAGGCTCAGCTAATTGTGGCGCAAAATCGATAGCTGCCCAAGGAGCTGAGTCTCTCCATGCATTGTGTGGCCCACCAGTAAAATTCCATATAACATTATGTTCAAAGGGAAGTTCAATTTCCGGCTGTGTCAAACCTGGCTCCAATAGATCAACTTGGAAATCAAAGGGGTCTCCGAAGAGTTGTTCATATGTTGCGGAAAATCCATTGGGTCCTATTGCTTGTTCAAATAATGCTTGCGAATATAACTGGGCAAAGAACGAGTAAATTGCTACAGTGCCAGAGTTTAGGCGTGGGTCGAGTTGATATGTTTCTCCTTCAGCCAGGGTAAGCTGTTGTATGCGACCATGTCTCCATCCGTAGTAACCTGCATTAATCTGCTCTGATGCCCACATTAGCTGGTTAGGCAGCTTAGCATACTTCCATTTTTGTACGTTTAGTGGATATTGTAATATTGACTCTGCGTCGCTAATGCCTGTGACCAAACCACTTTGGTATTCAATAAGTGCTAGTAAGATGCGAGGATTAACCGAATATGCCACAGATATATCTTGTACAACTCTCCATCCGGGCAATAGATAGTCGTTTCCTGCTTCGATTTGCCAAAGCCATCCGTCAGGATAATTCCTAACTTCTTGCTCTACATCGAGATTGATTTGACCTGGCCCATAAACTATCTCGCTGTCAGGTACTATCCAGAAAGGCTCAATGGAATTGCTGAGATCTAAATCAGGCACAGTGACTAGAGTATTCCTATCCAGAAAATCTGTACGTGATAGATTTGAGTTGGCTCTCCACAAGAGTTCTAAATCAACTACAAAGCGTCGCGCTATTGTAGGTAAAGTATCACCATTCTGAGCACTGTACAAATGATACGTATCTGGAGTGTAGACTTCAGTTGTTGGTGCAATTGATTCAGTGATAGTTTTACGAGTAGGTTGAGGAAGTGCATTGGGTTCAGCTGTAGTAATAGTGATGCTGACTTGAGGAGGTGCTAAGGTGGATGTAGCATCCTGCCTAGTCTCTGTGTTATTTACACATGATGTGGTCAATAAACAGATTGACGTGATGGTAGACCAAATTAATCTTTGTGGTTGCATGCTATTCTATTATATAAATTATACGTTATAGTATTCTGGATGTTGACTTGTTGTTTTATCATACAATACGTCTGCAATTTATTTTCTAATTATATGTCTAATTTCAACTTTTTATATAACTTTGCATTCAGTCGATTGTCCTTGCTGTTGATTATTATAAATGTTACCTTAATGGTGTTACTGATGATTCCAACAGTTACTGTTAGAGCTGATGATACCAAACCCGATCCGCGTTTTGGTATAGTGGAATCATATCAGGCATCACATATTGCCAATAAATGGGAAGTGGGCTGGGACCGTGTTGTAATAGAGTGGTACCGTGTACAACCCTTGGGACCTAATAGTTGGATTCCTGTTTATCCTCATGGACTAGAAATTATTGAGCAATATGGTGACCCAATTTATCGAAATAATACTGAGCACTCACTACTACAAAATGAATGGCTGGATACTGCGGTACAGAATAGCAGGGAAATTGCTGCGTTATTGATTGGTACACCAGAATGGGCTACTAAAGGATTGCCTCATAGGGGAGTGCCGGAAGGATTATATTTGCCTGTTTCGGATCCTGGCAATCATTGGGCAAATTTTGTTAGGCGCATTGTATATGAATATAGTGATCAAATAAAACATTGGATTATATGGAATGAACCAGATATATCTTTTGATCATCCAGGTGCGCAATTTGACGGTTCTGTCGAAGATTATTATCGTCTAGTAAAAGTAGCATACATTGTAGCTAAAGAAATTGACCCTGACTCAGTTATTCATTTGGGTGGTCTGACTTATTGGCATGATGTAGTGTATGGAAGGGAACCTTATCTTCGCCGCCTACTAGAAATAGCAGCAAGTGATAAAGATGCAATATCTAATAACTTCTATTTCGATGTAGCTACTGTTCACGTATATTTTGATTCTGAGAGCGTCTACCAAATTATCAAGATGCAATCTGACATACTTGTCGAATTTGGGCTAGACAAAGCCATTTGGATGAATGAGACCAATGCAGCACCGATGGATGATCCGCTGCATCCTTGGTATGACCCTATTTTACCTGTTACTTTAGAACAGCAAGCTTCTTTTTTGATTCAATCAAGCACACTTGCTTTTGCAGCTGGAGCTGAACGAATTGCAATATATAAGTTATTTGATCATGTTGGTCCAGTCATGGGATTAGAGTCATATGGCCTGATACGAAATAATGGATCTCTTAGACCAGCTTCTATTGCTTATCAAGTTCTTTCCGAAAACCTGTCTCATTTCCAGACTGTGAGTCATTCGATATGGCCTACACATCATGTGGTGACTTTATTAAGTCCTATGAGGCGTACCATTGTTGCCTGGGCGCGTACAAATAATGACATTGAAGCTATTGTTGATCCGTTACTTGATACTCAGGATGCATTTATTATTGATCAACGTGGTAATAGGCTACCAATTTATTCCGTGAACGGGAAATACCATCTTAGTCTGTCAGGCGGATACTGTGATGATGGAAGGGAATGTTTAGTTGGAGGTGAGCCATTACTGATGATTGAGTATCAACAGTGTGACTTAGATCATTTGGTGACTCAGCATGATTGCATGTTATGGATTTCCACTGGTGCTGAATTCACTCCATCATTAATTGACCACGATTTCTAGGTGGTGTATAATAATTTAGGCATGCCTAAAAAGACATCTATATGTATACAATGGGTGTGAGTTATTATGTCTAATCCAATATTGGCACTTACTTATGCTTCGTTGCTATTAGCAACATCTTTTATTTTGTTTAGGCCAGATGGGGGTTTGTTCTGGCAGTGGCGGCGTCAAAGCCATTTGACGCATAGGGTATTGAGTGAAGACGCTCTAAAACATATCTACAAAAACGAATTAATTAATAATATGACTACTCTAGATAGTGTGACAGGTGCTATTGGTATTAGCGGCAATCAAGCTGCTATTTTGTTGCATGAAATGGCAAAACATGGTCTATTGAAGTTAGAAGGCACTGAATTCAAACTTACAAAACGTGGTCGTGTTTCTGCACTGCATATATTACGTGCACATCGGTTATGGGAACATTATCTTGCTGAACAGACCGGGTTTATAGAATCGGAATGGCATGAAAGAGCCGAGCTTCATGAACACAATATGACTTTAGATGAGATTGATAGCCTTTCAAATTCGTTAGGCAATCCTACTCATGATCCTCATGGTGACCCAATTCCTACGTCAAGTGGGGATCTTGTATATCATGGTGGTATTCCATTGTCTAATCAAGAGATTGGTCAACGTTTGCACATTGTGCATTTAGAAGATGAACCTAAGACATTATATTCACAGTTGGTAGCTTTAGGATTGCATCCAGGTATGGAAATACAGGTACTAGAAATAGGTCAACATTTTGTACGTATTTGGGCTGCAGGTGACGAGCATGTCATAGCGCCATTATTGGCTTCCAATATATCAGTAGTGCCAGTTTCAGAACCTGATTTAGATGATATGGATGAAAGTAAACGCCTGTCTAATTTAGATATCGGTCAAAGTTGTCGAGTAATGCGAATATCGAGGCAGTGTAGGGGTTTAGAACGTCGCAGACTTTTAGATTTGGGAGTGCTGCCAGGGACTGTGATTAAAGCTGAAATGCGAAGTCCAAGTGGCGACCCAACAGCATATAGGATACGTGAAGCGCTGATTGGACTACGTCAAGACCAAGCAAGTATGATTAGTGTTGTGCCTTTATGAGGCTCATCATGTTATCTGACCTTAGATAGATAGTGAGGACATGTGAATATAGAAATTAATGCTAATGTTCCTGAAGCTTGTGCAGTTTGCCCAGCACATAACTCTGCCCAATTATTAAAACTTGGCGTGGATATGGAAGATTGGGATTATGTGGTTGCATTAGCCGGCAACCCTAATACGGGTAAAAGTACAGTATTCAACTCATTGACGGGAATGCGACAGCATACTGGTAATTGGCCGGGTAAAACGGTAGCTCGAGCAGAAGGGGGATATGAGTATCAGTCTACACGTTTTAAGATTGTAGATTTGCCTGGCACGTACTCGCTGCTTAGCACTAGTACTGACGAGGAAATAGCTAGAGACTTTATTTTGTTTGGGCGACCTGATGTTACCGTTGTAGTGGTAGATGCTACACGATTGGAGCGTAACCTAAACTTGGTATTACAGGTGCTTGAGATATCAGATCGGGTAGTTGTGTGCCTTAATCTAATGGATGAAGCACGAAAACGCGGTCTAGATATAGATGAGCGTCGTTTAGCACGTGATTTAGGTGTGCCAGTGGTTCCGACAGTAGCGAGATTTCAAGAAGGATTGCCGCAACTATTGCAAACTATAAGCGATGTAGCTTCGGGCAGTACAGTGTGTAATCCACGTCGTATAGATGATAAATCTAGTGCAGTGAGCGGAGTAGTACAACAACTTACTAGGCAAGTTGAAAGTATGTTTCCAGATTTACCTAATCCGCGCTGGATCGCTCTACGTCTTTTAGATGGTGATACTCGCATAGCAACTGCTTTGGAAACAGGAGAATTAGGATCTTTATCCTAGTACCTGTATAGAGGAAACTTAACTGTGTCTGATAATAAGGCAAAAAGATTACTAGAAACTGCTGAAAAGCTTAGATGGGATGTAGGTAGTACGTTTCATGAAGGGGTGGTTGAGTCTATATATTCTGATGCAGCTCATATAGCTGATAGAGCTGTGAATCAAAAGGAAAAAAGATCTTATTTTGATTTGGATAGAACTATAGACAGATTAGTAACCAGCCGTTTTTTTGGTTTTCCTCTAATGGTGCTTATGCTGACAGTAGTTTTCTGGATGACTATATCTGGTGCAAATGTCCCCTCAAGTATGTTAGCCACATTGCTGCTAGACAATTTGTATCCACTGCTTAAAACAGGAGCTAGTACTATTGGCTTGCCTTGGTGGCTTGATGGATTACTGATTGATGGTATTTATTTGGCTATGGGATGGGTGATTAGTGTCATGCTGCCTCCCATGGCAATTTTTTTCCCATTGTTTACTTTGTTGGAAGATCTTGGCTATTTACCTCGCGTTGCTTTCAATTTAGACAATATGTTTCGCCGTAGTGGTGCGCATGGAAAACAAGCACTGAGTATGGCGATGGGGTGGGGATGTAATGCAGCTGGAGTAATAGCTACACGTATAATTGATAGTCCTCGTGAAAGGCTCATTGCAATAATAACTAACAACTTTGCGTTATGTAATGGACGGTGGCCAACTCAAATATTAGTTGCCACTGTATTTATTGGAGCCCTAGTTCCAGCACATTTGGCCGGTATTATTTCAGCATTAGCGGTTGTGATAATAGCATTATTAGGTATTGTTCTAACGTTTGTAGTGTCTTGGGGCCTCTCCAGAACAGTTTTAAAGGGAGAGGTATCAACTTTCAGTATGGAACTTCCACCTTATCGTCCACCACGTATATTACAGACAATCTACACTTCTATTATCGATAGAACATTACCTGTTCTATGGAGAGCTGTATTATGGGCTGTGCCTGCTGGTGCTCTAATATGGACAAGTTCAAATGTACTGATTGGTGATTTAAGTGTTGCGGAACACATAGTTGAGTACCTGAATCCTTTTGGTATTCTCATTGGTTTAAATGGTGTAATATTATTAGCTTACATCTTAGCAATTCCTGCAAACGAAATTATTATCCCTACTATTCTGATGCTTACTGTACTATCGTCCCGTATGGATTCATTTGGAGCAGGTGCGGGTGTAATGTTTGAGCTTGATTCTCTAGAAGGAAGTTTAGCTGTGTTTCAGGCTGGAGGTTGGACACTACTGACAGCTGTTAATCTTATGTTATTTAGCTTGATTCATAATCCATGTAGTACGACAATTCATACGATATACAAAGAAACAGGTAGTGTTAAATGGACTCTTATATCTTCCTTGTTGCCGGTGGCAATGGGTCTTACAATAACATTTTTTGTAGCGCAGATATGGAGATTATTAGGTGGTGTGGGTTAGAATTCAGTAATATTACTTGGGATTAGTCTCCGACAATCTGTGCAATTATCTCTCGTTGACGGGGTTTGTTGTCAAAATCGATAAAGACGATTTGCTGCCAAATACCCAGTGTCATATGTTTGTCCAAGAAAGGTATTGTAATAGATGGTCCTAAAAGTGCAGCGCATACGTGTGCATGTCCATTACCATCATGCCATCTTTCGTTATGAGCATAATATTTATCGGAATCGGCTAGCTCATCGAACAGTCTTTTAATGTCTTTTAGACACCCATCTTCAAATTCAATTGTTGTGATTCCTGAGGTAGAAGATGGTGTGAATAGTGTAATGGTGCCGTTAGTGTAAGATGAGATTTGTATTAAGTTTGCTGCTTGATTAGTAATATCATGAGCATCTAGGTTGCCCGTTGAACTGATAGAAATTGTTTTAGTATGTACTTTCATTGCTTATATCCTCGACGCATAATCAGTTTATCATACATTTATTTGCGGCGATATTTGTTTGTAATAGTGTCTATGTATTACCTGAATGGTCAATACAAACTAGTGTTTGATTTTTATCGGAGGATCATGTGTTTGAGTGTGAAAATATGATATGTGGGGAAATGTTCCTATACAATGACTGGTCAAAACCACAGAGATTGTAGACAGATTAATCAACTTGCCATCGTAACTGCTGCATGAGACAATCCATCACAGAGAATATCTAATATGAGTATAGAAACAGATCATTCAATATCAAATAGTGAACCAAGTAGCGAAACTGGTGACACTATTACGTTCAAACGGAGCCATTTTTATTTAGCCCTTGCACCAGTAATGTTTGTATGTGGCCTTGCTGTTGGGTATTTGTTTTGGGGACAAACAGATGATTATGGTTCTCAAAGTGATGAAACGGTACAACCCAAAATAGAAACCGTTGAGGCGGAAAATGTTGTTGGTCAGATACAGAGGTTTGATGTTACAAGTACTGATGATCCTTGCATAGGTCCTCAAAGCGCGCCAATAACAATTATTGAATTTAGTGACTTTCAGTGTGCTTATTGTGCTAGGTTTGTCGATGCTACTCTAGTGCCTCTTCTGGAAACTTATCCTGACGAGATAAGATTTTGCTATAGAGATTTTCCTTTGGACAACATTCACCCGGAAGCTAGGTCAGCAGCCGAGGCGGCACAATGTGCTTTTGAACAGAACAAGTTTTGGGAATTTCATAATGGTATCTTTCGGAACCAGACAGCTTTGAGTGACGATCTATATATTAATCTTGCTGATAAGATGAATTTGGATATTAGTGAATTTGAGAAATGTTACAGTTCTGGTAAGTTTCGCAGTAGAGTAAATGATGATTTTAATGTGGGGAGAGATTTAGGAGTGACGGGCACTCCTACTTTTTTTGTGAATGGGCGTCCCTTGGTTGGAGCACAACCACTTGAAGCATTTATGGCGGTTATAGAATCAGAACTTAGGACTCAGTAATTGTTATGTTAAATAAGCGCGGTGCTTTATTCTCAGCCTAACAGAAAAACTACTGTTTGTTATTTTAGTTGCGGTTTCATTCGCTTTTAGCTGGCGTAATTTCCGCTTGTTGTTTGGTGTGATAAGACGCGGCAATCCAGACCTTGAACTAAGTGGGTTACCATTACGCATTTGGCGGTCAGTAGTGATATTAATATCGCAGCGACCTGTTTTTCGTACACGGCCAGTGACAGGTCTATTGCATGCTTTGATAGTTTGGGGCTTCTTATACTATGTGTTGGTTAATATTGGAGATCTTATATATGGCTTTACCCCCAGCATGCAATATAACGGGACAGGACTATTAAGTAGATTGTATCGTCTCGGTGCAGATATAGTAACTCTGTTCATACTAATATCAGTGATATATTTCTTTGTTAGAAGATTTGTTGTAAGATCACGAAAATTAGATTTTGCATCGAATATTATGTTGCAGCCAGGAGTTAAGACTCGTATTAGAAATGACTCGCTGGCTGTTTATCTTTTTATACTTTTACATGTAGGCTTTCGGATTGCTAGTGTGAGTGCAGGTATTGCTTTACATGGTCAAGATGTTTGGCAGCCTTTTGCATCGATGTTGTCTATCAATTTGACGCACTTTAGGCTTGACACCTTAATTGCTTTGGAACATATTGGCTGGTGGCTAAGTATTGGTAGTATTCTGGTTTTCATACCTTATTTTCCATTGAGCAAACATATACATCTGATAGCAGCACCTATCAATCACTTGTTAAAACCAAAGAGAACTTCGCTTGGTGCATTGCCACCAATTGATTTTGAAGATGAAGATATTCAAGAATTAGGGGTGCAAAGAATTGAACAATTAGGTCAATCACAATTAATTGATGCCTTTGCTTGTATCATGTGTAATCGATGTCAAGATGTTTGTCCAGCTTATGTAACAGGTAAGGACCTTTCTCCAGCAGCCTTGGAAGTAAACAAAAGACATATGATAAATATAGATATGGCTGCAATTGCTGCAGGTGAATCTACTAAACCTTTGCTTGACAATGCTATTAGCAGTTCGGCTCTTTGGGCGTGCACCACGTGTGGAGCATGTATAGATATCTGTCCTGTAGGTAATGAGCCAATGTTCGATATAGTTGATTTGCGTCGATATCAAGTTTTAACAACAGGAGAATTTCCTAATACATTACAAAATGCGTTTAATGGTATGGAGCGTCAAGGCAATCCTTGGCAAGCAAATGAGGATAGAATGGCCTGGTGTGCTGGACTCAATGTGCCTACCGTTGAAGATAACCCTAATTTTGAGTATTTATACTGGGTTGGTTGTGCGGCGACTTATGATCCGATAGCAAAAGAGGTGGCACGCTCTTTCATAAAAATTCTAAATTCAGCGAATGTCAATTACGCTGTCCTTGGTGATCGTGAATGTTGTACCGGAGATACAGCTCGGCGTTCGGGCCATGAATATTTATTTTTTGAAATGGCTTCTCAGAATATTGATACACTATCTAGTGTAAGTGCAAGAAAAATTATAGTTACATGTCCACATTGTCTGCATTCTCTTGGTGCAGAATATGTGCAGTTCGGATGCGATTTTGAAGTAATTCATCATACTACGCTTATTAGTGAGTTGATCAGTAGTGGCATGCTTGATATGAGTATGAAAAATGAGGAATACAAAACTATCACTTTTCATGACCCATGTTATTTAGGTAGACATAATGGAATTTTTGATGATCCCCGCTCGGTACTCGAAAGTGGAGGAGTACAGTTAACCGAGATGCCTCGCAATAAACAAGATTCATTCTGTTGTGGAGCAGGGGGTGGTCAAATGTGGAAGGAAGAGGAACCTGGACGCCAATCTGTAAGCGCTGAGAGGCTTTCCGAAGCAAAGAGTACAGGTGCTGATATCATAGCAGTGGCGTGCCCATTTTGTAGGGTGATGATGAATGATGCCAACAGAACTGATGGCGAAACGATACAGATTAAGGATGTGGCGGAGATAGTTGCCGACTCTATTGCAGACTAATATAGACTATGATTTTTACTAAATTCAGTATGAGTAAGAACATTTATGTGGCAATGGTGTTGATTATAACAACTGCATTTGCACTTAGGATGTATCAACTGGGATCACAAGAATTGCGTGGAGATGAAGCGTTTTCATGGAATTATGTGGTGAACGAAGCAGGTCCAATGGCTATACTTGAGCGTATTGTTCGTGAGGGAGACCCACAGCCCCCACTTCATTATTGGACTCTTCAGATGTGGACTCGTGTGTTTGGAGATAGCGAGAAGATGTTACGATTGCCCTCAGTTTTATTCAGTATGATCGTGGTGGTTTTAGTCTACAAATTTGGAGTTGTGTCAGTATCTAGAAATACAGGCATTAGCGCTGCAATTTTAACAGCTATTCATCCGTTTCAGATATGGCTAGCACAAGATACGAGAAACATGTATCAGATGGCAATCGTGTTTGTATTAATTGCTACGCTCAATATGCCAATGATGCTGAGAGGTAGGTGGAGGAGTTGGTGGATATACATTATAAGTGGATCACTAGCAATGTACAGCCATTATTACGCTTTGTTTGGATTGCTTGCACATGCCATTTATATGATTGGTTATCGAGGTAAATATTGGCATCGCTGGTGTTCTGCTATAGCTTCTATACTACTGATTTTGTTGCCATGGGCGGTAGTAATTCTTCCAGTTTTTTCAAGTGGTCAGCTTGCAGACCCTAGCTACATGGCAATAGGTGATTTTCTTGTATTAGTAGCCAAGGATTTTGCTTTAGGACCTGTTGTTCCTGATGGTGTGTCTACATGGGCAGCTTTAATTGTTACGCTGTTATTTCTAGTTGGCGCAACATATATTTATAGAAACGGTAAACATCTATGGGCGGCAGTTTTAATTGCATGGCCGCTAATTTCCCTTGCTGGTATTTACGCAGTTTTGTTACGTCGCAGCACTTTTAACTCATTTTATTTTTTGATGGCATTTCCAGCGATGTATGTGACACTTGCTGCCAGTTGGCATCTAGTTGTCAGGAGAGTGGAGTTACGAAGATTGTCAACCGTGTTTGTAATAGTGTTTATGGGATTGATAGGGTATGGATTGCGCAATTATTATTTTGTGCCAGAGTGGAGCAAGAATCGTGGATTAAGAGAGATGGCTTCAATATTAAAGTCTGAAATCAACCCAGGTGATATATTCATCGCCAATTTTCCTGACCCAGCTCAAGACTATTATTTTAATGATGTTATACAACATCGTACTATGTTACCCCATAGCCCTAGTATGAAATCTATGGATATTACTAATAAGTTGAAAACGCTTGCTAAAGAATATCGTAGATTTTGGTTTGTTCCGATAGACGCTCAACAATGGGATGCAGAAAAAACCACTTTAGGTATTTTAGATAGCCAGTATGTGCGAGAGGCAGATTACGTGACTGGCAAACTGGAACTTATTCGTTTCGCTTCAAACTATTATCATGCATCAGGCAGTTCTTTTGTTGGCAGGTCCTTTGTTTTGGGGCCAAAATTGGAGCATGCGCATTTGTCCGTTAATGGAAATTCAGGTGTCAGAGTTATATCTATTGGCGACAAACTGGTTATCACGCTTGTTTGGTCAACGGATGATATTCTACAGAATGATTATGTGGTATTTGTTCATTTATTAGATTCTGGCGGGAATTTGTTAGCGTCTCACGATAGTATGCCAGCATCTGGGCGGCGGCCTACTACTACTTGGAACACTAACGAAATCGTGTTAGACGTACATGAATTCCAGGTGCCCACTGTCAGTGTCAATGGGCAGGTACGCCTTGTGACTGGGTTGTACACACATGAAAATAGTGAGCGGCTTAATTTAGTTGGTGGGCTCGAATCCATAATCATATATGATTTAGAAATAGAACCTCACTAGTGAGATTATGTGATAGGTTATTTGTCAGATAATGTGCTTTCTAGAGCTTCTTCGATATTAGGATAGCGGAATGCAAATCCAGCTTTCTCTAATCTTTCTGGTATAACTCGTTGACCGTGTACTACCACATCTGCAACTTCACCGAAAAGTGCCCGAAATGCTAGTCGGGGTACTGGCATCCAGTGTGGACGTCCCATTACATTACCAAGCTCTCTTCCAAATTCAGAGTTTGTTACAGGATTAGGAGACGTAATATTAAAAACACCTGACGTTTCTTCATTCTCTATAAGATATATTAGGGATTGGACAGTGTCATCCATATGAATCCATGAATAGTATTGCTTGCCATTTCCTATAGGACCACCCACAAACATCTTATACGGGAAAAGTATACGGGGTAAGAAGCCTCCCTTCATACTTAAAGGCAAACCAAAACGTGCTACTATCCTCCTTACTCCAACTCCTATCACTGCACTTGAAGATTCCCATGATTGGCATACTCGGGCTGCGAAATCAGTGCCTTGTGCTTGAGACTCAGTTATGACTTCTGCGTCGGAAGGCCCATAATACCCTATAGCTGAAGCTTGAATAAAAACTTGCGGTTTGTTTCGCGCACCTTCTACTGCTTTGGCTAATACTTGTCCGGATTCTATTCGACTTCTTGATATTAAATCTTTTCTATAAGGTGTCCATCGTTGTGGAAACAAGCCAAACAATCCACTTCCAGCTATGCTTTCACCGGCTAAATGGACAACTGCATCGGTTTTGTCTATTTCTTGTTCCCATCCAGATAGGGTTCGCGCATCCCATTTAATGACATTGACTTGATCTGGCATTCTAACTTCTTGGGGTTTTCTACTAAGTATTGATACACTATGTCCTAGTTCGAGTAGTCCAGCCGTCAGTTCTCTGCCTATTAGTCCGCTGCCGCCGGCAATCAGGATGTGCAAATTAGTCATTAACTCTTCTCCTTTTCTGTGAATTTTATACCTTGTGATAGAGGCAAGTTGTTTGTCCAGTTAATAGTAACGGTCTGCCGACGCATGTATCCTTTCCATGCGTCAGATCCAGACTCTCGGCCACCTCCTGTGTCTTTTTCGCCTCCAAAGGCACCACCAATCTCAGCTCCAGATGTACCAATATTAACGTTGGCTATACCGCAGTCTGATCCTCCTACTGATAGAAATTTTTCAGCAGTATTTATATTCCTTGTAAAGATGGCGCTGGAAAGTCCCTGAGGTACTGAATTGTGCATGTTGATAGCATCATCAAGTTTTTCATAATCCATTATGTACAAAATCGGTGCGAATGTTTCTTCACATACCAGGGGTGTTTGCTCTGACATACGTATTATTGCAGGTTCAACGAACAAAGGCCCTAGTTTTGGCAATCTTTTGCCCCCATACAATAAAGTTCCACCACTGTCTTGTGCTCTTTGCACTGCTTTAAACATACGGTTCACTGCTTCTTCATTTATCATAGGACCCATCAGTACATTTTTGTCTAAAGGGTTTCCTATTGGAACATTTGCATACGCTTCAATAACACGGTTTATCAGCTCATCAATTATCGAACTATGTGCAATTAATCTGCGAGTGGTAGTGCAACGTTGCCCGGTTGTTCCCACGGCACCAAATAGCACAGCTTGCACTGTGAGATCAATATCAGCATCTTTAGTTACTATTATTGCATTGTTGCCGCCAAGCTCCAAAATACTTTGTCCGAGTCGAGAAGCAACTTGTTCGCTGACTTTTCGACCTGTAGCTATTGAGCCTGTAAAAGAAATTAAGGGAATTCGCTTGTCCTGAACTAATGTTTGTCCAATGGACGGTCCATCACCCACTAATAGATTAAATACTCCATTAGTCTCATGGTCTGTCATCACTCGATTTGTTATTTTTTGTATAGCAACAGCTGTCAGTGGGGTGATTTCAGAAGGTTTCCAAACAATTGTATCGCCACAAACTGCAGCTATAGCTGCATTCCATGCCCATGGAGCTCCAGGAAAATTAAAAGCTGTAATAACTCCTACGGGTCCAATTGGGTGCCATTGCTCATACATGCGATGCCCTGGCCGTTCTGAGTGCATAGTTAATCCGTAAAGTTGACGGGATAAACCAACTGCAAAGTCGCATATATCAATCATTTCTTGCACTTCACCTATTCCTTCAGGTGAGATTTTCCCCATTTCTAGTGAAATTAGTTCTCCTAATGGCTCTAGATTCTCGCGGAGGGCATTTCCTAGGTCGCGTATCAACTGGCCACGTTGTGGAGCTGGTTTTTCTCTCCAATTAACAAATGAGGTGCTGGCTTCAGATAGTATATGTTCGTATGATTTTGAGGATGCTGTTTCTACAGCACCTATAATCTCACCATTAGTTGGATTAGTAGAGACGATGAGACTGCCGTCGTCGTTGGATATCCATCCGTCTGTTCCAAAACAGGAGCCCCGATTATTTTCGTGGATGTCTAATTTTTCTAAAATACTTTTCATTTCTATAATGAAGTAGTGCAATACCTAATATGATTATGTGTCAGGAAAAGTAACTACCATTGTCATTCCCCATCTTAAACGCGGATCAGATTCTTCAAGATCTATAGTAACGGTATAAGTTACATCACCACGCTTTTCTGTATACAATTGGCTGATTGAACTAACAATCCCGTTTAATTCAAGTTCTGGAAGCGCATCAGGATTTATGCTTACCTTCTGGCCTACAGATACAACCGGCACTTCTATTTCAGTCAGATTATCAGTTTCAACTTTCCAGCTTGAGAAGTCAGCCAGAGTGGAGATGGTTTGTCCTGGCTGTACATACTCGTCTAAAGTTAGTGATAGTTCCGCAATAGTTCCGTCCCAGGGCGCCACTAATTCGTTGTGAGATAGGTTTTGGGTAGCTAATTCTAAGGCCGCTTGAGAAGCTCTCATTTGTGTTCTTGCTGTATTGAGTGACAATAGGGCGGATTTTTCTCCTACCTTTGCTAATTCTACAGAGATTGTTGCTTGTGATATCCGTAAGCTTATTTGCTCCACTTGAGTATCTGTGTAGTTTAAGTATGCCTGGGCTTGGTCTAAGTTTGCTTTTGATAATTCTAATGCATCAGGATCTATACCATCTTGCAGGTCGCTTAGTCGATTGCGTGCGTCTGATAATTGTGCTGTTGCTAATTTTATATCGGCCTCTAATTGTTGGGTTGCAAGTGATACTGACTGTGGTACAGCAGGGTCATCAGCAGACTGATTTGCAGCAGCTATAATCCCTTCCCGACTATATTTTCCGCTTTGAGCCCATTCAAGGTTACGTTGTGCCTTTGCTAAATCACTTTCAGCTGAGCTGATCAGTTTATTGTTTTGTAGCCGAGATTTCTCCAATTGTTCCACTGCCTCATCGTACTGGGAAACAACATCATTGTAACGTTCTTGCGCATCCTCCAATGTAGTTTTGCGCCCATCTATGGTCACCTTGCGGCTGGTATCACAAGTGAGCGTTGCCTTGCTGACGATGGTATCATAATCATCTAATAACTCATCGGCAATCCAATTTTCCACATCATACACAGTTCCTGATTTGTAAAGTGTGTTTCTGTAAGTCAAGTCTTGGCTAAATGTCAATTTGGTATAGTCGTCGCCGTCAACATTTACTTGACACCCATCGATTGCCTTTTTGACTTTATCCAGAAATTCCTTTTCGTCTTCAACTAAATCGGCAGTACTGTCTACGGCGTCAGTCAAAGCACCTATGTCAATTATTGTGGAATTTAACCTTAATTGTTCCAATGCGTTTTGAGCTAAATCTACTTGTTGCGAATAATATTGAACATCTGGTTTGTCGATTGCGGGCAAAGAATCTTGTGCCGTCTGAATACGCGTAAGGGCTAATTGTATTTCGTTTTCGATTTGGGCAGGGAGCAATGTAGCAGTGTCCTGCAGGGAGTCCAATGACTGTTGAGCGCTTATGACTTCCAGTCGAGCACGCGCGCTTTCAAGTGTTATTTGTGGTTGTTCTAATTGTACCTGAGCTAGAGTATTTTCCGACTGTTGTACGTTGTTATTTGCCTGCTCTAAATCCAGCTCTGCTGCTCTTACTGCATTAAGAGCTTGTTTCGCATTGGCTTCAGCCTGAGCATGAGAAGCATTTAAACTATCTTCATTATCTAATCGCGCAATAATTTGACCCTTTCTAACAAAACTAGATTCAGTTTGTAGTATCTCAGTGACTTTGCCTGCCATATTGAAAGCTAGATCAACATGTTGATGTGGCAGTAATTGTCCTTCAGCAATCACTCCATAGTCTTGGGTAATTGCTGGAAGATTAATAGCCTCTTCCGCTGTATTTTGATCACTTTGGCATGCAGTGGTTGCAAGTAGTATTGTTGTCAGAACTATCCAAGCCAAAATCTTCATTTTACTCACAATATATTCCTCCTACTCTGATAAAAAATTAACAGTGTTTTTCATTGCACAAGCTTTCCGATTGATTTTTTCTCTGTATATAACAATCTCTATTCACATATTTATAGAAATCTTTTTCAGAGTATGTATATTATAACCTTGGAAATATATGAAAAGTGTATGAAATGTCTAACAAAGTGTTATCAGAAATAAACTAAAATATTTCATTTACCTATGTAGGGATAATAAATTGGCATGAGTATTGATAATACTTTTGCCATAGTGGTTTCTAGAGAGGGCAATTGCTGTATAATGCAGCTATCATATAGCTAACAAACAGTTAGCTAGCAAACAGTGATTTTTGAAATATAAATTCAAGTTGGTGTTGACAATGAAAAATGATTTTACAGATAGAGTGGCAATAGTAACTGGTTCATCGCGGGGTATAGGCCGAGCGATTGCAGAAACATTAGCGGGTCATGGTGCTCAGGTGATAGTTAATTACGCTACGGACTTGGAAGGAGCTGAGGAAACAGTTGATAAGATTGTCTCTAAGGGTAATAACGCTACCTTGTTTCAAGCAGATGTCTCAGTGCTATCTGAGGCAGAGGGCCTGATCAACTATGCATTGGACAAGTATGGAAATCTTGACATACTTGTCAACAATGCGGGAACAACACGGGATCAGCTTCTAATGCGTATGTCAGAAGAGGAATGGGATTTAGTATTGAAGGTGAATTTGAAAAGTACATTCAACTGTTGTAAGACTGCTGTTAAATCAATGATGCGCAAGCGCTATGGACGTATTGTGAACATAAGTTCAGTGTCGGGTATTGCTGGTAATGCTGGGCAGACTAATTATGCTGCGTCTAAATCAGGAATGATTGGGTTTTCTAAATCGTTGGCACGAGAGACTGCCTCACGCAAAATTACTGTAAATGTGGTTGCACCAGGTTTTATTCCTACTACTTTAACTGACGATTTACCTGATGAATTGAAGGAAAAAACTCTATCGCATATACCATTGGGTCGATGGGGTGAGCCCCAGGAAGTAGCTGAAGCCGTGGTATTTCTTGCAGGAGAAAAAGCTGGATATATAACCGGTCAGGTGTTGAATGTTGATGGTGGTATGGTAATGGCTTAACAGCTTATGCATTATATCTATATATAGATATGTGAACACATAAATATCTGATTGAGAGTGACTGGTAATCTATATGCACATCACTGTCCTTGGCATCCGGAATGATATGTAACAGGTAATTAATTAGAATTAGGATAATAACTGATGAAGGCACGTCGTAAAGCTCGTCGACTAGCATTGCAGATTATGTATGAAATGGACTGCAGTGGTCATTCAATGGAAGGAACCTTCGTATATGTGCGCGGATACATTGATAAAGAACAAGATATCAAAGATTTTGCTATACAATTGGTGAAGGGCGCATGGGGGCATCGTGCATGGCTGGATCAAGTGATACATCGACATGCTCAGGAATGGCCTTTGACCCAGATGCCATATATTGATAGAAATATATTACGTATTGCTATTTGGGAGTTTGGTGTTTATGGTCATACTCCCCTTAAGGTAGCTATAAATGAAGCAGTGGAGCTTGCCAAGCGATATGGTAGTGATTCGTCATACCGTTTTGTGAATGGTGTGCTTGGTACCCTGGCCGACAAAGAAAATGATGTTAGACAGATGTTATTGTCTAATATTGATATTGGTGCTCTAGAAACATGAATGGTTTTGGCGGGATTGGTGGCTGGGAATTTCTTCTGATTGCAGTAATTGCGATACTTGTATTAGGTCCGGAACGGATGATACATTATGCGTTTCGTGCGGGTCGCTTTGCGAGGAAAATGTCTGCCTACTGGCAGGAGGGAGCGGCTGCATTTAGAGCAGAGGTACACAATATCAAAGAAGATGCCAATTCCCATTTTGATGATATTCGAAGTATAGGAGGCACAAAAGATAGTACTTCTGACTCAGAGGCATATGTTGACTACGTGGACAGTATAAATACTTCGATGTCAGGTATACCTATGGAGTCGCTCGAGTCTGAATCAAATGATAATACCCCACAAAGTCGTGTAGAGACAAAACCTCCCAACGATTCTGATAAGGAGGAATATATTCAAACCGATAAAAAGCCCTCTCAAAGGTCTGATTTGTATGATGCTTGGCATTTCGATCACACATTAGATAGATGAATTTTGCTCAACTAGATGCAAACAAGTCAACAGGTGATATGCCATTGTTGCAGCATCTCTCAGAATTGCGAGTGCGTATATTGTGGTGTGCGGCTATGATGATTTTGGGCTCTAGTGTGAGTTTGTTTTTTGCTGAAAGGGCAATTGTATTTTTGACAGAACCCTATGGTGGATTACTACAAATAATTGAGCCAACAGAGGGATTCTCAGTATATTTGCGTGTTGGTTTGACAGGTGGATTGGCCTTATCATCTCCTATGTTGATTTATCAGATAATTGCATTTGTGAGTCCTGGTCTAACTGCGCGTGAGCGTAACATGATGATTGTTGTTGTGCCAGGATCTCTTTTGCTTTTTGGAGCTGGCGCATCTTTTGCATGGTTTATCATGACCCCTGCAGCCATTGATTTTCTGAGTCAATTCATGAATGAGATCTTTATTGTTAATTGGACATCAAGATCGTTTATTAAGTTTGTGCTTACCATTACACTTTGGATTGGCTTAGCATTTGAAATGCCTCTTGTCATTATGTGTCTTGCTTGGCTTGGCTTAGTCACCCCACGCAAACTGTTACGAGGATGGCGTATAGCGATAGTAATAATAGCTATTTTATCTGCGGCTATTACTCCAACAATTGATCCTTTCAACATGTTACTGGTAATGGCGCCATTGGTTGGTTTGTATCTGTTCAGCGTATCACTTTCGGTGTTGCCCTATAGGGCTCGCAAACGCAAACTTGCGTAACACAAATTCACTTGTAGGCGTTATAATATGCGGCGCTGTGCCGGACTGCTCTCTAGCGGTGCCCCCCCGCTTAGTTTAGGCCGGCATGGCCTTTTAATCTAAAATATGTCTTGCTTATTAATTTTTATTCTGTTAAGGTACAATGAGTAAGAGGTTTTATATCAATATCACATATATAACAAATTAGAATATATAGCATCCTAATATGTCAGAAATCACATTTACTAGGCCTTTAGAACCAGTCAAGCGAGCTATTATTATTGGATCTTCTTCTGGAATAGGCAAAGCTTTAGCATTGAGACTAGCTAGAGAAGGTTACGTGTTAGCATTGTTGGCCCGACGGGAGGATAAGCTCCAAAAACTTTGTGAGACAATTAACAATGACACTTTGGGTAAAGCCACTTATTTTTTGCATGATGTGAAAATTACTACGGGTGTTCCCGATCTTTTTGTGAAAGTTTGTGCTGAATTGGGTGGTCTGGATTTGTTTATCTACAATGCAGGAACTCAATTTCCTAATGATCCTTCGGTATATAGTACTGGAAATGATTTGGATACTTTTCAAGTAAATTTGCTGGGATCAGTATCGTGGCTGAATTTGGTATCTGAGCGTTTTGAAAAACTTAGATCTGGACACATAGTAGTAGTTGGTAGCGTGGCTGGTGACAGGGGTCGTATGGGCATGCCAGCATATGCGGCTTCCAAATCAGGCCTACATACTTATGTTGAGGGTTTTCGCAATCGACTGTCTCGTCATGGAGTTGTACTGACTACTATTAAACCTGGCCAAGTTAGTACTGCGCTATTGAAAAATGCAGACAAAGAATTATGGCCAATTTCAGCAGAGCTATCGGCAGAATATATATGGAGGGCTATCAAACGTCGTCGTATGGTTGTTTATGTGCCTTCACGTTGGTTTATAATCAGTTGGCTGATTAGGCTTGTTCCATCTATCTTGTTTCGCAAGTTAAATATCTGAACAACGTGACATTGTCAATGAACAAACTTTCACATCAATCCATCCGGAGAGAAATGGCTTGGGGTATGGCGTCTGAAGCATGTTGTTATGTGTATTATCCTGAGAATGAGAACGATTTGTTGGAGATTTTTGAACTAGCAAAAGTCAGAGGTATGACAGTTGGTTTTCGAGGTGGAGGACAGAGTTATGGTGATGCTTCGCTAAATGGCGAGCAGATTCTTGTTGATCTATCAGGCTGGAATAGTATATTGGACTGGGACTCCAAAAATGGAATAATAACAGTTCAGTCTGGAGTGACTATAGCTCAATTATGGAGGAGAGTGGTGGCTTCCGGATGGTGGCCGCCTGTGGTGCCGGGAAGTATGAATCCCACAGTTGGTGGATGTGCATCAATGAACATTCATGGCAAAAATCACTGGCAGGTAGGATCATTTGGTGAACATGTCATCGAGTTTAAGGCGTTACTTCCTAATGGGCAAACAGTATGTTGTAGTCGATATGAATCACAGGATCTTTATTTTGGCATGTTGGGCTCGTTTGGTATGTTAGGATGTTTTCTGTCTATTACTTTACAGTTGAAGCAAATCTCAACGGGAGCAGTGCAGGTCACAGCATTATCCGCTGCTAATCTTGATGATCTTTTGCATATTATTGATTCACGTAAAGATGAAGACTATGTAGTAGGTTGGGTAGATTGTGTGGTAGGGGGCAGTTCTGTTGGTAGAGGTATTGTGCACACAGCAAGGCATACAGAGTTATCAGATAAGAATATTATGACAGATGATGGATCCAACAACAAACACGAATTGCCATCCAAAATATTGGGTATTTTACCTGCTCAGTATCTGTGGTTTTTCTTGCGAATCTTTAATCATCGTGTGGGATACAAAATTGTTAATATGGTTCGTTATTATTCGGGTCTGCTCCGCAATCGTCATAGATTTGTACAATCTCTTGCGCAGTTTAACTTTTTGCTTGACTATATACCCAATTGGAAGCAAGCGTTTTGCCCGGGAGGTCTAATACAATACCAGTGTTTTATTCCATACAGGAATGCCCACACTGTTTTTTCTAAGATAATTCATTACTGTACCGATGCCAAATTGCAACCTTATTTGGGGGTTGTCAAAAGACATAGGAACGATGACTTCCTGATTTCTTGCAATTTGGATGGTTATTCACTGGCTATTGACTTCTCAGTGAAAGATAGCAATCGTGCTAGGTTATCAAGTCTTTTAGCTAAGCTAGACGAGATTGTACTAGACGCAGGCGGCCGGTTCTATTTTGCAAAAGATAGCACACTTAAACCGGAGGCTGCGCGGTTGTTTCTAGGACCAAAAACCCTTGCAAGACTCATAGACTTGAAAATTTTGTGCGATCCAAACAATCTGCTTCAGAGTAATTTGTCCCGTCGTATATTGCCTGAGTTACATGATTACCAGGTGAACAACTAGATTGCATATAGTTTTACATAGAATATCAATGATGCTGATAGATTAATGTTTGCACCGGCTCTGTGGCTATGATATAATCTCGATAGAAAGGGGTTATAAGTAATTATGATATTGAGAAGTGGGTGAGCCCCGCTTCTCTTTTTTTTGGAAATTTATTACATTGTGGGAGACTAACATAGTATGAAAAGTGAATTTGCATTGGCATTCAATGAGATTGCAGAACGCAGTCGCTTAGAAACTACAACGATAATATCGGCAGTAGAGTTAGCGCTTGAGCAAGCATATAGGAAATCAGTTATCGCTTCGGATGCTCAAGAAGTGGTTGCTCGGGTGGAACCTGAAAGTGGACAAGTATCTGTGTTTGCAGAAAAAGAAGTGGTGGAAGATCCTCAAGATGATCGTACAGAGGTTGCTTTATCAATAGCTCGTGAAATAGACTCAGAAGTGCAGTTGGGGGACTTGATTAAAGTAGATTCTACTCCTTCTGGTTTTGGTAGGATCGCAGCGCAAACAGCAAAGCAAGTGATATTACAAAAGCTAAAAGAAGCTGAACGTGAAAGTCAGTATCAAGAATATATTGAGCGTGAGGGTGACATTATTCACGGTACGGTTCAGAGTTATAGCATGAAAGGGGTTACCCTATCTTTAGGCCGTGCAGAAGCGCAGATGCCTCGAAATCAACAGATGCCTGGCGAACGATATCGTACTCATGAAAAATTGCGGGTTTACTTAGTGGAAGTCAGAAAGACTTCACGTGGTCCCGAAATAATAGTTTCACGTACTCATCGTAATTTATTGCGACGTCTACTAGAGATGGAGGTGCCTGAAATTTATAATGGAGTGGTTGAGATTAAATCTATAGCTAGGGAGGCTGGATATCGGTCAAAAGTTGCCGTTGATGCTATGCAGCAGGGTATTGATCCTGTAGGAGCCTGTGTTGGTATGAGAGGTATGAGGATTCAGTCAATTGTGAAGGAATTGCATGGAGAGAAGATAGATGTAATTCAATGGAATCCTGATGCATCTGTCTTTATCTCAAAAGCGCTGAGTCCAGCTAGGGTGTCTGGTGTGCACTTGGAGGATGATACTACTCCAGAAGGACGCACAGCCACTGTAATTGTACCTGACGATCAATTGTCTCTTGCTATTGGACGTGAAGGTCAGAACGCACGTCTTGCTGCCAAGCTTACTGGTTGGCGTATTGATATAAAGAGTCTGGCTGAGGCTGCACATGAATCGATAGACCTACTTCGTGACGATGATTATTACGGAGAGCTCGCTATAGAGTTGGAATCTGATATGGAAAGGGTTGCAATCACTTTGGTTAAAATGGATGAAGGTAAACCTGTTATGCCAGAGGAATATAGTACTTTGACAAGTTTGGTGAATTCCGTGGAGGAACGAAGACTTGAGATGCACGAAGCTGAGCTTGCTGAAAGAAGGGCTAAACTGGAAGTTGTACGTGCTGGAATTCCTGCATCTGCATATGGTTTTTCATTGAGTGATGCTGATTGTCTAACTGATCGTATAAGAACTATTTTAATGGAAGCTAATTTTGAGACTGTTGGACAGGTGTTAGAACAATTGTCTATGGACTCGGATGTTATATTGGCATTGAGCGGTATTGGCCCGAAGGTGGTTGAGAACATACATGGCAAGCTGAATGAATTAGCTGCTGATATGCCTGAACCTGAAATAGTTGATGGAGAGCATGTTGTTCTCGATGATACAAGTGTTGATAGTGATGAGTCAGAATCCGGATCATTAGAATCAGAAGATGTTGATGGTGATGAACAGGAAACAAAAAATACTGAGGAAGAATCAGAAGTGGGGTTAGAAGAGGACGAGAGCACATTTACTGAGACTATTGAAAAAACTGATGACGCAATGGTTCCAGACTATGAAGAAGATGTACAGGACATTGACAAATTACTACAATCAAAAGATAAAAAGAAAAAGCGTCGCAAGAAACGTACGACAGTATTTGACGATGAAAGAGGAGTTTATATAACCTCTCATTCACATAAACGCAGCAGGGGACAGTTTAATTGGGAAGATGAGATCGAAGATATCGAGTAGTTAAGGCCAAACTGTGTAAATGACCGACAAAATGAAAAAAACACAAATCAGAACATGTATTGGTTGTCGGTCAACTGATGTGAAACATGTATTAATAAGACTTGTGAACAGCAAAAATGGAGTTATGGTTGATAAGACTGGTAAATGTAACGGTCGGGGCGCTTACATTCACAATAGTGGCAAATGCTGGGATCGCATATTAGATGGACGTGTTCTTAGAAAAGCTTTGCGTGTTGAGGATAATCCAGATAATTTACTGGGTCTTAGGAAGGACATAGAGAAAATTACTACAAAAATGAGTTTTGAGGTGGTGTAGTGACTGAAGATAAAAGTGCACGTGTAATAGTTCCAGAACTTGTTACTGTGAGGGAGTTGGCTGATCTTATCGAGGTCAGTCCAATTGAAGTAATCAAACAACTTATGGCTAATGGCGTGATTGCCAATATTAACCAGCAAATTGATTACGAAACGGCAGCAATAGTAGCTGAGGAGATGGGACGTGAAGTTGAACAACAAGATTCTGAAGAAGAATTAGAAGAAAAATCCAGTATTGCGTTGCCTGAGTGGCGCAAGATCATTCAACAGGAAGATGAAACTGATTTAGAGCAAAGACCGCCTGTGGTAGCAATTTTGGGTCATGTAGATCATGGTAAGACTTCATTGTTGGATGTAATCCGTCGTGCCAACGTGGTTGAAGATGAAGCAGGTGGAATTACCCAGCATATTGGTGCCTATCAGATTAACTGGGAGGGACGACCAATTACGTTCCTAGATACTCCGGGCCATGCAGCATTTACTGCAATGCGTGCTAGAGGTGCTCAATCCACAGACATTGTTGTGCTTGTGGTTGCAGCTGACGATGGGGTAATGCCTCAGACTAAAGAGGCAATTGCACATGCGCAAGCTGCGGGGGTACCTATAGTTGTTGCTTTGAATAAGATAGATGTTGCTGGGTCTAATCCGGAAAGGGTAAAACAACAATTGTCAGATGCTGGTTTGACTACAGATGAATGGGATGGTGATACTATGGTAGTGCCAGTATCAGCAAAAGATTCGACAGGCATAGATGATTTACTAGAAGCCATCTTGTTGATTAGTGAGGATATTGCGATTAAGGCTAATCCTAATGCTGACGGTACTGGGATGGTTATAGAATCCAAAATAGACAAAAATCGTGGTGTTGTCGCGACTTTGTTGGTGCAAAATGGGACACTTCGGAAAGGCGATATAGTAGTAGCGGGGGGTGCTTGGGGAAGAATGAGGGCAATGTTTTCTCATAGTGGTGATCCTATTGATGAGGCGATCCCATCTTGTCCAGTTGAGGTGATGGGCTTAAATGTGGTGCCTAGGGCTGGTGACATGTTCAAGATTGTTGATACTGTTCGTCAAGCAAGGACAAACGTATCCGAAACGCATAAATCGGATCAGACGATTAGACAGGCCTCACCAATAGTTGATTTGGAGAGTATTTTTGTTGAGTTTGAATCTGGGAAAACACAGGAATTGAATCTAGTAGTAAAAGTTGATGTTCAGGGCTCCTTAGAGCCAATAGTTAATTCGCTTGAACAACTTGGAACAGAAGGACTAAAAGTCCGACTTTTACATACAGAATTGGGAAATATTAATGAAAACGATGTGCTTCTTGCTATTGCTTCTAGGGCTATAGTTATTGGTTTTAACGTCACACCAGATACATCTGCTCAAAACCTAGCTCGTACTAAAGGAGTGTCTATTCGTGAATATCAAGTCATCTACAGATTGGTAGAAGATGTTGAAAAGGCACTACAGGGTCTATTAGAGCCGGAAGAACAAGAGGTGATTGTGGGAGAAGCAGAAGTGCGTGAAGTATTCAAAATATCAAAACTAGGTCAAATTGCAGGTTGTTATATGAGATCAGGAGAGTTTCGTCGTAAGGCTCTTGCTCGTGTGGTGCGAGGTGACAAAGTTGTGCATGATGGCAATGTTTCCTCACTAAAACATGAGAAAGATGATGTGAATCAAGTACGCAAAGGATTTGAGTGTGGAATAGGGCTTAAAGATTTTCAAGACTTTGAGGTAGGAGATTCATTGCAATGTTATGTTTTGGAAGAGGTAAGATGATATGGGCCGCGTCCGAGGCATCAATCAGAAACGTGTTGCTGAGAGATTGCATTTGTCCATCGCTTCTCTAATTAGTAGTGGTATGCGAGATGTTCGTCTAAACTTAGTTACAGTCACCCATGTAAATGTAGATAGAGAACTTGAACACGCAAATGTTTGGGTATGTGCTCCATCACAAGGTAAGGATAGGAGTGATCAGGTGCTAAGTGCTCTAACTGGTGCTGCGGGATTTGTCCGACATGAACTTGCATCAAAATTAAAGTTAAGGCGTATACCTCAGCTTCATTTTCATTGGGATTTCACCCCAGACAAAGCTGCGCAAATTGAGAAGATTATCGATGGTATAAGTGATTCATATGAGGATTCCCGTGTCAAAGGAAATTCTTAAAGCTAAAGAATGGCTGCATGGGGCAGACCACATATGTGTTGTAGGTCATGAAAGTCCTGATGGAGACGCAGTGGGTTCAGTGCTTGGCATGACTTGGGCATTGAGGACAATAGGCAAAAAAGTTTCATCATCATTACCAGATGATGTTCCTGCCAACTTTTCTTTTCTGCCCGGTAGTGAGGATATAACTAGTGATATTCCTCTCGATGCTGATATGTTAGTCTCTGTAGATTCAGCTGACTTAAATAGATTGGGGGTTTTGGTTGAAAAACTAGCAGCTCCAATTGATATCAACATTGATCATCATATCAGCAACAGTAGGTTTGCGATTATTAATCTCGTAGACAGTGAAACAGCTGCCACAGCTGAGTACTTAGTTGGTTTGTTATCATTATTGGGATTATCAATGAATGATAAAGTGGCTACATGTTTGTTGACTGGCCTTGTAACAGATACTCTTGGTTTTCGCACTAGTAGTACAAGGTCTGAAACTTTGTCTGCTGCGCATCAGTTGATGCAGTATGATGTTAGTCTACATGATATTTATCATAGAACATTGCACAGACGTTCTTATGAAGCTACCAAGCTCTGGGGACAGGCTTTAGGAAATGTGTGTTTTGAAGATGGTTTGGTATGGACTCAAGTCACATTGGAAGGTAAAGCAGATATTGGTTATACTGCTAGGGGTGATGCTGATGTTGTATCGCAATTGACAGCAATTGAGGGAACAGAAGTTGCTGTTGTTTTTGTTGAACGAGTAAATTCTGAGGTCAAAATCAGCTGGCGATCCTTGAATGGCATTGATGTCGCTGATGTTGCAAGGAGTTTCGGTGGCGGAGGACATCAAGCAGCAGCTGGAGCAAGTATTTATGGTACTAATCTAGAAAGAGCGCAAGATGTTGTCTTAGATCGTACGCGTGAGGCTATGCATAACTATCGTATCCAATTAACTTCTTAGCCCACCAAAGTTTTTTCTACAGTGACTAATTATTCCATGAATGGATGGCTATTGGTTGATAAGCCAAGTGGTATCAGTTCTCACGACGTAGTGCAGCGTGCAAGACGGATTATTCCTGGTTGTCGCATAGGTCATACTGGGACACTTGACCCGCTGGCTACAGGTCTTCTTGTACTCGGCATTGGAAATACCACTCGTCTGAGCGAATATCTAATCTCACAACCCAAGCAATATACTGCAGTGATTAGACTAGGTGTGACTACTACTACCTTTGATGCTGATGGAGACATAATGTCTGAGGAAGATATAAAGATTGGTGCTGCAGAAATCGAGTCAATACTACCGAATTTTATAGGTTGTATTGAACAGGTTCCTCCAATTTATTCTGCTATAAAGATTGGAGGCGAACGGGCATATAAGCTGGCTCGAAGTGGTAAGACTGTGAAGATGTCTCCTAGATCTGTACGTATTGACCAATTGGCTATGGTTGATTATTGTTCACCTGATGTTACTCTCGAAATATCATGTTCTTCAGGCACTTACGTACGTTCTTTGGCCCATGACCTAGGAGAGAGTATTGGGTGTGGAGCTCATGTTTTGTGTCTGCGTCGTGATGTTGTGGGACCATTTAGCTTGCACCAATCTTATCAATTAGAAGACATAGAACAGACGCATGATGGTAGTGAATTATCCTCCTTGTTGTTACCGTCTGGTGATGCTATGGTGGGTTGGCAGCAAGTGTGTTTAGGTGAGGATGATGTTCGAAAAATTCGACATGGTAATTCAGTAAAAGTTAGTGGTTGTGTTTCAGAAAATTTGGCGCTTGCTTATGACGTAGAAGGTGAATTAATTGCTGTATTGGAGGGGCAACCTGAATTGGGTCATTGGCAGCCGAGAAAGGTTTTGATGTCTAAATGAGTCATGTTCGTGATCTATCTGATGTAAAAAATAATGGGCCTACTGTTCTCACAATAGGCTCATTTGATGGTGTACATTTGGGTCATCAGGCTTTGGTGTCAGATATGGTCGAGTCGTCGCGTCGGAACAATTTCCAGTCTGTAGTGTTGACATTTTACCCTAATCCTGCTGTGGTGTTGGGTAGATATAGTAGCTCATCTTACATACATCGCCCTGAAGAAAAAGCAACATTTCTTATGGATATGGGTATTGATTGGGTCGTTACTATGAATTTTGATCGCGCCTTAGCAAAAGTTACCGCAACTGATTTTATTGTACAGCTTAGAGAAACACTTGATTTTAGGCAACTATGGTGTGGTGAGAATTTTGCTTTTGGTTATGATCGTGAAGGAAATACAGAATGGTTAGCACAAAACTCAGATACCCTTGGCTTTGAACTTAATGTAGCAAATTCAGTAGAAGAAGATAGTGTTGCTGTTTCTAGTAGTCGTGTACGCAATCACATTTCGGTCGGAGAAGTGTCTGCAGCAGCTAGATGTTTGGGGCGCCCTTTGAGAGTGCCAGGTATTGTCATACAAGGTGCTGGTAGGGGTGAATCTATCGGATTTCCAACAGCCAATCTGTCAATATGGAGCCATCGCACCTGCCCATCACAAGGAGTGTACTTAGCATACGCATTTGTGGATGATGACAAATATCCCGCAGTAGTCAATATAGGTAGAAGACCTACCTTTGAAGATGAGGATGATTGTATAATTGTAGAGGCTCACTTGCTCAAGTATCAGGGCAATCTTTATGGTAAGCGTATCTCGCTGGATTTTGTGGATCGTTTACGTGATGAACGTAAATTTACAAGTTTAGAACATCTTGTTTCGCAAATATACAAGGATGTTTCAGAAGCATCATTACGGTTAGTGTGATTTCAGAACATATTGATACAGCGCGAGTGTTTTAGAGTTGTTTGCAATCTACATCCATAGGAGTGTAAAGTAGATGGGAAATGTTAAATTAGTTACAGTAACGCCTGATGCAGAATCGCAAATGGCTTACATTGCTAGAGTATCGAATCCCAATAATCAAGATAATGATAAATTTGCTGGACTACTAAAGTATTGTATTAATCACGGTCACTGGTCTGTGTTTGAACAAGCATTTATGACCCTAGAAATAAATACTACAAGAGGTATAGCTGCGCAAATATTGCGACATCGCAGCTTTACTTTTCAAGAGTTTTCGCAGAGATATGCTGATGTTGGACTGCTTGATGAAGGAATACCTATTCCGGATTTGCGCAGGCAAGATACTACTAATCGTCAGAACAGCATTGATGATATTCCATTAGAAGACCAACGTAGCCTCAGAAATAAAATTACTGAGCATTTCCAGGCGGCAGAAGAATTATATAAGGAACTTTTAGAACAGGGTATTGCAAAAGAGTGTGCTCGATTTGTCCTGCCTATTGCGACTCCTACCAGAATATACATGACAGGTTCGGTGCGATCTTGGATTCATTACATTGATTTACGCAGTGGACATGGTACTCAGAAGGAACATACAAGGATTGCTGATGAATGCAAAGTGATTTTTACTAAGGAATTTCCTGTGTGTGCTGAAGCATTAGGCTATCTATGATAAATGTCTTGACGTATTGTAACGTTCAAATATTTAAATCTATATATGTATAGGTTTTATCATATAATCTGTGAAATCATTCTATAAAGTCGTAATGTAATGGTAACCTCGGAGACTTTTCAATAGTAATGTCAATTCCTGCAAGTGCTTCTTCGGATGCCGAATTAATTTTTTCAGGGTTGTTAGCGTGAATAGTAAATAATGGGTCACCTGTATTAATTCGTGAGCCAACTTTTTGATGTACCACAATTCCAACAGCCAAGTCTATCGGGTCATTTTTTTGTTCTCTTCCAGCGCCGAGCATTACTGCTGCTTTTCCGATATTGATAGCATCCATACGCGACAGAAAACCATCTTGAGTAGATGTGACAGTTGAAATGAGTTTTGCTTTCTCTAGTTGTTCTGGATTATCGACGTATTTTGTATCTCCCCCTTGCGCAGAAACCATTTTCATCAATTCTTGAAAAGCCGTTCCGTCCTTGAGTGTGTTGCTGGCTAATTCTGAACCGGCAGACACACTGTCAACTTTGCCGGATAAGTGAAGCATATAGCCGGCCATTTTTAGACAGTGTTCACGCAGATCCGGTGGGCCGTCGCCTCGAAGAGTTTCTATAGCTTCTCTAACTTCCAATGCGTTGCCCACTGCATATCCAAGTGGTTGGTTCATGTCGGAGATTACAGCTACTGTTTTGCGCCCACTATTTCTTCCTATTGCAACCATCAGCTCTGCCAATTCTTGCGCATCTTTAAGTGTTGTCATAAATGCACCGTTGCCGGTTTTGACATCTAAGACTATAGCTTGTGCTCCAGCAGCAAACTTTTTACTCATTATCGAACTGGCTATTAATGCATTGCTTGCCACGGTCCCAGTGACATCACGTATTTTATATAGCTTTCCATCTGCTGGGGCCAGACTTGATGATTGGCCAGCGACTACTATCCCAGTTTCTTTTATTTGGGCACGGAACTGCTCGGAAGTGAGTTGTATCTGCAATCCTGGTATGGCTTCAAGTTTGTCTAGTGTTCCTCCTCCGTGACCAAGTCCTCGACCTGATATCTTAGCTACGACAACACCACAAGCACTGACTATAGGTGCTAACACAAGGGTAGTCTTATCTCCTACTCCTCCCGTAGAATGTTTGTCGACCACTACGCCGGGTATGAGATCACTTAGATCTAAGGTGTCACCGGACTTAGCCATTGCTATGGTAAGATCAGTAGTTTCACGCGCATTCATACCGCGAAAAAAGATTGCCATAGACATAGCTGCTATCTGGTAGTCAGGTATACTTCCTGATGTAAAACTTTGAACGAACCAGTCGATTTCCGAATTACTTAATTCTTCACCATCTCGTTTCTTCAGAATGAGATCTATAGTACGCATGTTTTGTGTCTCCAATAAGTGGCATTCAGTATAGCATTAGCGAAACGAACGAAAAAGGTACTATAATACTGTTATGTTATTGCGATCGGCAATTTTATTGTGAAACCTAAAGACTTGATCCTTACTGGTGCTACTGTAGTAACTGCTAATGAAGCTTGGGATGTGTTTTCTACTGGCGCAGTGGTAATTAGAGGAGACAACATATTGGAGGTTGGTTCCGCTAATGAAATAAATAATAAATACAAAAATGCGTTAACAATTGATTGTAGTGGCAAGACCATAATTCCTGGTTTGATAAATGCGCATACGCATGCGTCTATGACCTTATTGCGGGGTCTTGCAGATGATCGACGTCTAGATGTGTGGTTACTTGGATATATGATGCCAGTAGAAAGAGAGTTCGTTACTTCTGAATTCTGTCGTGTTGGTACCCAGCTGGCTTGCGCTGAAATGATACGGTCTGGTGTTACGTGTTTTGCTGATATGTATTATTTTGAGCATGATGTTGCACAAGCAGTAGCAGATGTTGGTATGCGAGCTCTGTGCTCACAAAGTGTATTGAAGTTTCCAACGCCAGACGCACCGAGTCTTGAAGATGGGCTTTTGAGGGCTCGTAAGTTTATTGAGCATTGGCATGGACATTCTTTGATACTTCCATCAGTTGGGCCTCACGCACCTTATACAAGTACACGTGAAATGCTTGAGGCATGCGCTGCACTCGCACTTGAATATGATGTGCCAGTTCATATACATATTGCGGAAACAGCGAAGGAAGTAGAAGAAAGCCGCAGCCAACGTAGTATGCCAGTAGTACCATGGGTAAAAAAGCAAGGTCTTTTTGATGCGAAAGTCTTAGCTGCTCATTGCGTACATTTAGATTCAGGCGAAATCAGCACTTTGCAACATTACCAAGCAGGTGTGGCTCATTGTCCGACCAGCAATCTTAAGCTTGCCTCTGGAATAGCACCCATCACTGAGATGTTAGATGTTGGACTTAATGTTGGGATAGGTACTGATGGTCCTGCATCTAACAATGACTTAGATATGTTTGAGGAAACTCGTCTAGCCGCATTTTTAGCAAAAGGCGCCACAAATGACCCAACTGTAGTACCTGCCAGGCAAGCGTTTGCTATGGCTACTATTATGGGTGCGCGTGCTATGCACATGAGTGATATCACCGGGTCTCTCGAAGTTGGTAAACGTGCGGACCTAGTAGTGCTGGATTTGGATGTTCTGCATAACACTCCCACTTTTCAACGTGATCAAGATTCTATATATTCACAAATTGTATATGTGAGCAAGTCCTCCGATGTATCTGACGTGATGGTGAATGGTGAGTGGTTAATGCAAAACCGTCAATTACTTACTGTTGATGAAGATCAATTGACTGCCTCAGCTAATGATTATGCAATCAAAATAGATGATTTTCTGATGGAGCGCGAGCAGAGCTTGCTCAGTAAGCTAGTTGCGATAGGGGGCATGGAACGTCAAGAAAGTTTTGAGATTCAGGCTAAGGTACGTATAACAGATCCGCAGAAAGTGATTGATGTTTTACAAAAACATCCTTTCAATATTATTCGACATGTACGTTACCAGCAGTATGATACATATTTTTTGTTTGGTGAATCTGAGGATTATCGATTGCGCATTCGGGAAGATGATCTTGTAGATACGGATGGTAAAGTCGAAAATGTCAGATATAGACTGACTCTTCTAGGTCCTGCTAAAGAGAAGGAATTTGCAGGTTCAATCTTGTTGTCGCGCTCGCGATATTTGGCGCCGTCACTACACACTTTACGCTTCTATCGTGAATATTTTGTTCCCGATGAGGAGCGTGAGGTTGAAAAAGATAGATTGCGCTGGCAGGTATCCTTCAGAGATGTGGAGTTTTATGTTAATCTCGATCGATTTAATAGTCCTGATTTGGGCATGTTTGTTGAAGTAAAAAGTCGTACTTGGAGTCAGCGAGATGCTGAGGACAAAGCTGAATTGATTGCTGAAGTACTGTCATTATTTGGGGCAAATCCTGAAGATGTAATAACTGAGGATTACTCAGATTTTGTGCAATGATTGTGGGTGTAGTTAATCAGATGTTCTTTGTTTCCATTTGTATAGTTGTTGTAAAGCTTGTAGTGGACTAAGGTTGTCTACTTCTAAATTGTAGAATTCCTCTAGTATATTATCAGTAATTGGTGACTCAGCTGTATGTTTTTCGGAGTTGGAAACAGTAGCTTTTTTGGTTTGATCAGGGTTTTCTAATTCGGATAGCAATTCATATGCTCTAGTTATTACTTTGTTGGGCAGGCCCGCCAGTTGCGCAACATGTATTCCATAAGAACGATCAGCGCCACCTTGGACGATACGATGTGTAAACACGAGCGAATCGTTCTCATCTGCTACAGCTACGTTGTAATTCCTCACTCCGGTAAGCTGGTTTTCAATGTCCAGGAGTTCATGATAATGACTTGCAAACAATGTTTTGCTTTGTAGGTGAGGGTTGTTGTGGATGTACTCAATAATAGACCATGCGAGTGACAAGCCATCGTATGTGCTGGTTCCACGACCTATTTCATCCAGTATCAAAAGGCTATTTGGGGTACCATGGTGTAGTATGTTGGCAGTCTCTACCATTTCGACCATGAACGTCGACTTTCCTCCGTGAATTTCGTCTTGGGCACCAATTCTAGTAAATATACGATCAACTACTCCAATGGTTGCGCTATCGGCGGGCACGAAGCTGCCAATTTGGGCTAACAGTACACATAGTGCTACTTGGCGTAGAAAAGTACTTTTGCCACTCATATTCGGGCCGGTTATTATCCATATATTGTCTTGCGAATCAAACATACAATCGTTTGGCACAAAACGTTTCCCATAAGATAGGTGTTGCTCTACTACTGGATGGCGGGACCCCTTCAGTTCTAGTGTTGAATCGGATCGGATTTCGGGTCTCACGTATTCAAGACTTGCTGCAGTTTCTGCCAGAGAGGTCAGAACATCTAAATAAGCCAATGCTCTAGTACATTTAAGCAATCTGTCAGCCTGTTTACTTACCTCGGCACATAGTTTTGAAAATATATCTTTTTCTATTGACAACATCTTTTCTTCTGCATCTAAAACAAGATTTTCATACTCTTTGAGCTCTGGTGTGATATATCTTTCAGCATTTACTAAGGTTTGTTTTCGTATGTATTCATCTGGCACTTGTCCTTGACTTGATTTAGTGACTTCGATAAAGTAACCAAATACTTTGTTGAAACTTACTTTCAGGGACTTGATACCTGTACGTTCTCTTTCAATGGTTTCTAATCTAGACATCCAATCGAGTGCATGCTTTGAAGATTTCATGATTTTGTCTAGTTCATGTGACCATCCAGGACGTATAAAACCAGAATTATTCATATTTGCTGGAGGATTGTCTACTAATGCAGATTGGAGTAGATTTACTATATCAGGTGCTGTGTCTATATCTTTGGCCACAGACTGTAATGTTTGTGAAGTGACCATACCCTTTATTTCGGGCAGCTGTAGCAAGTTTGCAAGTATATCTGCAAGACTGTGAGGGTTGGCAGTGCCGTTGATGACACGATTCGTAAGACGTTCCATGTCACCAAGTGATTTTAGTGATTTCCGCAATTTGGTGCGCAACAAGCTATTATCAAAAAATACGGATACTCCGTCTAGTCTTTGGTTAATTGTTTTGAGATTAATTAACGGTTGCTGTACAAATTGGTGTAGCAGACGTCCTCCCATAGGGGTCAAAGTACAATCAATTGTACCTAGCAAGGTAGCATTTTTGTTCTCTGAACGGAGTGTGTTGGTCAGCTCTAGGTTGATTCTTGTAGCCTGGTCTAGCCGCATGAATTCATTTGTGTCATAGGTGGACAAGCCATTGATTAGCTCCAAGGCTGTTACCTGTGTTTGCCGTAAATAGTAAACAATAGCAGCAGCGGAAGCAATGGCAAGAGGGTATTCTTCTATTCCAAAGCCAGCTAAAGTACTGACTTTGGTTTCATCAAGTAGTATATTCTTGCTATTTTTCGTTTCGAAAACCCACTGAGGTATCTTGGTCCGATGAATATTGCTAGTTTCTAAAAAAGTTTTGTCCCTATCCGATACAAGTAATTCCTCGGGTGATATACGGTTAAGTTCATTGATTAGTTGCTCTCCGTAATCTGTTTTAGTGAATTCTGTAGCTCGAAAGTGTCCTGTTGATACATCTATGTATGCTAGTCCAGCTCCCTCATTCGTTTGGTATGTGGCAGCCAAGTAACTGTTGCGATTTTCCGGTATCATAGCGGGGTCTGTCATAGTTCCTGGAGTAAATATGCGTACTACTTTCCTTTGCATGATTCCATTTACTTGCTCTTGACCGACTTGGTCACATATTGCTACATGGTGACCTTTGTTTACTAGTTTACTAAGGTGATTTTCTAAAGAATGGTAGGGAATTCCAGCCATAGGTACCGACAAATGTTTTGATACCTTGCGATTTGTAAGTACGATTCCTAAATCTCTAGCAGTAATTTGCGCATCTTCATCGAAGGTTTCATAAAAATCTCCCAGTCGGAAAAACAATATTGAGTTCGGATGTTTGCTTTTTATGTCTAGATATTGCTGACGAATTGGGGTGACTGTTCTATCGTTTCGCTTCATGTATGTATTGTAAGAGAAGGTAAGACGATGGTCAAATAGACATCCTGATATTTCACCATTTTAAATCCATTTACTCACTGTGGTAAGCTATATAATAACATTTGAATCATATGGAAATTACCAATCGACTTGACTTAGTTGTTGACGGCATGGATTGCGTTGACTGTGCTCATGTTCTACAAAAAACTTTGCAGCGTTTGGATGGTGTCGAGTATTGTTCTGTGAACTTTGCTAGTGGTCGAATGCAAGTCATGGGTACCATGTCATTCAAAGATGTAAGCAGATGCGTATCTGGGATTGGATATAGTGTTACCGATAATATTTTGTTGGAATCAATCAACAGTTATAGTCTGTTCGCAAAAATATTTAGTAATCCTCGAAATATAGCAACTATAGTTGGAATAACATTCATCATACTGGCATTTCTGTCAAAATTTGTTGTGCCTAAAATAACAATAGTACTATTTAGTCTGGGTTTTCTGGCGGGTCTATATTTTCCGGTTCGTGCAGGATGGGCTGCATTGCTAAGCGGTAGTGGGTTAGACATGAACATTCTGATGACCCTTGCTGCTGCAGGGGCATATTTTACAGGGCAATACGCCGAAGCTTCTACGGTTATTGTTCTTTTCAGTTTAGGCGAATCTCTTGAAGGATTTGTGTTAGAGAGGTCACGTGAAAGTATTCGTGCACTGATGGAATTGTCACCATTAAGAGCTAAGTTGTTGAGATCTTGCTGTGATTGCAAAACACATGTGGGTATGTTGTTGCCAGATGGTTTAAGTTACTATGAGCATGGTCCATGTCCATGGTGCGATGCAGATATACGCATCGTAAATGTTGATTCTCTAGTGATTGGTGATGTTATCGTTGTTAGTGAGGGTGAGAGAATACCAATGGATGGGGTGGTACAGTCTGGGGAATCCACAGTTGATCAGGCACCTATTACTGGGGAAAGCAAGTTGGTGACCAAGTGTGAAGGTGATCATGTGTATGCAGGTACTGTGAATGGTGCAGGTGTCATAGAGGTTTTAGTGACTAGTTTGGCTCAAGATAACACACTGTCTCGTATGATACATCTGGTGGAGGAGGCGAAAGACCAAAAACCTCCTATACAAAGGTTTCTAGATAAATTTGCTACGATTTATACTCCAACGGTAGTCGGTGTGGCACTGATGATAGCAGTAGTTCCACCATTGGTTTTTGGCGAACCATTTCTCAACAATTCAGAGGGGCATGGTTGGTTGTATCGGTCACTTACTATGTTAGTGATTGCATGTCCGTGCGCACTATTAATATCGACACCCGTAACTATCATTAGTGCTATTACATCTGCTGCGAAACAAGGTGTTTTGATTAAGGGTGGTGCTTTCCTTGAGATATTAGGCCAAATACGAGTGTTAGCCTTTGATAAAACAGGAACTCTCACGCATGGTAAACCTGCACTGATATACGTACATTGTGTTAGAAGCGATTGTTCATCGAGTACAACACAAGATGTTGCTTTTTCTTGCCCTGACTGTAAAGAGATGGTGTCTATGGCAGCTGCGGTTGAGAAATCTAGCAATCATCCCCTAGCTCATGCCATCGTTCAGTATGCTATCGATAATGGATTGAACGATAAGTTAGCTAGGGAAGTAAAGATACGGACTGGTCAAGGTATGGAGGGGTTGGTAAATGGCCGACAGATTATTGTGGGTAGCCATAATTATTTTGATTCTGAAGTGCAACACGACATAGCGTTTTGTCAACAAGTAACTGTTTCGGAGCAATCTGGTTATTCAGTGATATTGGTAGGGGAAAATGGTCATACAATGGGTTATATGGCTTTTACAGATCCACTGCGCATTGAAGTGCCTGAGGCGCTCAATTCACTAGATGATAGTATTCTTACTGTTATGTTAACAGGAGACAATCTAAGCACAGCAAATGCAATTGCTGAGTCTGCTTCAGTTAGTGTAGTACATGCTAATATGCTTCCTGAGGACAAACTATCTGTTGTGAAAGATTTAGGTCGAAAGTATGGTGTCGTCGCTATGGTTGGCGATGGGGTCAATGATGCACCTGCTCTGGCTATAGCAGATGTGGGTATAGCTATGGGTGGCATAGGTACTGCACAGGCTTTAGAAACAGCTGATGTAGCTTTAATGCGAGATCAAATAAGTATGATTCCTGCAATAATGCGACATAGCCAATTGGCTTTAAGAACTATACGTTTTAATGTAGGTGTCTCTTTAGTCCTCAAGGCAGCGTTTATGGCTACAGCAATCTTTGGGGGGGCAACTTTGTGGATGGCTGTGGTAGCTGATATGGGATCTACTTTATTTGTCACATTAAATGGTATGCGGTTGTTAAACAGGAAGATTGCTTAGGTGATTAGTTCTAAAGGCATATGATCGGCGCGGTTGAGGTAATTTACTCTAGTACCCTCGGAGTTAAAGTCAATGTGGCTAATCGATGCATTATTGAGATGGAACCACAAATCGCGCTTGTCTGACACAGGAACATTGAGTATTGATGATAGCAAGTGATGATAGAAACCAACATGTGTAATCATAGCTACTCGATGGTTTGTGCCTGCGTGACGTTCTAGAATCTGGTTGTGGACCCGCTGTGCACGTTTTTGTATCTCATCTAGATTTTCGGTAGGTCGGTTCCACCATCCGTCGGCATCTATCTTTTCTGGAATGACTAGGTCGGGGTATGTTGACCTAAAATGCGAGTAGTTTGGTCCTGGTACGCCGATACGTTCTCCGGTTTCATAATCCTTAGTGAACACACCGCCACATTCATGTATGTCCTGCCAGACAACCAGTGGGATTTGTAATTCTTGACTGATATACTGTGCTGTGACAATTGATCTTGTCATTAAGCTACAGTATATGTGCGATATATGAAACCCCGATGTATTTTGTGTATCATGAGGTTGATTATGAATGTTATTTAAATATCCATGCTCGGAAAGGAAACGAGCCAGCAACTTTCCTTGTTGGTTACCTTTGTCAGTGAGTGGTGGGTCTGGAACCATTTCATCGACCCAAGCATCACCCGGAACATTTTTTTCTTGTGATTGCTTTTTGTCCAGTACTGCATTATTGCTAGATTGACAATGTCTTATTAAGTACAAATGCATATATTGATCACTCCTTCAGTATGATTTTATCAAATCTGTAACCATCCGTCTGAAAATCCGACCTCATTTTGGCCGTGTTTATTTGTGCGTATATAACCCATTATGCTTGTTTCATGTCTGAACCCTATTGCTGACTGAACTTTGACTGTTCCCCGCTTTGTCAGCAATGTAAATGGGACTCCCCAGTTTTTGACACCTTCAATAAAATTAAAGGCCCTTACCACAGGCCAGGTAGTAGGTATATGCCAATCCTTTTCATTAGGCCAGGATTGATATGACCCTTTGCCAGTTTGTGGTTTTCGACCAAACTTATGATTTTGCAATGCCTCTAACAATAGGCAGGCACCAGATTTGGACAGAAGTTGGTCAGCTTTTGATCCTGATATTCCGATAGGTAGTTCTATTTCCAATTGAGAAACTATATCACCGGAGTCAATCGAGGAATTCATGTGATGCAATGTCACACCAACAACACGTAGCCCATTACGTAATTGCCAAAATAGTGGTGATGGACCTCGGTATTCAGGTAATATGGAAGGATGGATGTTGACGGATGCAAGTTGTGCGCGGTCTAGTAGATGAACTGGCAATTTATTAGGGAAACATGCTACTACAATGACGTCGAATTCGACAGTGGATGGCAAGGTACTGGGATTCCACAGTGGTACTGCATGTTTGCGCGCGTAGTCAATAATGGTATCATTAGAATGGGTGTGCAAAGCTATATGGTCGCTTTGCAAGACATGATTTGATGGTTGTACTGGTAGCACTACACCTGTAATACAATGTTTAGCTTCTAGTAAAGCTAACAATGGATGTATAGAAAAAGAACTTTGTGTTCCAAAGTATAGAATTCGAAGAGAGGATTGTCTATGCCTAAAACTGTTCATTGCGTAAAACTAGGTCGTGAATTACCCGGTTTAGAGAAACAACCATTTCCAGGCGAATTGGGTAAGAAAATACTAGAAAATGTATCGGCCCAAGGATGGGAGATGTGGCGTGAGCACTCCACATTACTGATTAACCATTATGGATTAAACCTTGCGGATCCACAAGCGACTAAGACATTGGCGGACGAGATGGAAAACTTCTTCTTTGGTGATGATGCTAGAGTGCCAGATGAATGGGTTCCAGAAGGGCAGGGTACGGGTGCAGGTATTCCTGGTGTAGGTGGTAAAGGTGCTCCTCAGGGAAAAGGTGCTCCAGGACGTAAGTAGTAGGCTGTTCATTTTGTTGGCTCTAACATAATCTCCGATTCGATATGAAATTGTAACAGAGAGTGAGATTCTCTAAGTGCTTTTTCTACCTCAGAAGGTGACTGGCCATACGCAAAAATAAAACCTAAGTACCCATCGCCTTCAGGTAGAGGACGTAAGGGGTAGTGCAATTTTGCGGTTATTTCTATATCATCGATTCCGGGAACTGACTTGGCTTGTTCTATCCCAGTAATTTTACGTAAAATACCCCTTTTAGGGATAGGTATCATCATTACTCCCTTACTGCGGTCGTCGGCATCAAATTCGTCAATGCTTGATCCACTTGCCTGCAGTAGTACTAATTCCTCTAGCGATATTTGGGAGTCGAAACTAAGAATATTGGAGCATAGTCCTCCTATGGTCCTTCCTGCTATTTCTATAGGCCAGACACCATCTTCATTGAGACGGAATTCAGCATGAATAGGACCAAACCTTAGACCAAGCGCTCTTGCCGCTGATATTAGTGTGTTTTCTATTGCCAGTTGATCTTCTTGTGGTAGTCGGGATGGCGTAACATAAATTGTCTCTTCAAAGAACGGTCCTATTAATGGGTCCGGTTTGTCGAAGATTGCTAGAATTTTGATTCCTAGGTCACTAATCAAAGCTTCTACAGCTACTTCGTTACCCGGAATGTAATCCTCTACCATGATGTGGGTACCTACAGACTTACCGAGAATATTACGTATACGGTGCCATGCTTTTTTGAATTCCATAGGATTGTTTGCTCTTATCACTCCGCGACTTCCATTGAGTAATAGAGGTTTTAATACGCAGGGGTAAGAAATTTGTTCTACAATTTCTTCTGGGTTTATAGTGTGTTGAAATGACATGAATTTAGGAGACAATACTTTACCAGATAGCAGACTCTGGCGCATTATAAATTTGTCGCGTGCAGCAACTGCTGCAGAGGGGCTATTATGTGGAAGACCTAGTAATTTGCATGTATCTGCTGCTATTAGAGTTGCAGAATCATCGATGGCCAAAATAGCTATCACGTGATTATTGTTTGCTATTTCAACAAGGGTCGCGACAGATTCATCATGTTGACTGAAGTCAATGGACAAGGACATGTTCCATGCAGAAGCCAGTTTCTCCGGAATGTCTATTGCCCACAATATATTAAGTCCAAGCCGGTCAGCTGCACGTGAAAATGATTTGGCTCTGTATGTGTTTGGGTTGGCTACAAGTACTATTGTAGGATCCTGTTTACCTGAAAAAGTGTCATGCATGGTTTGGGCTACCAATATATAAATTAGGTCAACAAAATACTCATAAATGATACATACAATGTTGGGTGGTCATCTAGTGTCTGCATAAAGTGGATGTATAATACATTCTAACTGCATTATAATGCTTGGCAGTGAATACAGTAAAGTCTCATTGTTTCGGGTAGTAGTGTTTATGACGAAAGCACACGAAGAATACATGGAGTATGCGCTTGGATTAGCCGTGAAGGCACAAGGACGGACTAGCCCAAATCCTATGGTAGGTGCAGTGTTGGTGAAGGATGGTCACATAGTAGGCGAAGGATTTACAAATCCGGCGGGAGGTCCTCATGCTGAAATTGTGGCTTTAACAGAAGCTGGTAAATCTGCAAAAGGTTCTACAGTATATGTTACTCTTGAGCCTTGTGCTCATTATGGTCGTACAGGTCCTTGTGCAGACGCATTAATTGCTGCTGGTGTAAAAGAAGTGTATTCTGCTATTGAAGATCCTAATCCAGATGTGAATGGTAAAGGTCATGCTCGTTTGCGTGATGCAGGGATACCAGTTCATACAGGCATTAGCCAATCTGCAGCTGCAGAAATAAATAAGCCGTTTTTCAAATATGTGGTTAGTGGGCAGCCTTGGGTTACTGCTAAATTTGCTGTAAGTCTTGATGGAAAAATTGCGACTAATATGGGCGAATCTCAATGGATTACTGGTGAACAGTCAAGACAGCGTGTCCACCACATGAGAAACGTGACCGACGCAATTCTTGTAGGCGCAGGTACAGTTCTAGCTGATAATCCTAATCTTACCACAAGGTTGCAAGATAACACTGATAATATACGTAATCCATTGCGTATAGTGGTAGATAGTAGTGGGCGAGTTTCTCCAAAAGCACGTGTATACCATCCAGATACTCCTGGAAATTCAGTATTGGCAACCACTTCTCAAGCTAAAGCTAGTCACTGCAAGCAGCTTGAGTCACAAGGTGTCAAAATATGGAATTTACCCGAAGATGCTAATGGGCGTGTAAACTTGAATTCATTATTAGATAAGATCGGTGAAGAGGGAATGCTTACCTTGCTTGTTGAAGGTGGAAGTGAAATCCTTGGCGCGTTTGTGGCAGATGGTCTGATGGATCAGGTGTGTGCTTTCTTTGCTCCTATTATAATTGGTGGGAAAGATGCTCCAGGACCTGTTGGTGAACCAGGTATAGGTAGGCTTACTGATGCATTACATCTAACCAATGTAGTCACTGAGAATATAGGTGATGACATACTAGTAAAGGGTGATGTAGTCGGTGATTTGCATAGATAATACAATACACATGTAATGAGTGATTAATGTTTACTGGTTTAGTTGAAGAGATTGGTACTGTGGGGCGGATTTGGACGACAGATGATGGACTGCTATTGGCTGTGGATGCGGAGGACGTGGTTCACGACGTTAAGGTCAGTGACAGTATTGCTATAAATGGGGCTTGTCTTACGGTAACTGAAGTTTACACAAGTTCATTTGTCGTTGGTATTGCGCCTGAGACGCAACGTTGTACAAATTTAGGTGACCTCAAATCAGGCGATCTTGTGAATCTTGAACGATCAATGCAGTTTAATGGTCGGATTGGAGGACACTTTGTTCAAGGTCATGTGGATGACACAGGTGTTATTCTTGAAATTAATCCTGAAGATGAATCGCTTTGGATTAAGGTCCAGGCTAAAGAAGATATCCTTAAGTATATTGTGCCTAAAGGATTTATAGCTGTGGATGGTATCAGCTTGACTGTAGTCAATGTTTTTGACAATGCATTTGATTTTATGTTAATTTCATACACTCAACAGCATGTGGTTCTTCCAAGTAAGAATGTTGGTGAACTGGTAAATCTAGAGGTGGACATGCTAGGAAAATATGTCGAACGGTTTTTGGAGGGTGATTCCCATGCCATACGGTAACATTGAACAAGCTATAGAAGATATCCGTAATGGAAAGTTTATAATTGTAGTTGATAGTGAAGACCGTGAAAACGAGGGTGATCTTGTCATGGCTTCTGAGTTAGTGACTCCTGATGCAGTAAACTTTATGGCTAAGGAGGCAAGAGGTCTGATATGTGTGTCTCTTACCAGTCAAAGAGCATCAGCACTCGATTTGTCTCCGATGGAAAGGCGCAATACCAGCCTACATAAAACTGCCTTCACTGTCAGTGTGGATGCTATCAAAAACACGACAACTGGCACATCCGCATATGACCGTTTTCAGACTATAAGGACTCTTATTGCTTTAGATGCAGTGTCAGAAGATTTGGGTCGTCCTGGTCATGTCTTCCCTATTGTAGGGAAAGAAGGAGGTGTATTGAGAAGATCAGGGCATACTGAGGCTAGTATGGATTTGGCTCGTATGGCTGGACTACAGCCAAGTGGTACCATTTGTGAAATAATGGCTGAAGACGGTACTATGGCGCGTTCTAATGATTTGCAAATTTTTGCGCGCAAACATGACCTGATAATGATTACTATCGAGGATCTTATTCGTTATCGTCGTAGTAAGGAGAATTTAGTCGAACGCACTGAAACTATAGCAATGCCTACAGAACTTGGAGAATTCGAATTGCATTTGTATGAAGATCGTTATGAGAGCGACTCTCACTTGGCACTAACAATGGGAAATATTGATGCAGAAGAGCCAGTGTTAGTTCGAATCCATTCAGAATGTTTGACAGGTGATGTATTTGGATCTCGTCGCTGTGATTGTGGTGGTCAGCTAGAGTCTGCTCTGGAAACAATAGCTGCACATGGCACTGGTATCGTAGTTTATCTAAGGCAGGAAGGACGTGGAATTGGATTAAAGCATAAAATCAAGGCATACAAATTGCAGGAATCTGGGCTAGATACCGTTGAAGCTAATGCCAAGTTAGGTTTTCAGCCTGACTTGCGAGATTATGGTGTTGGTGCACAAATTATTTATGACCTTGGAGCCAGAAAATTGATCGTCATGACTAACAATCCTATGAAATTGGTTGGGCTCGAGGGACATGGTCTAGAGATTGTTGATAGGAAACCACTTACTGTTGCAGTAAATGATGCAAATAGGCGGTATCTTGAGACAAAAAAAACAAAACTGGGGCACTTGTTAGATTGACAAATATAGCGATTGCGTTGAGCGAGTTTAATTCTGAGGTATCGGAAGGACTTCTTTCTGGTTGTAACAGAGCGCTGCTTGATAAAGGAGTAAATGATAGTAGTATTTCCGTAGTAAGGGTGCCTGGCGCTTTCGAATTGCCTGCAGCTGCTGCTAAACTGGCGCAGCGTGAAGATATCGATGGTGTGGTTGCTTTAGGTGCAGTGATCAAAGGTGAGACAGATCATTATCATTATATATCTCAAGCAGTCACTAATGGTTTGATGCAGGTCACTTTGCAGAGCGCAGTGCCAGTAATGTTTGGGGTATTGACTTGCCCAAATTTAGAGCTTGCTATAGCGCGCTCTCAACCACAAAATAGGAATAACAAGGGTTATGAAGTTGGTATAGCAACCATGGAGATGCTTAGCCAATAATGTTAACTATGTCATGTCCTAAATCAATGACATCCCAAGACCGGAACTTATGCATAGTGAACAATTGAGTAGTCATTTACATAATATTCTTGAAAAAGCTTTGAATAGTAGCAACATATCATTACAAGATGGATACGATCTGATCCAAGCTCCAGAAGATAGTATTCCGGCAATCTGTGAGGTTGCGGGCACATTGCGAAGCCGCAGCAAGGGAAAAACAGTGACATACTCCCGTAAGGTATTTATTCCACTGACAACTCTTTGTCGAGATAGTTGTGGCTATTGCACATTTGCAAAACCACCTGATCATCCTGATGCAATAACATTAGATCCAGATCAGGTACTTGCAATAGCTAGGACTGGTGAAAAGAATGGATGCAAAGAAGCTCTTTTTAGTTTGGGTGAGCGTCCTGAACTTACGCATGAAATTGCTCGAAAACATCTAAGACGACTTGGATATGAAACAATGTTGGATTACTTGCATGACATGTGTAAACTTGTACTAAATGAGACCAGTTTGATTCCACATATCAATCCTGGTTCTCTGACTTATGAAGAAATGCATGCTCTACGTCAGGTAAGTCCTAGTATGGGTATGATGCTAGAGAGTTCTAGTGTTCGTCTGACCCAGAGAAATGGACCACATTTTGGTTGTCCTGACAAACATCCACTAGTGCGGTTAAACACCTTGCGTTTCGCGGGCGAGCTTCGTATACCTTTTACGACGGGTATCCTGATAGGAATAGGTGAGACTCGTACTGAACGGGTAGACTCGCTTTTTGATATACGAAAATCACATTTAATGTATGGTCATATACAAGAGGTTATAGTACAGAATTTTCGATCCAAACCTAATACCTCTATGTTTGAATCGATTGAGCCAAACATAGATGAGATGATTAGAACATTAGCGATTGCACGTATAATTCTTGGCCCAGAAATGAATTTACAAGCACCTCCTAATTTGATGCCATCGCAATATGGGCGTTATCTGAAAGCTGGAATTAATGACTGGGGTGGAGTGTCTCCAGTTACTCCGGATCACATTAATCCAGAGGCAGCTTGGCCTAAAATACGCGAACTCCAAACTGTGAGCAAATCAATGGGACATGTCCTCAGAGAACGTCTGAGTGTGTACCCTCGTTATCTGAGAGACTCACGTTTGTGGCTTGACGCTAATTTTCAGGATTGTTTCGCAGATGTGGTTAGCTCTGACGGCCTAATTAGCGAAGCAGGGACCGTGTTATGATTGTGGCTCCATCGCTATTTTACAACCACACTAGTAGTATCGATGATTTTTCCAAAATTGATACTAAAGTTGCCGGTATTCTTACTCGGGCTTTAGAGGAGCAAGAGATCACTGAGCAGGAGGCAGTAGTACTTTTTAAGGCTGAGGGCTGTGAATTGCGTTCGTTAATACAGGTTGCTGACGAATTGCGTAGGCGATCTGTTGGACAGATAGTTACATACGTGTCAGTGCGCAACATTAATTTTACTAATGTTTGTTACACGGGTTGTCGGTTCTGTGCTTTTGCTCATCGTCTTGATGATCCAGGTGCACAATGGTTATCATTGTCCGAAGTGGCTCAGAGGGCAGTGGAAGCTTGGGAAGCGGGTGCAACTGAAGTTTGTATGCAAGGTGGTCTGCATCCACATATGCCACCGAATCACTATCGTAATCTAATAATTGCTATCAAGGAAGCAGTGCCGGATATGCATGTGCATGCTTTCTCACCATTTGAAATTCGGTATGGTGCGCAACTTGCCGAAATGACATATGTTGACTTCCTCACGCTTCTCAAAGAAGTAGGGCTTGGTTCCTTGCCAGGTACGGCAGCTGAGATCCTAGACACCAATGTCCGTCAACAACTCACAAAAAATAAGCTTACCTCTGAAGAATGGGTTGAGATTATTACTACAGCTCATAAACTGGGCATTCGGACAACATCTACTATCATGTATGGACATGTGGACGGTCCGCGTCATTGGGCTAAGCACATCAGACTAATTAGAGATATACAGCGTGAGACTGATGGTTTTACCGAATTTGTACCGCTTGGTTTTGTTCATCATAATGCACCTATTTATTTAGATGGTGAGGCCAGGCCCGGACCTACCTTCGAGGAAAATTTGCGTATGCACGCAGTCGCTCGTATCATGTTACATGGTTACATCCCAAACATTCAGGTTTCATGGGTTAAAATGGGTCCGGATGTTTCACAGCAATGTCTTAAGGCAGGTGCAAACGATTTCGGTGGGACATTGATGGATGAAACTATTTCACGCTCTGCTGGTGCACCACATGGCCAGTACATGCATACGAAAGAATTTCGGAGACTGATTAAAGAAATTGGTCGGATTCCTGCTCAGCGTAATACGTTATATGACTTGATTGATCAGCCAATTGCTTAGATAAGATACGAGACCAATCCAAACGTGAAACCGTTATATTGTACTTAGGTTTGGCTTTTTAATAGAATAACCCACTCACCACGCTGTACTACTGAGTTACTTTGGTTGTACACATTTAGATTAAAAGTTACAGCACCTCCATTTAGTCTGGACATCTTTTTAGTATTGGTTACCTGGATGACTACGGTAACGGTGTCTCCTATAAATACTGGGTTACTAAATTTCCATTGGGATATCTCGCGAAATGCTATAACGGTACCTTCCATAAAACCTGTTTGTACAGCTAAACCTGAGACAATAGATGTGACCAATAGCCCATGTGCTACTCGTTGACCAAATGCTGAATTACTAGCATAGACTTCATCCGTATGTATCTGGTTAAAGTCTCCAGATAGACCAGCAAAAGCATTGATATCAGCTTCAGTGATGGTGCGACCTTGAGAGGTGATTTTCATTCCTATCTCATATTGTTCGAAATATAAACCGCGGACATCTGCTGAATTCATATGTCTCTCCTTAGTTGATATTATTCAAATGTTGGGACACTGCTGTATAAAACATATTGGATACAATAGTGGAATTCCGAAATGAATATGAATCAATCATTTTTTCCTCATGAAGCGAGGCAATATGGTTGCAGATTCATGTAATTGTATTCGGTCACCACTAGAAAGTGATGCATGTGGAATTTGTGGTTTGTCACTCGCTGATTGAAAAACGCCAATATGAGTACCTGGCTTAGCATGGTCGTGATTGACCAATGCTTGTCCTAGCAAAAAACCTTCACTGTCAATAGCACAGCTAGTGACTTGTCCAATTACTCGGCCACGTTTGTCTACAACTGGATCACCATAATGTGCCATTCTTACACCTTTTTGGTTGAAACGAAATCGCACTATTACACCTCGGTCTGAGTGATTCATGAAAGATTTGCGGCCTATAAACCAGGGCTTATGTGTTTTGACGTATGAGCCAAAACCCGCTTCTGACACAGTTAAGTCTAATTCGCCACCCATCTCATGACCATATAGTGGAAGACCTGCCTCAGTTCTGGTGCTGTCACGTGAAGCTAGTCCGCAGGGTAGTAATCCATAAGGTTCTCCCACATTGAGCAGCGTATTCCATAGATCCACTAGATTGCTCGGGTGTACAAAAAGTTCGTAACCCATAGGTTCACCTGTATAGCCTGTCCGTGACACAATCAAGTCGAATTTGCCAAGTTGTGCCTGACATAATTTTGTACGTCTTAGTCCATCTACTAGAGCGTGAGTTGCATCATCTATTCCTAATGCGACAAGGATCTTTTTACTATTTGGTCCTTGTAGTGCTATATCTACTCGCATATCTTTGCCTGAAGATTTATCACGCAAATCACGTAAATTTACTTGTGATTGACCACTCACCTTTGACCATGGCCGTTCCCGATCAATCAGAACTGTGCCTGATTGTACTGCATTGACCCACTCCCAATCTTTTTTGTCATTAGATGCATTGACTACGATTAGGTAGCGGTTTTTTTGTATTCTATATACAAGTAGATCATCAATCACTCTTCCGTCAGGATCAAGAAAGTGTGTGTATAGTGAACTTCCCACGGACAAAGAATTGATATCGTTTGCACAAATGTTATCAAGAAATTCAGCCGCCGTCGGACCTTGAGCTTCCCAAACTCCCATATGACTTACATCAAACAAGCCCGCAGTAGATCTAACGACGCTGTGCTCTTCAGATACTGATGAGTACCATACAGGCATATCCCAACCTCCAAAAGGAACCATCTTAGCACCAAGGGATTGATGGGTTTCATGCAGTGCAGTCTTCATTAGATTTTCCGATTCGGAGATACTAAAATTGAAATCTGGTAGAGACTTGGCAGAGACATTCGCTTTAGAAGAGATTCCCAGAAAATAAGGTTTACTGGACTGCACTGTCTCGTCAGTGGGTTTTTGGTTGTCATGCGAAACGCCTAGATCCACTATAGACACAGGACCTGGAGCTTTAGCATGTAGGTCATCTTCATCTAATTGTATGTATCCATCAGATAAATCTCGTAGCCACGTTTTTATTTGTACAGATTCTGATGCTGGTACGCACAATTGGAAGATAGACTCATCTGTGCGTGTCAAGGCACACATGACATGATTGCCTCCTTGACTAATCTCTGTGTTTTGAGATTGGCCTATATTTAGGGAAGTTACGTCATTGCTTGTTACTGTTTGTAACAATTGTGCGGCTCGGTTACCCATAATTTCTAAGGAAACATGCGTAGCTTCTGGAGGTTCTTGATCAATATAGTAAAAATGCGGATATCCATAATTTTCTGGCGTATAATCAATACCCATACTATGTGACAAATCCCTTGCTTTAACTTTTATTTTGTTTAAGGTTTCGAAATCAACTTTCGCTCTGTAAGCAAGAACACCATGTCTTTTTGGGTAACTATAAGGTTTTGTAGAATGAAGTAATTCAGAAATTAGGTCTGTGACTGCATCAACTTCAGCTTCTTTAAATCCACGTTGACTGATCCATGTCGTGCCTAATCGTAGTCCAGATGGATTTAGAGCACTCTTATCGCCTGGAATGGTATTTCTGTTAACAACTATGTTGGCGATATCCAATATTCGACTAGCAGTATCTCCCATGAGAGGTGTGTCGTCAGGCCCTAATATTGATTTACAGTCTAGATTGACTAAATGGGTATTTGTGCCTCCAAAAGGAACCCTAATGCCGAGTTGCATGAATCGGTTGGCCATTCTGTGCGCATTAATCCGTATTTGTTTTTGTAGTAGTCTGAAAGATTCACTATGAGCTATCTTGAAAGCTACTGCTATAGCAGCTATGGTATTGAGGTGTGGACCTCCCTGTTCTCCCGGAAATACGGCTCTGTCAATTTTGCGTGCAAGCATTCGGTCTGTTGTAAGAATGCTTGCACCTCGAGGACCACACATAGATTTATGTGTGGTGAAGGTAACTACATCGGCAATGCCAACGGGTGAGGGATATTGTTCTGCGGCTACCAGACCAGCAACATGCGCTATGTCTGCCATAAGAAATGCTCCCACACTATTTGCTATTTGACGGAAACTTGTCCAGTCCACAGACCAAGGGTATGATGAGTAGCCGGCAATAATCAATTTGGGCTTATGTTTTTGTGCTAATGTGGCTAATTTATCATAGTCGATTTTTTCAGTGTTAGGGTCGACGGAGTAAGAAATGCTATTGTAGTATTTACCAGAACGATTAACAGGTGATCCATGACTCAGATGGCCTCCATCTGTTAGTTTCATTCCCATTACGGTGTCTCCTGGTTCTAACAACGCATGGAATACAGCATTATTGGCTGGGCCTCCTGATAGTGCCTGTAGATTTAGATAGATGTCATCTGCATCAACATTATCAGTTGCGAACAGTTCTGCTCCTCGGCGACGTGCTAGTGCTTCGACGCTGTCACAATATTCAACACCCTTATAGTACCGTGGGTTAGAGTAACGACGATAGTGACCAAGACGAGCTGTGTAATTGACGATTTCTGCTTCGGTCATTAAACGTGAAGTTTCATCAGGATATCCCTCAGCGTAGATGTTATTAAATGCCGAATTGAGTGTTTCGCGCACAGACATAGGAGCTGTACTTTCAGAGGCGATTAGTATGATTTTATGAAATTGACGTGCTGCTTCTAGTTTGTTGACATTATGGATAATGAAATCCAAATCTTCAAGTTTTTCTCGGAATAGAAAATCAGACATTGTTTCGCTCCATAGAACAACACCATTGCTCGTAAAAGATTGATTATTGTACTAATATTGTACCCTAACAAAGATACGTTGTAATTTACGAACATAAATAGATAATTTAGATTTATTGATTTTCCATAGCTTGTTATATGGTGCTGACTAGTACAACGTAAATTAAGTGACCGTTAACAAATGTTTTACTTGTCAGACTATGCAAAATAGGTACAATCAACATGATTGTTTCTACATTTAGAAGTAGTCGATAAACCATTGGATATATTGTAAAACCAAATGTAAATTTGGTTTTACAATTGTTGTCTTTACATTTTATCAAGGAGTTTTAGGTGAACAACCAATTAGATGAGAAGATTATGAATATGTTGGATGAAGCAGAATTTATGACCGTAGGAACTTCAGTCGGTGGTAATTCTTCTGCGAGCAATGTGTATTTTGCTAATGATGGTTTCGATATCTATTTTTTCACTTTCAATCCAACCAGGAAAGCAGAACAGATTCGAGTAAATCCTCGTGTGCAGTGTGTAGTAAGACCAGATGGTACTGAGGGGATTAGGGAACTGCAAATAGAAGGTTTAGCCACACAAGTTAAGGATCCAGAAGAGATTCAAAAGGCGTACCATATGGTGCTTGGAGTAACAGACGCCTTTAAAGAATTTATGGAAGATGAATTTCTGAAGAAGAACAATGTAGTTGGTTACTATAAGATCAAGCCTACTGTAATTAAATATGTCGACTTCTTTGCAAAAAATAGATTTGAGTGGAAAGAGCTGCCCGAAAACCATGAATCTTTATATTCTGCGATATTCAAAGGTTTTTTACGTAAGTTAGGACTTTACATGAGAGCTGTGCGGGCTCCTTTCTTTACAGCAACCATTGCTCCAGTTGCTCTTGGTAGTGCTGTAGCCTTTTTCAACCTAGGTAATTTTAACTGGAACTTGTTCTGGTGGACTCTGCTTGGTGCTATTTTGGCTCATGCTGGTACTAATGTGGCTAATGATTATGCCGACCACCTTTCTCGAAATGATGAGGTCAACAAGCTTGCTAGCCCATTTAACGGTGGTTCGCGCATGATACAAGCTGGATTGATGTCGCCAGCGAAGGTTTTTATTATTGCGGTAGTAATGTTTGTTGCATCTATTGCTATTGGACTATATATAAATGGAATATTGCATGGCAGTTTATTTGCGTTAAGTCCTTTGTTTTGGTGTGGAGTGGTCGGTGTCATTCTTGGGGTTTTCTATACTGTCGCACCCGTACAATTTAGCTATCGAGGTTTTGGTGACTTGGGCGTAATGTTGGGTTTTGGGCCAGTGATGGCACTTGGAAGCCATTATGTTCAGAAACAGGCCTTGTTACCTATGGGACCATGGGAGTATTTGCCAGTATTAACAGCTTCTGTGCCGGTTGCTATTTTAATTGGTCTAGTACTTTTTATTAACGGTTTTCAAGATTACAAAGCTGATCGAGAAGTAGGTAAAAGGACTTGGATAGTACGTACAGCTGAAGGATCAGATGTTGCCAATTATGACAAACCATTCGGAATATATAAGTTTGCACTTTATTTTACCTTCATATATATTTTGGTCTTGGGAGTATTAGGTATTGTAAGTTCTGATATTTCTACTCCATGGGTCCTCATTGCTCTATTGCCTGCTTTATTAGCTTGGAAGGCCATAAATATGGGGAATGATTGGTTAGACAGATGGAGTGCCGTTGATGCCGATAGAGATAAGTTGCCTTATGAATTGTTGCTAGTAAATGTTTTTACTATTGGCACCCATTTTTCTGTTGCCTTACTTCTAACTCTGGGTTATTGGTTGGCTTCTGTACTTTAGGTAATCAGTGGTCTCGAAAATGATATAGTGTTGCAATGAGGTACATTTTTTGCAGCGGAGAAATATATGCGAGCATATAAGCGCACCAGAGATTATCAAGAGTCCGTAATAAGGGAAATGACACGTTTGGCTATTGAGAATGAAGCAATTAATCTAAGCCAAGGTTTCCCAGATTTTGATCCTCCCGAAGAGATCCTTCAAGCAGCTTATGAAGCAATTGGCAGTAGTCACAACCAATATTCTCCCACTTGGGGGAACCTTGAACTACGTGTTAAGCTAGCTGAACAATACAGTAATAAACTAGGATGGAGTGTGGATCCCGAAAAACATGTTACTGTGACTTGTGGGGTTACGGAAGCTATAAATGTTGCTATGTTTGGTCTTCTGGATCCGGGAGATGAAATCATTATTATCGAACCAGCTCATGAGAATTTTATACCATCAGCATTGCTGTCTGGTGCACGTCCTATAGCGGTGCCGTTATCAGAAGAGAACTTTAGATTGGATGTGGAATTGTTAAAAAAAGCCTTATCTGATAAAACAAGGGCTATCATGCTCAACACCCCTCATAATCCTACCGGAAGAGTTTTTGATGTAGATGAGATATGTTCTATTACTGATTTTGTAGTAAACAACAATCTTATTTTGATTACTGATGAGATATATGACAGAATATTGTATGATGGTCGAACACATGTATGTCCTGGAAGTATAGAATCCTTACGAGACCGTACTGTGACTTTGGGTGGAATGAGCAAGACCTTTGCGATGACAGGATGGAGACTAGGATATATTATTGCGTCATCCAAGCTCATGAATGCTATGAGACCAGTCCATGATTACTTGACTGTTTGTGCTCCAACCCCATTGCAAATAGCGGCTGTAACAGCGCTCAATTTGCCTGAGGATTATTATGATGACATGTTGGTTGATTATCATAATCGAAGAGATAAACTCATGAGCACATTGAATTCTCTCGGATTTGTAGCGCAAACTCCGGAGGGAGCTTATTATGTACTGGCTAATTACAGTAATGTTCCCTCAATACATTCTAACAAAGATTCTAGATCGTTTGCTGTATGGATGACTAAAGAATTGCAAGTGGCTGTAGTGCCAGGCGAGGTGTTTTATACAATTTCTGGTTATGGTGAAAAAACTATACGTTTTGCTTTTCCAAAACGGTTATCAACTTTACAAGAAGCTGCTGATCGTATGGAGAGTTATTTTCTTTAATCTATATAGCAGTGGTTTTTTATTGACTCGCATGGTTTTATGATGAACCTTGATGATAATATGGTGAAATAATGGCTGAAACAATACGATCTGTCAAAGGTACACGTGATTTTTATCCAGACCAGATGGCGTTCCGAACCTGGTTGTATAACCATCTCAGGCTTGTTGCGGAACGTTATGGATATCAAGAATGGGAAGCACCAATACTTGAGACCCTAGAACTATATGCTGCCAAAAGTGGAGATGAACTTGTTAAAGAACAAGCTTTCGTCTTTGAAGACCGGGGTGGTTCTCTCGTAGCGCTGCGCCCAGAGTTAACCCCGTCACTTGCTCGTATGGTGGCACAACATAGGCAACAGTTAAATTTGCCATTACGATGGTGGTCGTTTGGCCCCTTTTGGCGTTATGAGAGACCCCAAAAAGGGCGCGCACGCGAATTCTTTCAATGGAATGTAGATTTATTAGGGAGCACTTCTTTAAATGCTGATGCCGAGGTTGCTTCGGTAGCAGCATCATTATTATCGTCTATAGGACTAACACCGGATGAGGTAGTAATCAGAGTCAATAGTCGGCAGTTTATGGAGCTGCGAGTTGCTGAGATTGGTATCACAAAGGATTTTCAGCCCGCAGCTTTTCGTCTAATTGACCGTGTGGACAAATTGGCACAGTCTAAGTGGTTGGACTACGGACAAAGACTTGGCTTAAGCTATAGTCAGTTAACTGCATTGATTGAAATGTTGGATGACACCGATCAGTGGCGTGATTCTGAGGAGTTATGTGAATTTTTCCAAATCACTGAATATATGGGTACTAAAGAATGGTTTGAATTCGATCCTAGAATAGTACGTGGGTTGGATTATTATACAGGTGTAGTTTATGAAGCAAGGGATAGATTTGCTAAACATCGTGCAATTTTAGGTGGTGGGCGGTATGACAATTTGGTATCTGAAGTTGGTGGCGACCCTATATCTGGAACTGGATTTGCAATGGGAGATGTTGTTATTCAATTGATCGCACAAGAATTTGAGGTAATACCGGACATTAATCCTTGTCGTACCCAGATTCTGGTAACACTCTTTGGAGATGAATCAATTGTACAGTCGAATAATATCGCTAGTGAGTTGCGTCAAAACGATTTGCGAGTGGAGGTATACCCTGATGTAGTCAAACTAAAAAGCCAGTTGAGGTACGCTGACCGTCAAGGAATACCAATTGTAATTGTGTTGGGACCAGATGAGATAGAGAGTGGGGAGGTCTCAATAAAGCAGTTGGCCACAGGAGAGCAAAGTAATATTGCATTGGCGAGTCTCATACCAACTGTGCGTAAAATCCTTGAAACCGAATACTCTCCATGATAGAATGAACAACTGTGTCGAGAGTCTTATTTAGTTATAGAAAAGAGTCAGAGCTATAAATTCTGAATAAGGTTACTTGGTGCCTGTAGCTCAATGGCAGAGCGCCGCACTGTGGCTGCGGTGGTTGTGGGTTCGAGTCCCATCAGGCACCCTGAGTTTAAGTATTCTCTTGTTTGAGCCCCCGTAGCTCAATGGACAGAGCACCTGACTTCGGATCAGGTTGTTGGGAGTTCGAATCTCTCCGGGGGTGCTAAGTGTATTGCTACATATTATCTATAAAGGAGTGATAGTTACGAATGAGCCATCATTATGAATTTTTCGTAACTTTGTCAGACCAAATCAACTTTTGTAGAATCACAAAAGTTCTAGAGTGACCAGAGGACAACAAAATCGCATAGCTTTTTCAGAAAAAACTACATGTAAATATTTAAATGTTTGTATTGACTAGGTCAATATATTCGGATTCTTACTAGGAGACAAATTATAAAATCGAAATTGAGTGTTCTAGAAGGTAGTTTCACTATACATCGTTTTCCGCCAAATTATGAAATACCAATACGGTTATTTGAAGGATTATTTTGTAATATTACTAGGAGCGAGGATGAGGTTTCGGTAATCTGCAGCTCTGCTGTAGAGTTGGATTCACTAAGTGCAGACCCTGGATGGTCCTGCATTAAAGTAATTGGGCCTTTAGATTTAACTTTGACGGGATTGTTGGCTGATATTTTAAACGTATTGGCCAAAGTTGAGATCAGTATAATTTCTATATCAACATTTGATACAGATTATATATTTGTTAAGTCCACAAAAATTCATGCCGCAATAGATGCTTTACTACAGGCTGAATATATATTCAAGCAATAACAAGATGTTTCAGAGTGCAAAGATATTAGCTGTATTAGTTTGACAATACCAGTTTTGACTAATTATTGTATTTGTCCAGCAATTTCCATCCAGTTGGTAGTAGGACCATTGCAAGCGCTATTTTTGCGGCATCTCCAATAAGAAAAGGTATAACTCCAAGCTGGAGCACATGGTCCCATCCTACGAATTGCGATAACCAAGCGGTTCCAGACAAATAAATAATAATATTTCCAATAATCATCGACATAGCAGTAGACCAGGCTTGGCGATCCCATCTTCTTTTACTTAGAAAACCTACAATATAAGCTGCTGGCAAGAAACCGACAAGATATCCGCCGGTCGGGCCAATAATAGTTGCTATGCCAAACGCTCCGCTAGCAAAAACAGGTCTTCCAATAATTCCTAGTATTAGGTACGTGAGTACAGTCAATCCTCCGCGATTGTTACCATATAATGCTGCTAAGAATAGTACTGCGAAAGTTTGACCAGTAATGGGTACAGGCGAAAATGGTAATGGCAAATACAACTGCGCAGCAATAGCAACTAATATACTTCCAGCAATCACTAAAACAATTTCTCGCAGAATACGAGGAATTAATTCCATGTCAGTTTTACCAACTAAATAGTCGATCATTACATTGTGATTGTTGTTCGTGATTTGCATATTCAAGTTACCTTTCATTGTTCTATTAATTATGAGATATTGTAATTAACAAAAGATATAGTCTAAGGTTACGTTCTGTCTTTACTATTTTTCATTAATGGGGGTCGTGACACCGACTATATTGAATCCAGAATCTACATAATGCACCTCACCTGTTACGCCAGAGGCAAGTTCTGAGCTTAAATATACTGCTGCGTTCCCTACATCATCATTGGTGACATTACGTCTCAATGGCGCTATATCTACGAATTCACTATGCATAGACTTGAAGCCAGATACTCCGGCGGCTGCCAATGTTCGTATCGGTCCTGCAGATACTGCATTTACACGATGTGAAAGTGGACCTAGATCTACAGCCAAATATCTCACCGAAGCTTCTAATGCAGCCTTGGCTACTCCCATAACATTGTAATGTGGGACAGCTTTTTGGGCCCCATAATATGTCATTGCCAGACAGCTGCTACCCGGATTGAATAGCGGTACTGCGCGACGTACTAATGCAGTAAATGAATAACAACTAACATCCATGGCCAAATGGAAACCTTGACGACTGGTGGAGTAGTAAGGACCGGTGAGGTCATCACGATCAGCAAAAGCTATAGAGTGAATCAGTATGTCAATACTGCCTAATTGGGAACCAACTTTTTCAAACAAATTGTCAATTGCTTGATCATCAGTGACATCACATTCTTCTACAAAATCAGATCCAATTTCTTGCGCTAATGGCGTGAGACGCTTGAGTAACGCAGGACCGGCATAGCTGAGAGCTATTGTTGCACCTTCCCGATACATAGCTTTTGCGATACCCCATGCAATTGAACGGTTGTTGGCTACTCCAAATATTAACGCTTTTTTACCTTCGAGAATACCCATTTGATCTAGCCTCCTTATTGCGAGAATTATAAGCTAATGTAATTAACAATAGATATGGACTGCGGTTACGCTTCGTTTCAATGTTTTTTTAGTTACTCAACTAAATTTGTATACTCAAGTTCCATGGCAACAAACACCATGTTTCAGCCGAGTTGTGAATACCTTTTCGTGGTTTGTAAACAGTTCGCATATTCTTTATTAATGGGTCGTCTTCTAAAAATAGTTTTGAATTAGCCACACAAATATTGTAACCGTTCCATGAATTGTTAATCCCAAAAGCTTGTGCTATTTTGGCTGGGCCATTAGTCAAATTAGTAGCTGATTGGCTGCGTCTCTCTTGCATAAGACTAATTCCAGTTTGTGGCACAAGAGATCTTATTAAGATTGCGGCTGGGAAACCTTTGTCCTCAGTCACAAAATTTAGCATCCAGTGCATACCGTAAATGAGGTAGATATATAAAGTCCCAGGTTCATCATAGAGTGTTTTTGTTCGCTGGGTTATACCAACATTGGCGTGACATGCTAAGTCTGTTTCTCCGATGTAGCACTCTACTTCAGTAATTGTGCCCGATGTGCGTGTGCCATCTGATTCTATTCTTACTAATTTCTTCCCTAGACATTCCCTGGCAACAGTGAAGGTTGGCCTAAAAAAAAACTACTTGGAAGTTGTGGCATGTTTGTAAATTGCTATAATCACCGCTGATAGCGAGCATCAACCGCAATAGTGCGTTTTAGACCATCTAACAATGTTACACGCGGTTGATACTTGAGTTTATTTTTTGCCTGGTTGATATCTGCGCACATTTCCCTTACACCCCCGGATTCATTGTTGTTATAAATAGGCTCTAACTGAATATTCATTGTTTTATCTATTGCTTCAACAATATTAATAAGGCTCGATGCGATACCACTACCTATGTTTATAACGCTTTGATTGATAGTGTTTGCTGTTGCTGCTGTACTGAGGGCATCAACTACATCAGAAATATATACGTAGTCACGTGTCTGTTTTCCATTACCATATATTACGATTGATTCCCCACTAACAGCACATTTGAGAAATTTCGATACTACTGGCGGATGAGAAGCGGGGAGTGGTTGCCCTGGTCCATATGTATTGAAGATTCGCAGTGCGACAGTTTCGAGACCCCATAGCATGCCTATTGTTCGCACATAATATTCCGCTGATAGTTTGCTAACTGCATAAGGCGAGTCAGGGTTGGGTATCATGTGCTCACTCAATGGCTGTGTTGACTGCTCACCATAGACTGCTCCAGATGATGCAAGCACTACTCTTTTGACACCTGCGTCTCTCATTGCCTCCATGACACTTACAGTCCCGCCTACGTTGACTGCATTATATTCTCGCGGATATAGAACTGATTGTGGTACTGATACCCGAGCAGCTAAATGATATACACATTCTACATCCTGTAGCAGTGTCCACAATTTTGGGCGATCGTTTATGTCGCCACGAGTGAAGAGGATTTTATCATCGAGACGTTCTACTTCTCCAGTACTAAGGTCATCAATGACGCGCACTTCATGACCCTCGCTAGAAAGACGGTTGGCGAGCACGCTTCCGAGAAATCCAGCCCCACCAGTTATCAAAAATATCAAATCTATTTTACCTAATCTAGAATACCTACCAAATATGGCAGAGCATTATAGCATGAGCGTACTTCTAACTACTAATTACGATACAATATTAGGTAAAATATACTCTGATTTCATCATTGGTCTTATTGTACTGATAGTAAAATGATATCTCGATAACAACATCAAAAATGGAGTATATGTTTCATGGATATTAAATCAAATAGTGAACGAAATCAGACTGGAATATTATTCATATGTTTGGGTAACATATGTCGCAGTCCACTTGCAGAGGGCATATTCCAACATAAATTGAGAGAGTGTGGTTTACAAGACCAATACATTGTTGATTCGGCAGGCACTGGTGATTGGCATGTTGGTGACCTCGCTGACCCTCGTATGCGTGCTACTGCTTTACGATATGGGATTGATTTGAAGAGTAGAGCGCGTCAGGTCAATGAGATTGATTTCAAAAGATTTGACCTGTTGCTGGCTATGGATCGCAACAATTATAATCATCTTCTAGATATGGCTAAAGGTGAAATTGAAAGAGAGCGTGTTCATATGATGCGTGCTTTTGATCCTGATGCAAATGATGATTTTGATGTGCCAGACCCGTATTTTGGTGGTGACCAAGGATTCGAATATGTTTATCACATGTTGAACCGTTCATGTGAAAGACTTTTGAATATGCTCGAAAACAAATGAACATACCTGAAGGTTTGTTGCAATATATAAGCAAATCTAATTGGGGATCTGTTGTTGGTGTGAAATCGCTTCACGGAGGGGGCATCAATTCTGTGTATTTGCTAGAGACAGAATTAGGACCTAAATCTGTTTTAAAAACTAATTCCAAATGTCCTGAACATATGTTTACTCGGGAATCCGAGGGTTTGTATGCATTATCTGCTGTTGATGGAGGCTTAAGAGTGCCTGAGGTGTACAACCATGGAGGCGATTGGATACTTATGGAGTACATCCCACACAGTATTCCAGCAACTAACTATTCGTCACTACTGGGTGAAGGGATAGCACAAATGCACTTGACTGTCGAAGCCAGCTTTGGTTATCCAGAGAATAATTTCATTGGTAGTACAGTTCAGGTCAATACTTGGACTGAGGATGGCCATGTATTTTTTGCCGAACATCGTTTACTGTTTCAAGGAGATATGGCTCGTGCCAAAGGTTTGCTATCCCAAGAGGATTACAAACTGTTAAATAGGATTGCCCGCCGGTTAAATGATTTTGTTCCATCTCAACCCGCAAGTCTGATACATGGCGACCTGTGGTCTGGAAACATTATTGTGGGGCCAGGTGGTGTGCCCACAATAATTGATCCTGCTACCCATTTTGGGTGGGCAGAGGCTGATTTAGCCATGACTAGCCTGTTTGGGCAACTTGATTCTGAGGTTTATATTGCTTACGAAGGGATACGACCACTTATACCTGGGTATCTCGATAGGATTGATATTTACAACTTGTATCATCTACTGAATCACTTAAATATTTTTGGCGAGTCTTACTTGTCGCACGTACAAACTTTATTGAGGAAATATGGCTGAGACATTTAAGTGTTGTTCATCTGGAAGGGAGAGCAAAATCTTGGCCAATAATTATTCGGACATCTACAGGGCTATTTGGATCACTAATATCAATAATATGTGTTGGTTGTACCTTGAAGTTTTCAGCCAACCATCTCGTAGTATAGTAACTGCCTGAGTAATCGTAGATAATTGTGTTTTGGTAGTTAAACTTGTCGGCATTACCTACATTAACAATGCTGAATCCTTGTTCTGTCAGGTATTCTGACGTCATGTTAGCAATGCCGTCACGAGCGGAACCATTTTGTATTTCTATGGTAGCAACTTCGTCAAGAGCCAAAATGTTAGTGTCTATCGTTGATTTTATATAAGGGGCTGGTTTGTAGAACATTTGCTCACGCAGTTTTCTAAATGCTTGGCTATCTAGCAGCACAACCTGAGCACCTTCAGAGGTCGTGAATTCATTCATTAGGTAATCACCGTTGATTACTGCTGAATCTATGCTGTCTCTGTCGATTTCACTAACCAGACCTATTAGATCTACTATTTGTTCCAGTGTCAAATCGGTGTCATAACTTCCTGAGAGTGTCGAGTACAATTTGGGTGCTCTGGCAATCAATTGAGGCATCATTTTCATACTGAGAATTTTATCTCTCACTGCAAGCATTACTTGTTGCTGTCGGGCAGCACGGTCAAAATCGCCTCCGTAGGTAGCTCTAGTGCGTGCATACTTTAGTGCCAAGACTCCATCCATATGTGTTACACCACGTGAAATAAATAGTGGATCATAACCATCACAACAGTCGGGGTACCGTTGATCGTCAATATCTTGCGGTACGTCAATATCAATACCATTTATTTCATCTATGAGAGTTTCAAAAGCTGTGAAATTAATACGGATATAGTTGTCAACTTGTATGCCAAGGTTGGCAGCTATTGTCTTCATAGCAAGGTTAGGTCCACCCCCAGGCAGCCTAAATGCGTCCCCTTTGAAATTTGCCGTATTAATACGATCTCTAGACTCAAATCCTGGAATGTTTACCCATAAATCTCTAGGTACAGAGAGCATTCCCAATTTTTTTCCTACAGTGTCTATTGTGATTAGCATCATTGTGTCAGTCCGGAATGCTCGCTCTTGTTCCATTCCCTGTCTTTTATCAATACCCATTAATAAAATAGTGGTACGGAGTCCGTCTGAGGTGCTCAATTCACTAGTGGCATCCACCTCGGTTTTGGACAGTTTATTTTCTTTTTCGTTGTTGGTTTCCGAATCCTTGATAGGTACGTTTGTCGAAGTATCTATGTTATTATCTATTGTTCTCGTAGTGGTAGTGCTGCTATCACGGTTAGTAGCCCACTGTTTTGCGGTGACATATACCATATAACTGGCAAAGGCTGCGGCCACAACGAAAAAGATAAGTAGACCAGCTGTGGCCCACGCTGGCAGCACATTTGATTGAGTTGAGGAAGGTTTATTATTGGTTTTAGTCATCTGTTACTGTATTAGTCCAAGAATAAATGCTGAGCGAGACATTAGTATAGCATGCACTGAACAGGGTTGATAGACTGTATGAATTGTATCTAATCATTTCGCGTTATTCAAATATTTACGTTTATGTTACATTATAGTCTGCAGACTAGTACTATTGGATCATCAAGATGTTCCGAATAATCAGATTGCACAGGGAATAAAACATTTGATAGACTGATGCGACTAAAATTACTGTTGTTTATCTAGTAAGAAGGGTCGTAACAATAGATGGTGTATAGTCCATATAAATCTAGCGGGTAAAACTCTACTGTGTAGTGAATTATGTATAAAATTTTCTATCGCCCTATACTTGTGATACTGAGCAGTCTTGCATTAGTATTGACATTTGTTGAGTCACTGACACGTATAGCTTATCCTCAACCTCTAGTCACACAATATGGTAGCAACGTATCTGACAAGTATTTACCGTATAAGCCTAAGCCATTAAGCATAATTGCAGGAACTTCTACAAGTCAAGAATATTCATACAACTATGAGCATAACAGTTTTGGGTTTAGGGATGTAGAACACATATTACGTAAAGACCATGGTGTGTTTAGGATACTCGGTTTGGGAGATAGTTTTACTTATGGGGTTGGTGCAGAAATAGAGGATACATATCTGTTTGTTCTAGAGACTATGCTGAATGATATATCTCCAGCACGCGAAAAGTTTGAGATAGTTAAGGCGGGAATACCGCGGTACTATCCGCATGTCCAAAGAATACTATTGGAGCATTATGGAATACATTATGAGCCTGATCTAATTATCATAGGCTTTGTGCCCAATGACGTCATAGACACGCATTATGGTCTTGATGCAATTGTGCTTGATAGATCCGGATACTTGAAAACTAGAGTAGCTAATGATATGGGGGCATTAGGTAATTTTCTTTATAACAATTCACATTTCTTGAGGATTGTACTAAAAAGGGTTACAGCCTATCGGATGTCTCAGATTTACAATCCTAAATGGGAAGAGGTTTTTGTGGAAAATGGCCATCATGAGGATGATTGGATTGCAATAGAAAATGAGTATACGAAGATAGTTGAGATTGCTAATGGAATAGGAGCAGATGTGCTCATAGTTCACATTCCTGGAAAGGGTCCATGGGACGATAGTCATAAATATCCATCCGAAAGATTATCTGCCTGGGCAAAGTCTAATGAGGTTGGATTCGTTGACGTGCTACCTGCAATGAAGGTTGAATCATCTCAGTCAGATTTGTACTATGCCATAGACGGGCATGCTAATGCCTCAGGGCATGCGGTAATAGCCCAACAGATATATGATTACCTAGTTAACCTGAATGCTAATCCGTAGTTCAGGATTGTTGAAGTTTACATCTCCATCATTGTATATGTTTAACTGACAGCTATAACAGTGCTTCAATACGATACTCAAGAATTGATGTGGATAATTCCAATTTTTCAGGCAGGTACCATCTTTCAGTTTCCTTCATAGCTTCTTGTGGGATCAAGCCGACAATTTCAGAGTTATGTATTTTGACACCATACTTGGTGGCCTCTTTTTCAATGGCATCAACGACTAGTACAACGGGCGTAATAGCATAGTTGGTGATATTGTTAGATACTTGAGCTAGTTCATCGACAATAATCCCAATGCTTTGTACGCCATGCAATCCGCCTGAAGACTGACGGATAGACTTAGCTATTTTTTTTGCTATTATCACATCATCAGTTGACAGATTAATGTTGAATGCTATTAAAGGTGAACGCGCTCCTATTGCTGTGGCACCGGATGAGCTTAGTTTATTGGGACCGTAATCAGGATGACGCTCAGGATTAGTAGCTATATTTTTTCTGAGACCTTCATATCCTCCACTTCGGAGGTTAGCTAGATTCGACCTATATATATTATCAGTTGCTTGTCCGTAAAGGTAAACCGGAATATTTAATTCGCTTCCAACTTTGTTTCCTAGTTCTTCAGCCATTTGTATGCAAGTCTCCATGGATGCTCCACTAAGAGGAACAAATGGCACTACATCTGTTGCTCCTATTCTGGGATGTGCGCCATTATGTTGGTTCATGTCTATCAATTTAGAGGCAGTTGAAACGGCCTGGAAGGCAGCTTGTGCCACTGAAGTAGGGGGACCTACAAATGTTATGACAGTTCGGTTGTGGTATGGATCTATGTGGCGGTCAAGTATTGTAGTTTGCGGTACTATAGCTATGGAATCCGTTATGGCGTTAACTACGTTCATACGTCTTCCTTCTGAGAAGTTTGGTACGCATTCTACAAGAGATTTGTTCATTGCATAAGCTATTGTAACATGTGTGATTGGTTTATCCTACAACGCATTTCGTCTTGTCGGTAAGTGAAAATCAACCTAATACTTTTGCTCATATTATCATGCGGGTTTTCTTGAATCGTATACAATTTCATGACAAATTAATCTTTCACAATTAAACCACTACACAGGTGCAAAAATGACAGATCACGTACATATAGAACAATTTAAAGAAATATCCGACTTGATTGAAAGGAAATCTGCACACCGTCCCAAAATCGGCATGATACTTGGATCGGGATTGGGATTGCTCGCAGACGAAATAGATGATGCAGATTATGTCAAGTATTCGCAAATTCCGCATTGGCCAGAATCTACAGTGGAAGGGCATTCGGGCCAGTTAGTGATTGGCAATTTAGAGGGGCAAAGTGTTGTTGTGATGCAGGGCAGAGCTCATTATTATGAAGGTTATAGTATGGCTCAAATTGGATTGCCAGTTCGTGTAATGAAATTACTTGGTGTTGAGACGTTGTTTGTCACTAATGCAGCTGGAGGAGTAAATCCTGAGTTTGAGCCTGGGGATTTGATGTTAATAACTGACCATATAAATTTAATTGGAATGGGAGGTTTAAGTCCATTACGTGGACAAAACATTGATTCTATGGGACCTCGATTTCCAGATATGATGAATGCTTATAACGATGTTTTACGCGACATTGCTGTACAAACATCAATTGAAATGGATATAGGTTTGAGGCAAGGAATCTACGTGTCGCTAGCAGGTCCTAATTTCGAGACACCAGCCGACCTGCGGTTTCTTCAGGTTATTGGAGCGGATGCAGTTGGCATGTCCACGGTTCCAGAAGTAATTGTTGCTAGGCATTCTGGAATAAGGGTGCTAGGTGTATCTGGCATAAGTAATAAAGCTAACTTGGATGGCAATACACCCACTTCTCATGAGGAAGTTATAGAGGCGGGACGAGTTATAGTACCAAAACTTGTGACCATGATTAGGGGCGTACTCAGAAATATTGGATAAAGAGTATATAGTAGGCGATTATGGTAATTGATTTTGTAGAATCATATGAAGATCTTCTATATGTTTGTATAGGATTGGCGGCACTATGGTATCTACGGGTTTACCTATCCGCAAGCCATAAATTGCGCATAGGCACATACATTGTTGAGCGAGAAACTGCAATTCGAGAAAAAATGTGGTCTTTGTCGATAGTAATAGTGTTAGTAGGTCTAATTGGATTAGTGTATTTTGGTGCTCGTAGGGAGTTGCCCACAGTGGATACAATTTTACTTGGCTCGGATCAATCAGATGATAATATTATAATGATTACAAAGGTACCTACTGTGACTCCAGATGTGGTTTTATTATTACCAGGACAACCGACTCAGACTGGTGTCTCAGCAGATAACTTAGTAAAACAGAAAAATACTCAGGTACCGATGGGTGGCGTGGGTTGCGACAATACAAACGCGGTCATTTATAGTCCATTACCAGGGGCGGTTCTGTCTGGGGATGTTGAGGTACAAGGTACCGCAGATATTACGGATTTTGCATTTTATACGCTGGAGATATCTACAGTTGGCGACAATTGGTTAACAGTGTACACTCAAGATACTCCTGTGACTTCAGGTGTTTTAGGGAATTGGAATGCTTCAGTTTATCAGCAAGGGGAGTATGCGTTTAGGTTAGTGGTTTACAACGCTGCCGGAGCTTATTCTAAGCCGTGCCTGATTCCAATATTTATTGGTAGTGGTCCATAGGTTTTCTGCTCTCATTTTGCATAGTTCTCATGGTAAAATCGAAGAATGAGATATTCCGATAAGACATCAATCTCGGTTAGGCAGGCATCTAAACCTGACGCCAAACGGATTAGTGCTTTAGATGCGTCTAATAAGACTGATTACGTGTGGCAAATGGACCTGCGCGAAGAAGATACTCATATTCAAGTTGTTTTCCAACGTACACGCTTGCCACGTTCCGTGGAACTAGATTTTAGGGACAGTATTGATGATTTAGAAACAAACTTGATGAAACACGCACTTGTTCTAGTGGCTGAATCTACAGGCGTATTAACGGGATTTCTAGTTGTAGATATAGGTACTGCTCAAGATGCGGCTATCATCACCAATTTTGCTGTTGAAAGGTCTATGAGGCGTAGAGGAATTGCTACAGCTATGTTAGTGACAGCGAGAGACTGGGCTTCCAGAGCAGGGTTAAATAGATTGATCATTGTGACGCAATCCAGAAATTACCCTGCTATATGTTTTTGTCGTAGGAATGGCTATACTTATTGCGGCTATAACGATAGTTATTATTCAAATCAAGATATCGCACTGTTTTTTGGCATGAAACTTCGTTGAAAATTCAATTATGTTCAATTTAATAAGCGTTTTGTCGGTTTTGAATCAGTTTGTGATAGTGGCAGTAGTAATCACTGCTATTTCAATGTTGTTATATACACTTACATTTAACTTGCAGGACAGAGTAGCACAGGCCATGAATGTGTTACTTGCGTGTGTGACTTTAATTTACTTAAGCGATGTAGTTGCTTCAGTTGCAACAGAGAAAGGTGTGGCACGTATCTGGCTATATTGCCAATGGGCTGGGATTAGTATGGTTCCTGCAGGTTATCTTCACTTCTCAGATGCATTACTTGCGAAAACTGGAAAGCCATCGCGTGGTCGACGTCGTACATTGGTATATATCACTTATATTCTTGGATTATGTGCTATTGGTTTAGCTTTGCTCACTGAATTGGTGGTGAAGAATATGGTTGTAAAAACAACGATTCAGTGGTTTAGTCCTGGAGAATGGTTTTCACTCTTCACAGTTGTGTTTCTTGTAGCTACATTAACTGCTGGGATTAATGTATATAGAGCATTTATAAGGTGTCTTACAAGGTCTACACGCAGACGTCTTGGTTATTTGGTGATATCATCGTTAGCAATTCCTATTGGTGTTTTTCCATACCTCATGTCTGTTGGCGGATCAATATTACGTAATGACCCAACTTTTTTTTGGCTTATGTCACTTTTCGCTAATATAGCTGTTAGTGTTGCTCTTGTGTCTATGACTTACAGTGTGGCCTTTTTTGGGGCTCCTCAACCTGACAGAGTGATCAAAGGTAGATTATTTCAGTGGATACTACGTGGGCCTATTGTTGCCTCACTATCAGCTGGTGCTTATTTGTTTGTGCGATGGATGGACCGCATGATTGGGCTTGATTTGACTTTATGGGTTCCAGTCGCTGTTGTAGGAGTTGTTTTGTTAGTACAGTATGCCATCACAGTAATTAGACTACCTGTTGAACAACAATATTTTTATGGCAATCCAAGTGATCAAGATGATGTAAAACGTCTTCAGATGCTTGGTGACCGTTTGCTTACTACAGGGGATTTGAAACAATTTTTAGAGTCTGTACTTGCTGCGGCCTGTGATGTGTTACATATTTCTAGCGGCTTTGTAGCCTCTGTGGGCCATAATATTGCGCGCATTGAGGTTGAAATTGGATCACATACACTACCAACTAAATCTGACACGCTTGTATCGTTTCTAAACTCATCAGTTTACAAACTTGATGGTGAAAATTTGGCGAGCGATAATGTGCTGGGCACACTTGAATGGGATGGTTATTGGATTATTCCTTTGCGTACCCAAACTATAATGAGGAATTCTACACGGCAAGGCACACTGATGGGGATAATAGGGCTTTATATGCCTGGTCTAATATCCGATGTTCATCTTAGCGAGGAATTTGGGACTTTACAAACACTCGTTGAACGTGCCAACTCGGCATTAGAGGATCGTCTATTACAAGTGGAAGTTTTTCGAGCTATGGATAAATTATTGCCTCAAGTGGAAGAATTGCAGCGCATGAGAGCAGCTGCTAGTTATGCAGGGACTTCTGCACTTACGGCAGGTGATCTTGCTGATAATCCCGATGCATCCCAGTGGGTCAAATCAGCTCTAGGACATTTCTGGGGTGGACCCCGTTTAAGTGAAAGTCCATTAATGACTCTTAATGTTGTTCGACAGACTCAAGCTAGTCATCAAGGTAATGCTGTAAATGCGCTCAGGGAAGTACTAAAAAAAGCAATTGAAGATATAAAACCGGAAGGACAACGTAGATTTACGGCTGAATGGTTGTTGTATAACATACTCGATTTAAAGTTTTTGCAGGGACATAAGGTGCGAGATGTGGCTTTAAGGTTGTCAGTATCGGAAGCTGATTTATACAGGAAACAGCGTGTAGCTGTTGATGAAGTGCTGAAACGCATCGCTCAGATGGAAGGTAATGCTGATGGTGCAGTTCGATAACCTCATCATTTAAGCGATCATGTAATA
>DFQC01000038.1:20169-29299 GCA_002377585.1 Anaerolineales bacterium UBA3499 | reverse complement strand
TAAGCGATCATGTAATAGGCACGCTGATTGCATCCCCAGTTAGAGGAAGATTGTGCTAACTAACATGACCACAGTGAAAAAACGTCAAAAATCAAAAAAAATAAATAGAAAGACAACTAATAGGGCAAAGAAATCTATTAGACGTCAGTCAAGGTACAAAAAATCAGCTACCAGTATTTGGGCTGCGGAGTTCCAGAATCGTTTGTTGGGAACAACCACAACTATACTGAGTATATTGCGAAAATATACAGATGAATTAGTATCAATAACCCTTTTAGCAACCGGATTGATAGGTGTATTGGCGGTATTGGATATGTCGTCTGGTAGATGGACGATTTACGTGGTGGACACTCTATCAATTTGGTTGGGTTGGGGTGCTTTGCTTGCTCCTTTAGCATTACTGTTGGCAGGATGTCTTTATATAGCGCGTAGTACTGGTTTAATGACTAGGGTATCGTGGTTACGCATAATATCAGGCGAATTAGCTATCTTGTGTTTGTTAGGTAGCGCCCATATTTGGGTTGCTACAGATGTATCGAAACAAATGAACATGAATCTTACAGATGCTTTACAGGGTGGTGGCATTGTTGTACAGGCTCTAGATGGTCGGGGCGGTGGCAAAATTGGTTGGTTCATTGCCATGCTTGCTGGGGAATTAGCGGGTGATTTAGCTACATTGATGCTTGGAGCATTAGGCGTGCTTGCAATAACAGTGGCTTTTGGATTTCGTTGGCATCATTTGTTAGTTGGTTTTGCTTCTTTGCAAGCCAAATTACATGAAACAGGTCATACCAAGGTACAAGACGTACCCTTCACTTCACCAGCCAGTGGAATTTCGAAGCCATCAGGATCCTCAGGGTCTGTAGGTATTACATCATCTGAAAACCTTCGATTTAAAGTAGCACCGAACCAAGAATTTAGCCCTGTTAAACCATCAAAGCGATCTAAATCATTGCCAAAACTAGAGATTTTAGCACCTGGAGAATCATTGAGACCTTCTCAGGCAGATGTCAACCGAAACGCAAAGATTATTGAACATACTTTAAATGAGTTTGGGGTTCCAGCAGAGGTAGTTGATTTCCGCGTGGGTCCTGCAGTAACTCAGTTTGCCGTACAACCGGGATTTATCAAAAAGACCAGTAAGGATGGTACAGTAACTAAACAAAAGGTGCGTGTAAAACAAATTTCACAACGTGTCAGTGACTTAACGCTTGCACTGGCGGCAGACAAAATTCGTATTGAAGCACCAGTTCCTGGACATTCCTATGTAGGTATCGAAGTGCCAAATTCTCAGAAAACTTTTGTGAGTTTGAGGGGTGTGATTGAATCACATGCTTTTAATAATCTGAAGTCTTCATTGTCGGTCGCTTTAGGCCGAGATGTTTCAGGCGAGCCTGTAGCCGCAGATCTTGGCACAATGCCACATTTATTGATTGCAGGTACTACCGGATCAGGAAAAAGTGTATGTATTACATCTATTATCACGTGTCTGATTTGCAATAATACGCCAGATGACTTAAGGATTGTGATGATTGACCCCAAAAAGGTTGAACTAATCAGATTCAATGGTCTGCCTCATTTACTTGGAAGAGTAGAGGTAGAACTAGATAGAATACTTGGGACTTTACGTTGGATGACCAGAGAAATGGACCGTCGTTATCGTAAGATGGAGAAGTTGGGTTCTAAAGATTTAGATGATTACAACGTTAAAATTAAACGTCGTCGAGGAGAGAAACAGCTGCCTCGCATAGTAGTTGTAGTGGATGAACTAGCTGACTTGATGATGATGGCGCAGAATGAAACTGAACAGACTTTGGTCCGACTCGCGCAAATGGCGCGTGCAACTGGAATACACTTAGTGGTCGCTACTCAGCGACCAAGCACTGACATTCTCACTGGCGTCATAAAAGCCAATTTTCCTACAAGGATTTCCTTTGCAGTTGCATCCGCAACTGATTCTCGTGTAATACTTGATACTAATGGGGCGGAATCTTTATTAGGACAAGGAGATATGCTGTTTCTGGGATCAGAAGCAGCGGGTACAGTACGGATTCAAGGAGTTAAGACTACGGATATGGAAGTAGACTCTATTGTTGATTACTGGAGCAAAAATAAAAATTATGATACCGGCAGAAAAAAGTCGGATGATGTTGACGAAGATGAGGCTCGACTGCAAATTCAAGCTAAAGTGGCTCCGTGGGATGACTTGATTAAGGAACAACAGGAGATTGCGGGTAAGGATGACCAGATTATGCATGCAATCACTGTAGTAAAAAAGCAAAAAACAGCTTCTGCTAGTCTGCTTCAGCGAAAACTCAAAATCGGATACCCAAGAGCTGCTAGACTGATGGATGAATTATATGAGATGGGTGTTGTTGGTGCACCTCGTCAAGGAGGCAAAACACGGGAAGTGTTGATTAAATCTGATGACGAGGTTGCTGACATAGTCGATTAGTATGATGATTGATTTGGTAGAATGACTATGGATGGCAAATTACTAAAATCTATATAGGTTTTTTACCCAATCACTGTCGGCATCTGACATTTTTTGACCTAGAGTTGCCGCCACGTTTGCTTGTCCAACATTACGCTGACCTAGCAATACACAACTTGTTTCAGTGTCTGTGAGTAGCGAATCGACTATGCCGTGCATAACAGGATTTGGATGATCTGCAAATCTTGTTTCAAGTAAAGTTTTGTTTTCTCTAATTTTATTAATAATAACTGGGTTGGTAAATTCTTCTATCCCTGCACGCATATCACCAGATTTGAAATTTGTCGGTTGGGTATATTTGCCAGTAAGTAAACCGTGCATGATTGGTGAGAAGAAACAAACACCGGTGTTGTGACTGTCAACCCATTCTTTCAATCCTGAAGTTACGAAAGAATCATTCATCAGATTACGGTATGGTTGTATGACATCTGGTCTGACAGCATCTATAAATTTCATTATCTTAGAAGCATCCCAGTCTGATAGTCCAATGAATCTAGTTTTACCTTCTTCTTGAAAACGTCGCACCACCTCTAGTGCGTCATCAAAATACTCATCATTGTCCCCAAAGTCACAGTGATGCAGGTAATACAAATCAACATAGTCTGAACGTAAATTACTTAGTGATTTTTCCATCTGTTTTCGCATGTGGTCTGGGTGATAGTAATGTTCGTGTTCTCCAGGATCATAACCTGTTTTTGTGGCCAAAAATATATTTGAGCGCGGCAGTTTGTCCCAAATTGATCCAATGATTTGTTCTGACTTGCCATCCCCGTAAACATCGGCGGTGTCCCAGTGTCTGATACCAAGATCGTTACACTTTACCAACGTATTGGTTGAGTCATGATCTCGTTGATCTGACCAGCCTGTATGTCTAGGACCTAATTTCTGTGGTCCGCCATATGCCCATGCTCCTAGACTAACTGCAGATACAGAAACATTGGTATTGCCTAAAATTATGTTACGCATACTATTCCCCTTTAGCACTTGTTACCTAAACCTAGGTGTGAGAGAGTAGCATAGGATTTGTTCCTGTACAAGTAAAATAACAAATCACAGAATTTGTGTATATCTACGCAAATGGCTTCCATGGTGTTGTTGTGACTTTAATATATCTGTGATACGACTAATCTCTTAGCCAGATATTTGCTGTAAACTATAATACATATTGATACTATGAATATTCTTATTAGAGATGAGGATAATCATCCTTTACATGTTGCCATAATTGGTGCAGGACCTGCGGGTTTTTACTCCGCCGACCAACTTTTTAAAGAGTTTGGGGATAGAGTTCAGGTAGACATGTATGATCGTCTTCCAACGCCGTTTGGTTTGGTCAGGTATGGAGTGGCTCCTGATCATCTTAAAATTAAGTCAGTGACCAAACTTTATGAGCGAATTGCTAACAAACCTGGTTACAGATTTTGGGGCAATGTAGAATTTGGAAAGCATATAGATTTGGGCGACTTGCGCAAACATTATAATTGCATCATATTTGCTTATGGGGCCAATGGTTCACGCAGACTAGGTATTCCTGGTGAGAATCTTCAAGGAAGCCATGCCGCGACTGACTTTGTAGGTTGGTATAACGGTCATCCAGATTATAGTACTTGTGTTTTTGATCTGTCAGTTAACACTGTAGTTGTAGTCGGCATTGGAAATGTTGCAGTAGATGTAGCTAGGGTTCTTTGCTTGACAGAAGATGAGCTCTTGCAGAGTGATATTGCTGATTATGCGTTAGACGCGTTGTTAAAAAGTAAGGTTAAGGAAGTGGTTTTGCTAGGCAGACGAGGGCCAGCACAGGCAGCTTTTACGAATCCGGAAGCGAAGGAGCTGGGCAATTTGCAGGGCGCGGACATTCATGTGATTGATCAAGAAGCGGAGTTAGACATGCTAAGCCGTAAGGACCTAGATCTTTCTGGTGACAAAACAACAGTTAGAAAATTAGAAATAATACAGAACTTTGCTGAGAGAAAGTATAATACTAAGGCTAAAGTCATAAGAATGAGGTTTCTAATATCACCGATCGAAATGTACAATAACGGTGCTGACAAAGTGTCGGGAATGCGTTTGGTAAAGAATGAGATATATAGGGGAGAGCAAGGCTCTTTGAAAGCTCGACCTACGGATGTGCATGAAGACATAGAAACTGGTTTGGTGTTTCGATCAGTAGGTTATCTTGGTTCTGCTGTGCCAGGTATACCTTTTGATTCGCAAGCAGGAATTATTTGTCATTCACAGGGCCGCATATTGGATCCAAAAACACAGGAGATATTGATAGGCATGTATACTTCTGGTTGGATAAAAAGAGGTCCAACTGGAGTAATTGGTACTAATAAAGAAGATTCTATCGAATCCATCAATTGTCTTATCGAAGATGTGAAATCGGGCAAGATGCTTTCACCAACTAACAAAGGTTTATCTAATGTTGAAGAGTTGGTGCGTTCACGTCAGCCAGATTTGTTTACTTTTGATGACTGGAAGCGGATTGACGATATGGAAATAGCTAATGGAGATTCGGTGGGGAGACCTCGTGTCAAATTGACTAGTACAGCATCAATGTTGAAGGTTCTTGGTCGAAGTTGAAATAATATAGGAGCAATAATGTCCGGACATTCTAAGTGGAGCACAATAAAACGTAAGAAAGGGGCTACTGATGCTAAGCGTGGACAAGTTTTCACTCGTTTATCTAAAGAAATAAGTGTAGCTGCTCGGTCTGGCGGTGATCCAGAAACCAATTTTCGTTTGCGACTTGCTGTTGAGAGAGCTAGAGCAGCTAACATGCCCAAGGACAATATTAAGCGTGCAATAAAAAAGGGTACTGGAGAAGAGAAAGGAGGAACGGTTCTAGAACAAGTTACTTACGAAGGTTACGCTCAGCACGGAGTTGCGTTGATGATCGAGACAGTGACTGACAATCGTAACCGTGCAGTAGCTGAACTTCGTCACATACTAACCAAGAGCGGTGGCAATCTAGGAGAAAATGGATCAGTGATTTGGCAGTTCGAGAATGTAGCGTATTTTGCGTTTTCTCCAAGCACTCATTCCGAGGAAGATTTATTTGATTTGGTGGTAGATGCTGGTGCGGAAGACCTCACTTATTCTGAAGAAATAGTTGAAGTGTTCGCATCAGTTGACTCATTCAAATCAGTTAGCGATGCTTTAGAACTCGCTAATATTGCTCCAGATGAAGCTATGTTACGTATGGAGCCCAAGAATATGGTCGAGCTATCACCATCGGAGACGGCACAGGTTATGAAAACAATTGAGTCTGTTGAAGCATTGGATGACGTCCAGAATGTTTACACTAATTTGGAGGTTACCACTGAAGCCCTTACTTTGTATGATAGTGATTAAAATATGATAGTAGAGAACAAGTTGGTTATTGGTATCGATCCTGGCACAGCGATTACTGGGTATGGTTTGGTGCGTGATACAAATGGTAAATTAGAATGCGAAGGTTTCGGGGTTGTTAAAACATCAGCATCCGATAAATTAGAGCGTCGGCTACAAGAAATATATTGTGGTTTGGAAGAAGTAATAAAGCGTCATAAACCTACTGATGCGGCAGTAGAACAACTTTTTTTCCATCGTAACGTCTCTTCGGCTATGGCAGTTGGACAGGGTAGGGGAGTGGCTTTGTTAGTTATTGCGGACGCTGGTATGACTGCTGGCGACTACACGCCAAGAGAGGTGAAACAGGCAGTAACTGGATATGGAAATGCTGAAAAGTTGCAAGTGCAGGAAATGGTTCGTGCCTTACTAAATTTGGAAGCGGTGCCTGATCCAGATGATGCTGCTGATGCTTTAGCAGTAGCAATATGTCATGCGCATACTCTCACATCACATGCGCTCCTTGGGGAACAATAATGATAGCCTCGGTGCGAGGTGTTGTGCAAGCCATTGAAACTGGATATCTGGTTCTTGAGATAGGTGGAATGGGTGTACGTGTTGCAGTACCAGAATCTATCTTCGATGAAACAGTGGTGATCGGAGTTGAATTACAATTGTGGACCCAACTCATATTACGGCAGGATTCTTTATCTCTTTATGGGTTTTCCGATAATGAACAATTACATCTCTTTGATTTGCTGCTTGGTGCTCCAGGAGTTGGACCAAAATTGGCAATGGCTATTGTCTCGGGTATGTCAGTTGACGGATTGCGGCATGCGATTACTAGCGATCAACCAGAATTGCTTAGTCGTGTGCCAGGCGTGGGTATGAAAACCGCACAAAAAATCAGCTTTTATCTGAAGGACAAGATTGATGATAAACAAATTTCGGCTGAGGATGGTACTTTCAATACTGTAGATGCCGAACTTTTAGAAGCGCTTACAACACTTGGCTATAGTGTAGTAGAAGCTCAAAAGGCTGTTCGGGATACGGATGTCAATTCTTCAGACGATTTAGAGGATCGTATTGTACTTGCTCTACGATATTTGTCTAAATGATTTCGGGAATAGCATATCATGCTTAAAAATCGACAGATTGCATTTATTGGAGCTGGAGCAATGGGTGGAGCGATGATTAGTGGTGTACTAGCTTGCAATATAGTTGAACCCGGTCAAATTATCGCTTCTGATCCGCGTAGAGATGTTTGTGACGCACTTAAGCTAAAGTATGGAGTTGACGTGACTACAAATAATGTTGTTGCTTGTAAAGATTCTAACGTCATTGTACTGAGTGTAAAACCACAAGTTTTGAACGAGGTTTTTAAAGTCCTATCAGGTAGCATTGAATCGGATGCATTGGTGATTTCAATAGTGGCAGGTGCTAAATTGAGTACCTTAGTTGCAGGACTTAACCACAAAAGTGTTATACGATGCATGCCTAATACTCCGGCTCAAATAGGTCAGGGTATTTCTGTGTGGACCGGTTCAACAGGTGTATCTCGTTTGCAAAATAAGCAGACCAAGGTAATACTAGAATCCTTAGGTAGGGAAATACATGTCGACGATGAGAAATATATTGATATGGCAACAGCTCTCACGGGATCTGGGCCAGCTTATATATATCTTTTTATAGAGGCATTAGTAGAAGCTGGTGTGAATATTGGTTTCTCTAAGACAGAAGCAGAAGAATTAGTACGTACTACTGTCGTAGGGTCAGTAGCTTATGCAATGGAATCTGTCGAGAATGTCTCAGATTTGCGCGCCCAGGTTACTTCTCCGGGTGGAACCACAGAAGCAGCGGTAGATTTTCTAGAAGCAGAAGACTTTCGCACAATTGTGTCTAATGCAGTTTCAGCCGCCTATCAGCGTGCAATAGAACTGGGACAAAATAACTAGTTTGCGAACTGAATATCAATTATTCTGCTAGGTAATAATAAATACCAAAATAAGCTTAGTTTGTGAAAGGCTGGACAATTCATAAATCATAATGTATCATCCCATTCCATAAATTAGTTAAACATTATTATCAAATATATATCATCAAATATATAACAAACTAATCAAATATATAACAAACTATCTAAATTTTTACCCCTGAGGGAGATGAAATGACGGAAACGATTACCTCCAGAGTTCTGGCTGACCTACAGCAGCAGATTGACTCTTACAGTCCAACAGTGCAGCAGCAGGATGTCGGAATTGTATTAGAAGCTGGTGACGGAATTGCACGAGTTTCTGGATTGTCTGAAGCACGCAATGCTGAATTAGTACAGTTCGTGAATGGCTCATTAGGCACAGTTTTCAATCTTGAAGAAGACAATGTGGGCGTCATTATCATGGGCGACTATGAGGCAATTGAAGAAGGATCTATAGTGCGATCAACTGGTAGGATTGCCGAGGTTCCAGTGGGACCAAGTTTAATGGGGCGTGTAGTCAATGCTTTGGGACAACCTATAGATGGAAAAGGACCAATAGGTTCGACCGAAACACTTCCTATTGAACGTATTGCAGCGGGGGTTGTTCGCAGGAAAGATGTGGATCGTCCTCTGGAGACTGGAGTGAAATCCATAGATTCAATGATACCAATTGGTAGGGGTCAGCGCGAACTAATTATTGGTGATAGGCAGACTGGTAAAACTGCTATAGCTATAGACAGCATGATCAATCAGAAAGGAAAAGATTGTATTTGTATTTATGTCGCAATAGGACAGAAAAAAGCAGCAATAGCTCGCGCTGTGGCTACTCTCGAAGAGCATGGTGCCATGGAACACTCTATTGTTGTGGTGGCTTCTGCCGATGATCCAGCTGCGATGCAATATATTGCCCCTTATGCTGGATGCGCTATGGGCGAGTATTTCATGGAAAATGGACAAGATGCATTAGTGGTATATGACGATCTTTCTAAACATGCTTGGGCTTATAGACAGGTGTCTCTGTTATTGCGTAGACCGCCTGGACGCGAGGCTTATCCGGGAGATGTTTTTTATCTACATTCAAGGCTTTTAGAACGAGCGGTACAGCTTTGTGATGAGTATGTTATTGCTGAGAGTGATGCTAGTTCCACTGAGAAAGGGGTAGATGGAAATATCTATGCTGGTCCTTTGGCGAAAGAAGATGCTGAGCAAGCCATAGAAAGTATGGACAACAAGGATAACTTGAATTTGGTCAAACTATCTCATTCTGGCGGATCACTCACAGCACTACCAATAATCGAAACTCTTTTGGGTGATGTTTCTGCTTATATTCC
>DFQC01000038.1:4052-19867 GCA_002377585.1 Anaerolineales bacterium UBA3499 | reverse complement strand
TCTGCTTATATTCCAACTAATGTGATTTCGATAACAGATGGTCAGATTTATCTCGAGAACGATTTGTTTTATGCTGGTATCCGACCAGCAGTTAATGTAGGTATTTCAGTGTCACGTGTGGGCGGAGCTGCTCAAACCAAAGCCATGCGTCAAGTGGCTGGCAGACTGCGACTAGATATGGCTTCATTTCGTGAATTGGCAGCATTTGCGCAATTTGGATCAGATCTAGATAAGGCTACACAAGCGCAACTTGAACGTGGCAAGCGTCTTCAGGAAATACTGAAGCAGGCACAGTACGAACCGATGTCTTTGTCTGATCAAGTTATTCTTATATATGCTGGCGTGAATGGATACGCAGACGAAATTGAATTAGAGCGGATGCAGGAGTGGGAATCAGCGTTGCTCCGTGCTATGTCCACATCTCATCCTCACGTGGCTAATGAGATTTTAGAAAGTGGCAATATTACAGATTCTGTAGAAGCAGAACTAAAATCTGCTCTTGATACCTTCAACAAATCTTGGAGTTGATTAGTGGCTAATGCACGCGAAATGCGGCTGCGTATACGCAGCGTTGGTAATATTGCGCAGGTAACTCGAGCTTTGGAAGCAGTCAGTGCTTCAAAAGTTCGTAAAGCTCAATCTTCTGTTGAGGCTTCACGAGACTATGCTCGTCGTGTTGCTAATGTGCTTGGTAGGATTAGTACATACTCTCAAGGGTCAGTACATCCTTTATTGGTACCTCGGGACAAAGTAGAAAATATAGCAATTTTACTAATTTCAAGTGATCGAGGATTAGCTGGTCCGTATAACATGAATGTTACTAGAGCAGCACTTGAATTTGCTCAAGAAAAAAATAAACCTGCGCGTTGGGTGACATTAGGTCAAAAAGGGCGTGATCTTGCTTATGTGCGTGGTGCTAACATTGTCGGTGACTTTAGTAGCTTTAAATCATCACCATCATTCTCGGATGTTACTCCTATTGCCCGATTTTTGATAGATGATTATCTTGATTCGGTAGTTGATGAGGTGTATGTTGCATATACGGACTATGTCAATACCATACGCCAGGATACACGGGTAGTACGCATAATGCCTATGATTACCGGCAATCCTAAAGATGACGAAAATGCTCAAGCAAGTACGGATAATGAATCTGACGTAGGATATACTTACGAACCCGAGCCAGAGGAATTGCTGGAAGCAATTTTGCCGCGTTTCACTCAGATGCAGGTCTATCAATCAGTGTTGGAATCTTTGGCAAGCGAGCATAGTGCAAGAATGGTTGCGATGCGTAATGCTACTGATAATGCAAATGAATTGTCAGCCGCTCTTCGTTTGGCATACAATAAGGCTCGTCAGTTATCCATAACAAGTGATTTGTTGGATATCGCTGGTGGTGCAGAAGCTTTGCAACAAGCTGGCTGATGAAAAGTGAATACTATATTTTTGTTTTGAGTGTGGAGGATTTATGACTAATTCGATAGGTAGTGTGGCGCAAATTCAGGGTGCTGTAGTTGATTGTAAATTTCCAGCTGAGGTACTTCCTGAAATTTATGAAGCAGTTGAAATTGAGCGAGAGGGTGAAGCTCCATTAGTGCTAGAGGTACAAAAACATCTTGGTGATAATTTGGTTAGATGTGTAGCAATGGATGCTACAGAAGGTCTTCGCAGGGGATTAGCTGCTAATGCGACAGGAGCTCCTATCAGCGTTCCAGTTGGTGAAGCTTCACTCGGTCGAATTTTTAATGTACTGGGTAATGCGATTGATGAACGTGGAGAGGTGGAAGCATCGGAATACTATCCGATACATAGACCTGCACCCGCATTTTCTGATCAATCTACAGAGGTTGAGGTATTTGAGACTGGTATTAAGGTTATTGATTTGATTGCACCGTTTACTAAGGGTGGTAAAACCGGTATTTTTGGAGGAGCTGGAGTAGGTAAAACGGTGATAATAATGGAGCTTATCCGTTCAATTGCCAAGGAACATTCCGGCAATTCTGTGTTTGCCGGTGTAGGAGAACGTACCAGGGAAGGCACTCAGCTATATCGAGAAATGATAGAGTCGGGCGTTATGAAGGATACTGTCATGGTATTTGGTCAAATGAATGAACCACCTGGTGTCAGGCTGCGCGTTGCTCTTACAGGACTCACCATGGCCGAATACTTTCGTGATCAAGGCAAGGATGTGCTACTTTTCATTGATAATATCTTCCGTTTTGTTATGAGTGGGTCTGAGGTATCTGCTCTTCTTGGGCGGATGCCTTCTGCTGTAGGTTATCAGCCTACATTAGGGACTGAGATGGGCGAATTGCAAGAGCGTATCACTTCGACACATCGCGGTTCGATAACATCAATGCAGGCCGTATATGTTCCAGCTGATGATTATTCCGATCCTGCACCAGTTGCAACATTCTCGCATTTGGATGCTACCATTGCACTGGAACGACCGATAGCTGAGAAAGGTATTTATCCTGCTGTTGATCCTCTGGCTTCCACTAGTCGTATTCTAGACCCAAATATTGTGGGTGAAGAGCATTACGAAGTAGCAAGAGAAGTGCAACGTGTACTTCAGAGGTACAAAGACTTGCAAGATATTATTGCTATATTGGGTGTAGATGAACTTTCTGAGGAAGATAAACTTTTGGTTTCTCGAGCACGTAAGTTGGAGCGCTTTTTCTCACAGCCATTTTATGTGGCTGAACAATTTACAGGTATTCAAGGCAAATATGTTAAACTTCAAGAAACTGTGCGGTCATTTAAAGAGATTTTGGATGGTAAACATGACGATATACCAGAGCAGGCATTTATGTTTGTAGGTACAATTGAAGAGGCGGTAGCTAAAGCCAAGGATCTTGAACAAAGTAGTTGAGAATAACCAACTAATGTCTATATTATGTGAAATTGTCACTCAGGAAAGGTTGGTATATTCTGAGCAAGTTGACATGGTAGTTGTGGATGGCGTTGATGGTCGCATGGGCATTTTACCTAACCATAGTCCACTTTTGACTACTATCAATGTAAGTGAGATGCGTGTTGTTGCTGGTGAACTAGAAGAAACCTTTGCCGTTGGTGGCGGGATATTAGAGGTGCGACCTGACCGTATCACAGTTTTAGCCGATGCTGTAGAGCATGCAGATGAAGTCGATGTAGCACGTGCTGAGGCTGCGCGCGAACGTGCTATTAGTTTTCTAGAAAGTGGAGGTCCTTCTGAAGAAGTGACTCCTGAGATTAGACATGATATTAGTCTTGCTCTTGAAAGAGCAAATGTAAGGTTACGAGTGGGAAGTAGACGGCACAATAAACCAAGCGTTCCTGGCTTGGAAGACGTTGGGTAATATTTTTAATTTTTCTAGGATTGCAACTGAAAATTCAAAATGGCTCTCTTAGGTAAAGACATTGGCATAGATTTGGGAACAGTCAATGTCCTTGTGTCAGAGGGTGGTGATGTTGTGCTGCATGAGCCTTGTGTAGTAGCTATACGTGTAGATGAGCAAAAGATTGTTTCTATAGGGCAGGAGGCTCGCGAAATGTTTGGCCGCTCACCTGAAAGTATAGAGGTGATGAGACCAATTCAGGATGGTGTGATAGCTGATTATGAGGTCACTGAGCGCATGTTGCATTATTTCTTGACTAAGGTTTGTGGTCCGATGAGACTTTTTAAACCGCGAGTTATGTTGAGTGTTCCTTATGGCGCTACTAGTGTGGAAAGTCGAGCTGTTCATGAAGCAGCCAAAGAGGCAGGTAGTAGAGAAGCATACTTGATTCATGAACCTTTAGCAGCTGCTATTGGATCTGGTCTGCCTGTCGGTACTCCTGCAGGAAATATGGTATTGGATATCGGTGGTGGCGCTACCGAATCCGCAATAGTAGCACTTAATGGTATAGTCATTGCACATTCTGCACGTGTTGGAGGCATGACACTTGATCAGGCAATAGTTACTTATGTTAGAAAGAAATATGGCATAGTAATTGGTGAGATGACAGCTGAAGAGATAAAGATTCGAATTGGTTCCGCTGTTACGCTAGATGAAAAGCTTGCAGTGGAAATTCAGGGGCGTGATCATGTAACTGGTTTGCCACGCGATGCAATAGTGACTTCTGAAGATGTCTTTGAAGCCATTGAGGAGCCATTAGAGTCTATAGTCTCAGTAGCCAAGGCAGTTTTAGAGAAGACTCCGCCTGAGCTTGCCTCGGATGCTATTGATCGTGGCATAGTATTGTGCGGCGGTGGTGCGTACTTGCGCGGTATGGAGCAACGAGTGTCCGAATCGATTGGTGTTCCGGCATATATCACTGACAATCCTATTGGTTGCGTATCTGTAGGTGCGAGCCGAGCACTCGAAATGTACGAAATCATGAGGCCACATTTGCCTCGAGTGTAAGCAACTTCGTTTTGCCGAATCAATTCAATTATTAGTTATATTTACTTAAAGATAATAGGTCATATGCTGTAAACCTACTACTGGGTCTATGTGTTGTATGCGAACCTTAGATGGTACTGTGAGGCTAGTTGGAGCGTAATTCAATATTGATTCAATACCAGCTTCCACAAGTTTATTGGTAACAGTTTGAGCCATGTCAGATGGTACTGCTACCATAGCAATTCTAATCTTCATTTTGCTGACTTTTGTTTTTATCTGGTCAGTTGACAGTATAACTAACTCATTAATCTTTCGACCGATTTTATCTGGATCGTTGTCAAACACTAACGCTATACGGAAACCCCTTCCGCGAAATCCTGCATAATTTACTATGGCGTTACCAACTCCTCCAGCACCAACTAGAGCAACATCCCATTCTTGATCTACTCTAAGAATTATTTCCAACTGTTTTTTTAGATAGATTACGTTGTATCCGGTACCTTGCTTTCCAAATTCACCAAAATGTAACAAATCCTTGCGTATCTGAGCTGAACTAATACCTAGATGCTCGCCCATTTCATGTGATGAAGTGACTTTAGTACCACTAATTTCGAATTGTGTTAACGCACGAAGATATAGTGGAAGTCTTCCAATTACTATGTCAGGAATTGTTACTTCTGCCATTTTGAATGTACCGGATATGACCGAATATGTCTACAGAGTTTTAATGGATTTTATTTGTCCTTATAACATGCTCGCACTACTTTAACATGGTATTGTAGTAGTGACAAGTCACTAGGACTTCTCAGTGTTATTACTATATCGTTTCCAGACCCAGTAAAGACCTTGCGCCGCTAGTATAGCTAACGCAAAAGTGAAGGGCGTTCTTGCCCGAGTGTCCATGCCTGAGCCAGCGCGTGAAAGCACAGGAATTGCTGTGAAATATATTATAGGTAGCAATGTTATAGTTAGGAAAATATGATTTTTCTTCATCCATGAAATGATAATACCGAACAGTGCTAGGATATATAGACAAAGATTGAATACAACTTCCATCCCACGGATAGGCCCTAAAACTTTGAGGTAATTGGTAACAGCAAATATTTTTATTAGTGGTCTAAAAATGGTGATTGCATATTCCATTGGATGTTCTCGAAATACTTCAATTGCCATTTTACTGATTTCAGAATTGACCTGTGGATTGTCCGAAACAAGAAATTTCCATTTAGAGGAATAGTCATAATGATCTCGTGTTTTACCTTGGTTTAGTCGCTGATCAAGTTCGTAAGCAAATTGTGCTTCCAGTTCTTGCGGGCTTTGTCCGGTAGCCTTACTTTTTACTGAAACCGCACCATAAAACAATAAGTCAAAATTACCTACGGTTGAGAAGGTAAAAACGTTGTGGTAAATTTCATTACGTAAATACCATGGTAATACTCCTATTGAAAATACAATTACCAATATTGCAGTTTTACGAATCAATCCGGACACGAACAAAGGAATTATTAATATGATGGGAACCCAATAGTAAATTGCTGTTGGTCGTGCTAATGTAGCTAGGGCAATTGCAGCTCCTGCAGCAGCAGCGTCACGCATGTTACGGCTACGCAATAAGCGTATTATGAAAATTATGCTGATAGCTACAAATACGTTTGATAATGTCTCTGCCATCAATGTCATCCCAATAATGATGGATGCCGGATCTAAGGCTACTATTAACCCAGAAAAAAACTGTGCTGATTTGGGCATATTGAGTTCTTTTGCTACGATAAACGTAAGTATTGACAGACTTGCGCTAATAAAACTTTGTACAAATACAGCAATCAAAGGATTGGTACTTCCAGATGCAAGGTAGGTCAAGGCGATAAACATAGGTTGCAATGGTGGGCGATAAGAGAATAACTCATGTGACAATCCATTGCCTGATAATATCTGCCGTGCAAGTATTTCATATGTGCTGGCTTCATCAGCAGTTGGGGAAAAGTGTAGGCCACCTATATCAATATATACCTGATAATAGTAATAATAGGTTGCCCATCTAACAAGTAGACTAACTATTGTCAACACTAATAGAGGCTGACATCTTCCCAGCAATATGTCTTTAGCTGTTTTCATGCGCATCCAATGAGATTGTTTAGAGATCCACAATGTATGTGGCGTAATTTTATGTAAGAGTGTGTCACACTGATTGGTTGGATATGAAAAGTCTCCATACTGTACCTATGTATTTCCGTCCTCTTATTAAATAATCATATAGGTTAAGTCCTGTCTTACTTTGTCCTTGTGTTCTTGGCACACATACATAGGGTATTTCAACAATTTTATATCCATTCCGCTTCGACCTGCAAAGAAAATCTATACAGTATTCACCATAGTCACCCTGCAGCCGGAGTGTTTTTAGTACTTTGGTATTAGCAGCTACAAACCCACTTGTGTAGTCAGATATGTCATTACCCAAGAAAAGTTGGGCCCAGTAGTTTATTGTCTTGCTCAAGGTCTGCGCCATAAATCCATGTGCAATATCTGAACCTCCACTAATCCAGCGTGACCCTATTACTATGTCAGCGGACCCTTCTAATATTGGCCTAAGCAACTCTGGAACATCTTCAGGCGGCATAGACAAGTCACAATCCATCCAAGTCACTATATTGGCACTATATCTTCTTATAGCTACGTCTATACCATATTGTATTGCAGTTGTTAGTCCCCTATCATTTCGTCGTTGCACCATCGCAACTTTAGTTTTGTTAATCTTGTTGTATCTCATTGATAGATTGCGCACTTTTTCAGAAGTGGCATCGCAAGAGTCATCATCCACTATTAATACCATATTGGAACCTTGGTGGTTCTTAAGAAGTCTTTCAACAAGCAATTCGATATTTTCTTCCTCATTATAAGTGGGTAGAACAGTGCAAACAAACATGATTTATTTAGGCTTTCGCGCTAAAATGTATATACTAAGACCAGCTGGTAGATTGATCAGCTTTAGCAATGACGCCTCCAGTAGAAGTATTTTGGTTAGTAAAACATTCAATATTCTTGGTGTATCAAATTGATTTTCAACAGCTACAAGGTTTAGTTTAATTGCTAGACGGGTTATGACTGCTGGTAAGAGCATAATGCAATTCGCATAAGTGAACCTTTCAATTTGAAAACCTGCTTTCCTTAGACCCGAACATATTTCACTCTTAGTGTATCTACGGCCCGTTCCAAAGGATTGGTCATGTTGACCTAGTAACCATGGATGCGCACTAACTCTTATTAGTAATATGCCATCTTTGATTAGTGTTCTAAAGATTTCAGCGAGAGCAATCTGCAGGTTTACCTGAGATTGATCAAATGCATCTAGGCCGATAGAAAGCACCACACTGTTTTTTGCTAAGGGAAGATGATGAAAATTGCCCTGCAATAAACTTCCTTGGATGTTAGTGATATTCTTGGCATGCTCAAGAGCATGTGAATTAATATCTATACCGATGGGTGCACCAGAAATGTATTTTTCTGACAATTCAGATAAATATGTGCCATTTCCACATCCTACTTCTAGGATTAGTCCTTTTGTATTAGTATTATTTCGGAGGATTGTATGTGTAGTAGCTCTCATACCAACTGTCCACCAGTGGTCTGACAGATTATTGTAAAGGTAGTTTAGTAAATTTGCGGTATCTGATTTAGAAGCGTCCACGGATAGTTATTGATTTCTATGTTAGGATTTTATGTAGTGCATCGGAGACTTGCTCCATCTGTAGTTCGGTTAGAGCTAGTCCTGATGGTATATATAGGCCATTATTGGATAAATGGTCAGCTACTGGATAATTTTCATTTTGAAACAAACCAAGATTTTGTAGCGCTGGTTGTGCATGCATTCCCAGGAAGAATGGTCTTGTTTGTATACCTAAATCAATTAGTTTATCTGCTAAATCATGAGCATTTAAGTCATGTGATTTTTTTAGGAGAATGCCGTACATCCAATATATTTGTCGTGACCAAGGTCGTTCGATTGGTAACTGTATTACCTCAATGTCTGAGAGATGTTCTGTATACATTTGTCCCATCTTTCTCTTCCAATTGACAGTTTCTTCTATGCGTTCGGCCTGTGCTAGTCCAAGGGCAGCCTGCATATTAGTCATTCTAAAATTATGGCCTAGATTATTGTGTAGGAAACGTTGCTCAGGCTCAAAGCACAAATTTCGAATGTTGCGTGCTTTATCCGCCAGATAATTATCGTTTGTTACAATCATGCCACCTTCTCCGCTGGTTACAAGTTTGTTGGCATAGAAACTGAAAACACTCATTGTTCCCATGCTTCCACAGCGGACCCATTCCCGTTCTTTTTCATTGTGGCCGCTTAGGTATTCTGCACCATGTGCCTCCGCAGCATCTTCAATGACTGCCAAGTCATTTTTCTTGGCTATTTGCAGAAGGGGATCCATATCCACAGGATGTCCGTATATATGGACTGCCATTATGGCTCGTGTTCGTTTAGTAATACGGTCTTCTATTTGATCTACATTCATACACCATGTTTCAGGATCAGCATCTATAAGAATGGGTGTACCACCGTTATAAATTACAGCTAATGCACATGAAATAATGGTAAAGGTTGGTATTATGACTTCATCTCCAGGTTTTAAGTCTAGGCATGCAAGAGCTGTTTGCAGTGCACTTGTACCACTGCTGGTTGTTACTCCATGTTGGCGATCACAGTATTGTGCCCAAGTGGACTCAAAAGTCTCGATAAACTTTCCTGCAGATGAAACCCAGCCACTTTGCAAGCATTCAAGCACATACTCTTGATCTCGCACACCTATTACTGGTTCGTTTACTGGAATCATGTCTTGAATCTAGAAGCGCTTCTTTTCATCTATACCAATATATGGGCCCTGTTTGATTTCAAGAAATACGGTGTTCTCTACCATTCGAAAGCCGTGTCCTCCTGATACCATTACCATTACATCTCCAGCTTTCATTTCTAATGTTTCTACAAGTAGTTGGTCATCATCATATATGTCAATTTCACAATGACCTTCCCTTACAACTAGCACTTCAGATGTATTTGATATCTTGCGGTCAATTTTACGATGATAATGACTTTGTATTTCTCCATCTTTTGGATGGACGACGAAACCAACCTGAAAATTGTGTTCAGGAGGAGTTACAAATGAAGTGATATCTGCAGAGAAATCTCTTCTTATTACATAAGCAAGAAGCGACCCTGACTTCGAATGGATACGATGTATAAATTCTGACATATGTTACCTTTAATCTAATGCGGGGGTGGCTAGAATACCTCACCAGCGCATTAGATTGTCACAATAGTACGATTACTGAAGTTAATATTATGCATAATAACAGAGTAAACACGCTCGGGCAAGCCTTTACCGTATCTCTTGGATGCTATAATCATAATCATTGTGTCGAGAAAAGAAATTAATTTCGTTGACGAAGCACGTATACGGGTTAGAGCTGGAGATGGTGGCAATGGCATCATTCATTTTCGTCGTGAGAAGCATGTTCCATTAGGTGGTCCTGATGGGGGTGATGGAGGTCGTGGAGGGTCAGTGGTACTAGTTGTTGACCAGGACCTCAACAGCTTGCTGCGGTATCAGAGAGCACGACATTATAAAGCCCAAAATGGTACAAATGGTGGTGGGAATAACAAGACTGGGCGCAGTGGACATGACTTAGAGATCTTTGTTCCTCCAGGCACAGTAGCGCACGATACTGACACCGGTATTTGTCTGGGAGATCTGACTGATCCTGAGGATCGGCTGAAGGTAGCTACAGGTGGATCAGGTGGTCGAGGTAATAAACGCTTTTCATCATCCAGTAATCGTGCTCCTCGAATAGCTGAGAAGGGGTCTCTAGGACAATCTGTTGACTTATCTTTAGAGCTTCGTCTGATAGCTGATGTTGGAATTGTAGGTGTGCCTAATGCGGGCAAGTCTACTTTCTTGGCGTCAGTTACAGCAGCTAAACCTAAGATAGCTAATTATCCTTTTACTACATTAACACCTAATTTAGGTGTAGCTGATTTAGGTGATTATCGTACTGTAGTGCTTGCGGATATTCCTGGTCTTATCGAAGGTGCACATGCTGGCACCGGGCTTGGAGCAGAGTTTCTGCGTCACATACAACGTACCAAAGTAATTATTCATCTACTTGATGGCATGTCTGAAGATCCATTGTCTGACTTTACTCAAATAATGTCTGAAATGTCATTATACGATGCGGGATTGGTTGCTAAACCTCAGGTCGTAGCATTAAATAAAATTGAATTGCCGGAAGTATCGGAAAAGTTGCCTGTACTAAAGTCATCAATAAAACATCTTGGTTATGAACTGCACGGTATTTCTGCAATTACTCATATAGGGGTTAGGGACTTACTCCAGAAAGCTGCATTGTTGACAAAGACTCATGCTAATATTCCGGAATCAGTGGAAGAACCTGTATATAGACCTGGAAAGGATCCTGCTCGTTTTGAAATAATACGTGAAATCGATGGAAATCTTAGAATAACCGGTGACCGTGTAGAGAGAGCAGCACAGTCTACTTACTGGGAGTATGATGATGCTGTGCTGCGATTTCAACATATTATCGACAAACTAGGTGTTAGGAGAGCATTGGAGGAAAACGGAGTTCGCCCAGGAGATAAGGTGCGAATAGGACCATACGAGTTAGAATGGGTCGAATAGACTGGTCAACAATGGATATTTATTATGTCTCAACGATGATTTTTTGGGTTCACTATAGTATATTTGGTTCGGTAAATCCACTTTGATCAATTTCTTGCTGAGGGATGGGTATTTTCTTGCTCTTTCATTAAATCATTTTGCTGTGGATCTACTCAATAGCCAACGCTCAATATTGTTGGTCTATTTGGCTCCATATCTTGGGCTTGACAATTCTGACATTGGTCTTATAGCACTTGGTTATGCTATGCTAGCTTCACTGACACAGCCGTTGTTCGGTTGGCTTGCTGATAGATACAAGATACGTTGGATATCAGGTCTATCACTTTTGTGGATGGTTCTGTGGTTGTCGGTTACCGTCACTGTCACAGGTTCTTGGGTAATCGGCACTCTAATTGTTGCTGCGCTTGGCTCAGCAGCTTTTCATGCTGCGGGTACGGAAAGAGCAACAACCCGTGGAAAAAGGCTCATGTTTGGTAAAGCTGCGGCTGCGGCATCATTATTTTTTCTTTTAGGTCAGTTAGGCTTAGCTGTTGGACCTGCAATTGGTGGAGCTCTGCTTGAGCGTATGGGTACCATCGGGCTGTTAGTATTGACCGTTGCATCAATACCATTGGCTATTAACTCGATTTATCGTTTGTACTGGAGAAAACCGCTAGTAGCTTCACACCTAAATACAAATCACGATATCAAAATTGAATCGACTGACGAATATTACAAAGATATATGGGTAATTGTTGCATTTTGCATGCTTGTGATGTTTCGTACTGCTCCACAAGTAGCTTCAATGACGTTTTTGCCTAAACTGTTTTATGATCGTGGTTATGACCCGGGTGCTTATGGGATTATCACGACTGTATTTATGGGTGGTACTGCTTTGGGTGGATTGGTTGGGGGATTTATGTCAGATCGTTGGGGGCGGAGACGTATCATACAATTGTCTTTATTGGCTGCTGTAGTACCGATGTACTACTATCCTGTAGTGAGTGGGCTTACAGTTTATCTACTAGTGTTTTTGGCCGGGTTTTTCAATGGTGGTTCGCATGCTGTAATTGTGGTGATTGCTCAGTCACTTCTACCAAATAGACGTGCACTTGCGTCAGGATTGACTATGGGCTTCATGTTTGCTAGTGGAGCTTTGGGGTCTTATTTGATAGGTTTAGCAGCAGACTACTATTCGCTAGTAAGTGCAATGCAAACAAATGGTTTGCTTTGTTTACTTGCTGCTGGGTTTAGTTTAGTGTTGCGTCGGGATGATACTAAGACCAGCAAGGCAAGTATATAGTAACATCAGGCAGTTGTACTTTTGCTAATATGTTAGAGTAAGTTTGCTATGTGATTACAGAGAAAATGGAGAAGTGATAATAATACATGTTATACATATCCTTTAGGTCGTCGATGGGGATAAATCAATGATACGCTTAATTCGTGATGGTTACTTTCTGTCTGTTTCTCTAAACCATTTTGCAGTTGATTTACTCAATAGTCAGCTAGGAATACTAGTGGTGTTTCTGGCACCAGTACTAGGGCTTGCAAACTCGGACATTGGCCTTATTGTGCTTGTTTATACTTCTGTTGGTTCACTGACACAGCCAATCTTTGGTTGGTTGGCCGATCGGTATAGTACCAGATGGTTAAGCGGGGCTTCATTGATATGGATCGCTTTGTGGATATCAATTGCTGTATCCACAAACATTCAATGGGCGATTCCTCTACTGATAGTTTCTACTCTTGGATCTGCCGGATTTCATGCAGCAGGCACAGAACGGGCGACTGAACGTGGCAGGATTATTATGCTTGGGAGAGCAGCTACGGCAGCATCTCTATTTTTTCTCTTTGGCCTTTCTGGGCACGCGATTGGACCTGCTTTAGGTGGGTTTATCATCGAGAGGGTAGGTATACGAGGGGTGCTAGTGCTCACTGTCTTGGCACTGCCCGTCGCTTTCAATTCGATCTATCGTTTGTTTTGGTCGGTGGATGATAAAGTGTCCAATCCGAATACAATAACTGGAACCAAGAAAGAGAATGTTTTCGAGTTCCGCAGAAACAGATGGGTTATTGCGGTGTTTATTGTCATGGTATTACTGCGCACTGCACCAGGTATGACGTCGATGACGTTCTTGCCCAAACTGTTTCAAGATAGGGGATATGCTCCAGGAGCATATGGTGCTATTGCCTCAGTTTATATGGGTGCTACTGCGTTTGGCGGTCTAGCAGGTGGCATGTTAGCGGATCGATGGGGTCGACTACGTTTAATATGGTGGTCATTGTTGCTAGCTGTTTTACCCATGTACTATTACCCTGTTGTTACAGGACCTATCATCTATCCACTGGTATTTCTTGCTGGTGGTCTTAATGGGGCATCTTTTTCTGTTGTCGTGGTATTAGCTCAGTCCTTGTTGCCAAGTAGGCGTGCTTTTGCATCAGGCTTGACATTGGGCTTCATGTTTGCAAGTGGTTCCGTTGGCTCATATCTGTTCGGTCTAGCAGCGGACATATATCCTTTATCTAGAGTCATGCAGACAAACAGTGTTTTATGTCTTCTAGCTGCTTTAATAAGTTTTTGTTTGCATCGATATCAGTCATCCAACAAGGTTGACAATGACAAGTAGGGATTTATATTTGATATATGTAACTCATTATATAATCATTATTAATCAATAAGTAAATCTGGTGTTAGAGTAAGTATATTGTTATACTTATCAACACATACTCTGGGTTTACATATTAACATCCGGTGGAGATTATCTGTATATGTTGAAGACACATACTTGTGGAGAATTAAAGCATGATTGTATCGGTCAGGAGGTGACTCTTGCCGGTTGGGTACATCGGAGACGCGATCATGGGGGACTCACATTTATTGACTTAAGGGATCGTTGGGGTCTGGTGCAGGTTGTATCTGATCCAGAATATGCTGAAGCTCATGAAATAATGGCTAGTCTTAGATCGGAATATGTTGTTCAGGTTTCTGGAAATGTGCGTGGACGACCAGATGGGGCTACCAATCCTGATATGGCTAGTGGGGACATCGAGTTGGTGGCTAAACAGGTTGAAATATTAAATATTTCCAAAACTCCCCCTTTTGATATAAACAAAATTACCAGAGTAGAAGAAGGACTTCGACAAAAATACCGTTATCTTGATTTGCGTCGCAGTCATATGTTGAAGAATTTGCATCTACGTCATAATACTATAGCTTTTATAAGGAATCATCTTTCACAATCGGATTTTTTAGAAGTTGAGACACCAATACTATTTAAGACCACTCCAGAAGGAGCACGGGATTATTTGGTGCCAAGTCGATTACATAAAGGTAAATTTTATGCCTTACCTCAGTCACCCCAACAGTTGAAACAATTGTTAATGGTTGCTGGAGTTGAGAAATATTTCCAGATTGCACGTTGTTTTAGAGATGAGGATCAGCGGGGGGATAGGCAGCCAGAATTTACGCAGCTGGATATAGAGATGTCGTTTGTAGAGCAAGAAGATGTGTTACAAACGATTGAAGTTATGATGACTCAATTGGTTTCTAATTTGACTAGTATGAAATTCCAGCAGACACCCTGGCCACGTTTTAGCAATGAGGAAGCACTTAATAGATTTGGTACAGATAAGCCTGACTTGCGGTTTGGAATAGAACTGCAAGATGTGACCGAATTAGTCTCAAAGAGTGAATTTAAGATTTTTTCCAGTGCAGAAGCTGTAAAAGGCATTAATGCAGAGGGTTGTGGTACCTATACTCGCAAAGAGATTGACTCATTAACCGATTTTGTAAAGAAATATGGAGCGGGCGGTCTGGCTTGGGCTGTTGTTGGCGAAGATGATAGTATCTCACGTTCGTCTTTTGGCAAATATGTTGACGTTGTTACCATGAATGCTCTGAAGAAAAAGATGCAGGCTAAACCAGGGGACTTACTATTGCTAGTAGCATCTGAGATTGATATCGTGCATGATTCTTTGGCTGCTCTCCGTATAAAGATAGGTGAGAAGATTAGTTCATATGATCCCAATACACTTGCATGTTGTTGGGTGGTTGATTTTCCTTTGTTCAATTGGAATGAACAAGAAAATCGCTGGGATCCTAGTCATCATTTGTTTACTGCACCATTGACTGAAGATTTATGTCATTTAAAAACTGATCCGGGCAAAGTGCGTGGATCGCAATACGATATGGTATGTAATGGTTATGAAATGGCAGGGGGCTCTATTAGAATTCATGATAGTGAATTGCAACAACAGATTTTTGGTTTAATCGGCCTGGAACAAAGTGTGGCTATTGATAGGTTTGGACATATGCTTGAGGCATTCGAATATGGAACGCCACCTCATGGTGGGATTGCCGTTGGAATTGATCGTTTAGTGATGTTATTGGCTCAGGAAAAAAATATTCGTGAAGTGATAGCATTTCCTAAATCGCAACAGGCAACAGACTTGATGGTAGGAGCACCTTCCTCTGCAGATGTTGATCAATTGAATGAGTTGCATATCAACGTAGTTGATCCACCTGACGACATAATAGAGTAATTCTTGCAATACTTGATAGTATCAGTAGTTCGTGTTAACATCTAAATTACCCTGCTGTGTTTGTGATGTTGTTAAATATTCTGTGCCAACACCAACAAAATGGGCGTTTAATTTTGATTACGATGCGATAGGCAAACAGTTAGCCAAGGCAGACTAGTCAGTGCGATGCCCCGCCTGCCAAAAGCAGGCGCAGAATCAAATCAGCACACCACATGGCGGGGTTACTTTGTAG
>DFQC01000038.1:0-3712 GCA_002377585.1 Anaerolineales bacterium UBA3499 | reverse complement strand
TTGTGGTTTTCTTGACACCTTCATAGCTGTTATGCTATTCTCCAACTGTTCGATAGACAGATTAGGTAAATTTTGACACAAATAGAACGTGTAACTGACGATGTTTATGTTTTTACCAGCGAATTGTATGCGCAGGTCACCGCTGGAGTTATAAAGACTCGTCTGGGCGCGATTTTGATTGATACTTTGCCATATCCATCGGAAGCTCTTGAAATGAAGGAGTTTGTAGAATCGCACTTGTCATCGCGCGTACGATACGTCATTAATACTCATTACCATGCGGACCATGTATATGGCACCTATATTTTTGCTGGTGCACAAGTGATTTCACATGAGCTTTGCAGAGAACTTTTATCCACTACAGGTGTAGAGAGTTTAGCAGCGGCTAAAGCTGATTCTTCAGAATTAGCCAATGTAAAAATTGTGTTACCGCAAATTACATTTAACGGTGGGAGTTTTCGTTTACGACTTGGTGGAAAAACTGTTGTTCTCAATCATTCTCCGGGTCATAGTAAAGATGTGATTAATGTGCTGGTTGAGGGAGAGCAGGTGCTCTTTGCTTCGGACACAGTTATGCCTGTTCCTTTTTTTCCTGATGGTGATATCAAACAACTAATGAAGTCGTTGGAAAACATACAAAATATGTCATCCGACATAACCAATTTAGTCCAGGGTCACGGATCTGTAATCCTGCGAGGTGAGGTTGGGGCGTATGTTGGTAAACAAATAAAATATCTAAAGACAGTTGACAGAGCTGTTAGGCAGGTACTTAAGCGTAGATATAGTAAAAAAGCTTTGTATAAGACTGATCTTGCTGCCGTAGATATAGATCGCGCTGTGCTTGGGGGGCTTGCTGAAGAACTACATGTGGGCAATCTTGAATCACTCTATGATCGCCTGAAAAGGTATGTTAAACCTTATCCAAGCCGTAGCCGCTAGAGTGAATAAATAAATAGTAGCAATATTACTGGTATTACTATGATAGGTGATGACACAATAATGCCTATTAGAGAAGGGGAATTAAATAGACAAGGGTTGTAACATGGTGTTGAGGGAATGTGACGCTCTCGTCCTTGATAGGGTTGAGAGCGTTTACCGTTTATAATAAGAATTGATAAACTAATGATGACCAAGTTATTGTATTTATCCGACTCATATCTAAAAGAATTCGAGGCCAATGTACTAGAAGTGTCTGATCAAGGACATGTAAGACTGGATTGTACGGCGTTTTATCCAGGAGGTGGTGGCCAGCCTTTTGACCTTGGTACAATGCATTATGCTGACACTAAGTGTCATGTTGTTAAAGTGACCAGGCAAAACGGCCTTGTATGGCATTCTGTTGATGGAGTTGATACTCCAAGTATAGGACAGTCTGTCAAAGGTATTATTGATTGGAAATTACGTTATAAGTTGATGCGCACCCACACTGCTATGCATATACTTTGCGGAGTTGTGTGGAGAGATTATGGTGCTAAGGTGACTGGTGGGAATATGTCGCCTCTACGTGCTAGGATGGATTTTGAGTTTGAGAGTATGCAAGCTGCATTAGTGCAGGAGATTGAAGAAAAAATCAATCTCGAAGTTAATGCATCTAGGAATATTTTAGTGGATATTGTTCCTAGAGAAGAGGCGTTTCAAATTCCAGATTTGATACGTACTAAGATTAACTTGCTTCCAAAGGGTATTAGGGAGGTGCGTACTGTAGAAATAGTAGGTCTTGATTTACAGGCTGACGGGGGTACTCATGTAGCTAATACATCAGAGGTTGGTTTAATAAAAGTAGTGGACTACAAGAGTAAAGGGAGAATCAACAAGCGAATTGTAGTAGAAATTGGTGAGAGTAATAACTAATGAGATTTAAACCAGTAAAATCCAAACTTGATGTTGGTAAACTTGAGCTTGAAATACTTAAGTTTTGGCAGGACAACGCGATTTTTGACCGATCCGTAAAATCGCGTGAAGGCAACCAAACATATGTGTTTTATGAAGGACCTCCGACAGCTAATGGTATGCCAGGTAGTCATCATGTGCTTTCAAGGGCTTTCAAGGACATATATCCTCGCTATCGAGCCATGAGAGGTTACTATGTGCTTAGAAGAGGAGGTTGGGATACTCATGGTTTGCCTGTTGAAATAGAAGTAGAAAAGCAGCTTGGAATTACCGGCAAAGAACAAATCGAATCTTACGGTATTGCGGAATTTAACACGCGGTGTAGGCAATCAGCTTTTGAATATATACAGGAGTGGGAGAAGCTCACTGACCGAATAGGCTTTTGGGTGGATCTTGAATCTGCCTATGTGACCTTTGAAAATGATTACATTGAATCAGTATGGTGGATTCTGAAGGAGTTATGGAAGAAGGAATTGATTTATCAGGGTTTTAAAGTGGTACCTTATTGTGCGCGGTGTGGTACTGCACTTTCCGATCATGAGCTTTCATTAGGTTATCAGGAAAATACTGCTGATCCATCGGTTTATGTCAAATTTCCACTTAAGGATGATCCTAATACCTCCCTATTAATATGGACTACTACGCCTTGGACGCTTCCTGGAAATGTGGCTGTAGCTGTTAATCCTGACATAGTCTACGTAACAGTGCAATTAGAGGAGGGCGAGCGCATAATTGTAGCGAAAGAATTGTGTCAAGATGTGTTGAATGAACTAAATTCATTTCATATCGTGGATGAAATCAAAGGTTCAGAATTGCAAGGACTTCAATATGAGGCTCCTTATAATTTTATGCCTTTTGAAGAGAAAGCTCATTATGTGGTATTGGCCGATTTTGTGACGACTGGAGAAGGGACAGGTATAGTTCACATGGCAGCAGCATTTGGGGCGGATGATATGGCTATGTCCATTAAATATGGTCTGCCTGTGTTAATGACAGTTGGTGAAGACGGATGTTTTGTTGATTCGATTACGCCTTGGGCATCTATGTGGGTTAAGGATGCAGACCCATTGATTACAGATGATTTGCTTAAGCGTGAATTATTATTGAAATCTGACACTTATTTGCACACCTATCCTTTCTGTTGGCGTTGTGATACTCCATTGCTATATATGGCTAGAAGCACTTGGTATATAGCTACTACCAAACATAAGGATCGTTTGGTAGAACTTAATCAAACTATTAATTGGTATCCTTCACATATTCGTGATGGTCGTTTTGGAAACTGGTTAGAGAATAATGTTGACTGGGCACTGGGTAGAGAACGTTACTGGGGCACTCCTTTGCCGATATGGATTGATGAAGATGGAGATTGGTTGTTGGTTGGGTCTGTACAAGAGTTGTCAGCTTTAGCCAATCGGGACTGTTCTGATTTGGATTTACATAGGCCATATGTTGACGACATCACATTTTTAAATCCAAAAACTGGTAAAACAATGCATAGGGTACCAGAAGTTATAGATGTGTGGTTTGATTCAGGTGCAATGCCATTGGCTCAATGGCATTATCCATTTGAGAATAATAATCAATTTCAAGAACAATTTCCTGCTGATTATATATGCGAGGCTGTGGATCAGACTCGGGGTTGGTTTTATTCATTGCATTCGATTTCTACTATGTTGTTTGATAGTGTTGCTTTTAAAAATGTTGCGTGTCTTGGGCTTATATTGGATGAATCGGGTCAAAAGATGTCCAAGTCTAAGGGCAACATTGTTGATCCATGGGATGTTCTGAATCTGCATGGTGCAGATGCTTTTCGATGGTA
>DFQC01000001.1 GCA_002377585.1 Anaerolineales bacterium UBA3499 | reverse complement strand
ACATCTAAAGCAGATATTGGTTCATCGCACACAATAAAGTCTGGCTCCGATGCTAAAGCCCTAGCTATACCCACCCTCTGACGCTGACCACCAGAAAACTCATGTGGAAACCTACTAGCCACATCAGGACTCAACCCTACTACTTCTAGCAAATGATTAACTCTATCTTGAATCTTCTGTTTATCTACGGTGCTATGAATACGGATAGGCTCAGCAATAGTAGCTCCAACGGATAGACGAGGATTCAATGAGGCAAATGGATCTTGAAATATCATTTGCATGCGCCTCCTCATGTCCCTCATCGCTTTTTGATCCAAATGTGCCAATGCGACACCATCAAACTCAATTTCTCCGGCCGTAGGCTCATATAACTGCAGAATTGCTCTACCAGTTGTAGTTTTTCCGCAACCACTTTCACCTACCAATCCGAAAGTCTCACCACGAAGAATATCAAATGTTATACCATCAACAGCTCGTACGGCACCAACCTGCCGCTGCAGTACACCTCTCCTAATCGGAAAATGTACCTTCAGATTATTGACACGCAACATATTTTTGTTATTCAACGGTTCGCTCGCATTCATTTTTAATATCCCACCAACAGGCAGCACTGTGCTCACCTTCTAGAACAATAAGATTAGGGTCTTCTGTTTTACATCGATCGAAAACATACTTACATCGCATGGCAAAAGGACAACCATCGATTGGGTCCAGCATATTAGGTGGTTGACCATCTATGCTTGTCAAACGCTCCGAAGAACTATGTTCTTGGTCATGACGAGGTAATGACTCGAGTAAACCTTGTGTGTATGGATGTGATGGATTTGCATACACATCCTCAGCAGAACCTGTCTCCACAATCTGACCAGCATACATTACAGCTACTCTATCAGCGAGTCGCGCAATCACACCAAGGTCATGTGTAATCAGTATCATTCCCATGCCTTCACTATGACGCAAATCGTTTAGCAACTCAAGAATTTGAGCTTGAATCGTAACATCCAAAGCGGTAGTAGGTTCATCAGCAATGAGTATGGGTGGCGAACAAGCTAATGCAATTGCAATCATTACTCGCTGACGCATACCCCCTGAAAATTGATGAGGATAGTCATTTATCCTCTCTGCAGCATCTGGAATGCCAACCTTATCCAATAGCTCTACACTCTGTTCCAAAGCATCATCCCACGACATATCTTTATGTTCAACTAAAGGTTCGGCAATCTGAGTGCCAATTGTCAACACTGGATTGAGTGATGTCATTGGGTCTTGGAAAATCATGCCAATCTCGACAGATCGCACCTCTCGTATCTCTGATTGGCTCATAGCCAACAAGTCCCGATCGCCAAGTAATGCGGTTCCATCTACAATTCTCCCTGGCGGATTGGGAATAAGCTGTAGTAAGGACATCATAGAGACGGATTTACCACACCCACTCTCCCCTACAACTCCAAGAACCTCTCCTCGATTCAAATGAAAAGAGACACCATTCACAGCTCTCACCACTCCGCCAAGAGTATGAAATTCTGTCCTAAGACCTTCTACTTTGAGAACTCTATCAACATCGCTCATAACTCAAATATACCCAATCGCAATCAATATTAATCGAAATGTACTATATTAAAGTCTATATTATTAGACATCAAACCACAACAAACGTAAAGGTATTATAACAAGCAACGTAAATCATCTACAATGCTCCTACAGCCCCACCATCCACTAATATAGATCGTCCAGTAATGTAGCGAGCCAGATCTGACGCCAAAAATGCAGCTAGTGCCGCTGGTTCATCAGGATCAGCCAAACGCCCTATAGGTATCTTACTTGCCGTTATTGCGAGCTCTTCGTCAACACTTATACCTTTCTTTTCTGCACGAGCCCCAGCTAATTCAATAGCACGATCAGTACTAGTAGGGCCAGGACAAATGTTGTTTACAGTGATGCCATATTCAGCAATTTCATTCGATAATGTTTTTGCCATACCACCAACAGCAAGTCGTACACCATTTGATAGCATTAAATTGGGTACAGGTTCTGTAAGAGTTTTTGATGTGAAGTTAATAATTCTACCCCACTCCTGTTCTTTCATACCAGGTATGCATTCACGAATCAAACGAACTGCACTAAGAAATACCAGCTCGAAAGCCGATATCCATTTATCATCACTAGCGGAATCAAAAGGTCCAGGCGGAGGACCGCCTGAATTTGTCACTAATATGCTAACTTGACCCAACTCATCATTTACTGAATTCACTAAACCAGCTATTGATTCAGTGTTACGCAAATCAACCTGAAATGCACGCACGTGACCATCACTCAAAGCATGTTTCTGTACCTGGCCAATAGCATTTTCAAGTGCATCTTCGTTGAGATCACATAGAGCAACTTTACATCCCTCCATTGCTAATCTTATAGCAGTGGCTAAACCAAGACCATTAGCCGATGCAGCAACAAGTGCCGTACGATCCTTAATCCCTAAATCCATTGTTTATTTATCTCCCTGGGTATCTGCCCAACTCAAAAGTTTGTCCAGCTCATCAAGTGTCATCTGATCTATAGGAGCATGAGGTTTACGAGCTGTTGGCGAACTAATTATTCCTCTACGATAGTACGCTTGCTTTCGTAACGGCAAATTAATATATTTTTGATTCTCGAAACTAATCAATGGGCAATATCTGTTAAACAACTCTTCTGCACCTTTTAGGTCACCATCATTGAATTTATCATATATTCTAAC
>DFQC01000030.1:25611-27572 GCA_002377585.1 Anaerolineales bacterium UBA3499 | reverse complement strand
CGTCTGGATTGCAAAATTGATGAATAGCACTATGCGTGTACTGATTAATTTGTCCATCATGGTATTCATGAGTGGGGGTGTTGAGGCAGCTTATGCTTTAGAGAATTGTAGTGTAAACAGTAATCAGATGGATCGGCCTTTAGTTGGTTATGTTGGAGGAATGCGCTATCAATTGAAGTCGTCAAGCAATAAGGACTCAGAAGTGTCATACGACTGTGCGATAGAGGATTCGGTTATAGAGAGTGTGGCCGCCTCTATTTTGGAATCAAGCAATATTGAAGAGAATATAGTGGTCAGTGAAATTGTCAAGCAAGACGCTATTGTGGTTGTTATTGATGATTTTGGTTATCGTAATGACTGGGTTTTGGAGGGTTTTCTGAATTTGGATGCTTCGTTGTCATATGCCGTAATACCAGGAAATCAATTTAGCTCTAGTACTGGTAGTTTGATCCATGATAAAGGATATGAGCTAATAATACATATGCCTATGCAGGCTGTAGGCGCGGCGCCAGGAGAAATTGATTTCAGATTGTTTACTACTATGAATAAGGAGAATATATATTCAAGGATACAGAGCGCTTTAGACCAATTTCCTGCTGCTGTTGGTATGAATAATCATCAGGGCTCAGCTTTTACAGCACACCCTACTTCTATGAGCATTTTAGCATCCGAGTTACGAAGGCAGAACTTGTATTTTCTGGATAGTGTTACAAGCGCAAACACAGTGGGTGCTGAAAGTATGCGTTTTGCAGGAGTTCCTGTAGTTGAAAGAGATGTATTTCTCGATTCGGTGGATGATTTGAACTATGTTAATGAGCAGTTGGATAGATTAGCTTATTTGTCTAGACAGCATGGTTATGCTGTAGGTATTGGGCATGTGCGCGCAAATACTCTTTTGGCCTTGCAGCAGTCGATACCTCGTATAAAGCAAGCTGGTCATGAGTTTGTATTTGTCTCAGAAGTTGTAAGTCTTGTCCCGCAATAATTCTATAAAGAAGTAAATAATTTGGTTTAGTATGAAAAATTCTGTGAGTATTCCTGTCCGTCAGCAGGAGAACGGAGATATAGAATACGCTAGTTTAGATCTTCTCGTTAGATATGATAAGTTGCTGGTTTGGCTCCGCAATAGGTACATTGATACAGTAGAGAATAGTCAGTATTTGTCTAAAGATAAGATTGTAAAATGTGTAGAATGTCGCGGTGAACAGTATGACGCTGGGGGATATTCCGAGCCTAGGCTATGGATTTATGCTGAAATTAGAGAGTGTTCTGGTTATATCAATGTTGATTGTGTTGGACATCCGGCTACGATAAAGCAATTGCGTCGACAGTTCGAATAAAGCACACTTTAGCTGTTATTGCACCTAATAATATGCTCTGTTGTTTCTTATATGTTTCATAGGTATCGAAAATGTAATGTTAATGATATATCCGTATCATTGCGGTAGTTAATAGTGGCAAAAAACTTACAGGGAGGTAAGTCGATGACAAATATAGTGAGACGCAGTTCCAATTCGCAATTGTTTTCACCATTTGCAAGTGTATTACCTATAAGAGGTATCTTTGAAAGCTTTTTTAACGATAGTTTGGATAATCAATCATGGGTAAATCAGTTTCATGCTCATTTGGAGGTGGATGTAACTGAAAGTGAAGATGAGTATGTTTTGACCGCCAATATTCCGGGTGTAGAAGCAGAAGATGTCTCAGTTAGACTAGAAGATCAAATTGTATCAATTTCTGCTGATATGTCTACTGAAGATGAAGATGAACATAATGGATATCTGGTGCGCGAGCGTAGAGTCGGTCAATATAATCGTAATTTGCGATTAAGATCTAAGTTAGAGCATGCGAAAGCTAAAGCAACGGTAAAGAACGGTGTGCTGATACTTAATATACCTAAGGCTGTCGAATCCAAGCCTCGGTATGTGGAAGTAGAAGTTATATAAGCAGCAAAAAGCGAC
>DFQC01000030.1:18496-25289 GCA_002377585.1 Anaerolineales bacterium UBA3499 | reverse complement strand
GTCGCTTTTTGCTGCTTATATAACAGACATTATTCAGAAGTTTTAATTACATTGTCTTCAAACCATGAACGAGCTGTCTGTATCGCATTGTTGAGATTTCCCTCTGATAATGTGGTCATTAGATCCTGCAGTTCATCAATGTCAATGTCGGTGTATATACTAAGTGCATTCTTCATTCTTTCCATGCAGATAGGAATGTTTAAGATGTGCTTTACATCGGTTTGAAGGTCGAGAAGTTCTGGTAGCAATGGCAGCCAACTGTCTCCACTGTCCGTTGTCTCTATATAACGATCGGCTAACATTTTTATTTCGGATGCAAGCTTACGCATAGCATCAACGCTACATGGATCGGGTGGGGGCGTGGGAGTAGGGGTAGGAAGAGGTGTGGGTGTTGGCGTAGGCGTGTTTACCACAATTATATCTGTGTTACATGATGTTATAAATTGGGCACTTAAGATTAGTGCAATTATTATCAATTTCTTTCTCATACAATGTCAGATAGGATCTAATAATAGGTGATGGTTAGTTGTATTTGTGTGATTTTATGTAAATTAGTGAAGCAAGAATCTTGCCAAAGAGTCCCCAGGTATTTATAGAGACGTTATGTGTATTGCTATCAAATTTAAAGCACCATGTTTGAGTTGTAGATTTCCTTGAACTATTATGAAATCTGAGTAGTATTCTTTGCGATATGAGTTATATGTATTGGCATGGATTACCACATTAATGAGACCACTACTATCTTCCAGAGCAAGAAAACGAATGCCATTTGCAGTGGGTGGGCTCTGTCGTGTTACTACTATTCCTCCCACTTTCACTTTTTGTCCGTTATTCATGCTGTGCAGTTGAGAAATCAGTGTTGTTTTGTGATGGGATAATACATTTCTGTACAAATAAGTAGGGTGATTATCGATGCTTACTCTGGTTGCATAGAGTTGGGTTGCAAATTTCTGTTCAGATGTCATGGGTTGTAATGCGACCTGTTCTTCAGGTATGGTCAGTTTGAGATCTTTTATTCTAGGTTTAGTTTGATAAGCATCAGTTAATTCCCATAGTATTTGGCGACGGTGTTTTCTGGGGTGTAGATAATCTACTGCGCCAGATAAAATAATTGATTCCATGAGTGGCCGAGGGAACCTCATGCGTTGTATTAGATCAGACAAAGACTGAAAAGGTGCGATCTTACGTTCCTGTAAAAGAAGATTGATATATTCCGTGCCAAGTCCACGGACAGTTTTTAGGCCTAGACGTATTTTTCCGGATTGCAGGGTGCTTCTAGCACTAGAATACCTTAAGTCTACTGGCAAGAAACGTATTCCTATTCTGCGGGCATCTGATATTACAACATGCTCTGGATAGAATCCCATGGGTTGATTGCGTAATATGCCAATGAAGAATTCGGTAGGGTGATGACATCGTATCCATGCCGACCAATATGTGATAACTGCAAATGCGGCGGCATGTGCTTTTGAGAATGAGTAGCCTCCAAAAGATTTCAATTGATTAAAAATTTGATTGGCTATAAGAGCACATACGCCTCGCGATTTTGCTCCATCTATAAATCTTGTATGGAAATGCTTTAATTGTTCTTTGGTATGTTTGTGTCTTAGAGATCTGCGTAATAGCTCTCCTTCTCCTGGAGTGAATCCAGCTAGATCGCGAGCTATTTTAAGTACTTGTTCTTGAAAAAGAATAACGCCTAAGGTTTCTTTTAGTACTGGTTTTAGTAGTGGATGCAGGTAGGTTATTGGTTTTTTACCTTCGCGCCTTAATAGGTAAGGGTGTACCATGTTTGATTGTAATGGTCCAGGTCTTATTAATGCTACTTGTATAGTTAAATCTGCCAACGAACGTGGTTTGAAACGAGGGATTAATGATGCTTGTGCCCGACTTTCTATCTGGAATAATCCAATTGTTTCTCCGCGGCAAATCATATCAAATACATCATGGTCATCAAATCTGAGGTTCTCTAGTTCTGGTGACGGGTTTATTAGAGCGCGTGCATCAGAGATTGCTGATAGCATGCGCAGACCGAGTACATCTAATTTGATCCAGTTCATGAATTCTAAAGAATCTTTATCCCATTGAACCACTGTTCTTTCTTGCATGTTTGCTGGTTCAATGGGTATATGTTTGGTCAACTTCTGTTTTGAAAGTATCATGCCTCCGTTATGTATGCCGAGGTGTCTTGGGAAGCCTTCTAGTAAAGCTGCTATTCGCAGCAGTTCTTGCCATCTAGGAGAGTAGAAATCCTCTTTGATGATTGCCCGTATGCTTTCTGACTCTGGCAAGGAAGATGCGGAACGGTCGTCTAGCACGGTAGTAGCCTTTTGTAATGTATCTTTTTCAAATCCTAGTGCTAAGCCTACGTCTCGTAGTGCTGAGCGTGCTCGGAAAGTGACAATAGTACATGCCATAGATACTTGTTCAGGACCATATTTGTTGTATATGTACTGGATAACCTCCTCCCGTTTATCAGCTGCAAAATCAATATCTATGTCAGGAGTGGTTGAACGTTCTCTAGATAAGAATCGTTCAAATACTAGCCCAGTGCTTAATGGATCTATAGGGGTTATTCCTAGTAGATATGCGACTAAAGAATTGGCTGCACTACCACGACCTTGACAAAGAATATTGTTTTTGCGTGCGAAACATATGAGATCCCAAACTATTAAGAAATAGTTTGTCAAATTGTGTTCGGATATCATTCTTAACTCATGATTAAGTGTCAGAATGTATTTGTTTTTGTTGGCCACAAATTTCTGTGCAAGTGTTGTGTGGCATAGTTCACTTAATTTGTCATCTGCATTCATTTGGGATGATAGTTGTATTTGCGGTAGTGCTTGGGGACCAAAGGGTAAATTGACTTGGCATCGCTCGGATATGCAAAGTGTGTTATTTGTAGATTGTGTATATTCATTAAAGAGTTGTTCCATTTGTTGTGGACTATGGAAATAATATTCATGATTGGTGCGAAGATAACTAATGGCATGTTCTAGTGGCAGTTTGTGCCTTATACAGGTAAGAATGTCATGTAGGGGTGCGTCTTCAGAGGTGAGATAGTGTACATTTCCGGTGGCTACTAATGGGAGCATTAGTTTGTTGCTTAGATTTGCTATTTGCTCATTTATATAATAGTCATTACGTTCGTGATGATTCTGCATTTCTAAAAAAAAGCAATCTTTCCCAAATATTTCTGAATATCGCGAAGCTGTATGAATAGCTTTTTGGTAATCTCTAGAGATTAAATCTTGTACTATGGAGCTTTTTCTGCATCCAGATAGTGCAATGAGACCTGCAGAATTTTCAATTAGTGTGTTTTCCTGCAATAAAGCTTGACCTTTTCTGCCTTTGTGGTGCGAAAGTGTTATAAGACGGCATAGATTAGAGTATCCAATCTGATTTTCAGCTAATAGAGTCAAATGGCCACATTTATTATCTAAAGTAATCTCACATCCAATTATTGCTTTTATACCGGCTTTTTGTGATGCTTCCCAAAAGCGTGGTATCCCATATAGTCCATTATGGTCCGTAAGTGCTATAGCAGGCATCTCCCACTTGACTGCTTGTTTTACTAATTCTTCGGGTGTGGGCACACCATCCAGTAAGGAATAATATGAATGAGAATGTAATTCAATGTACGGCACGATCGAGAAACCAAGTTTCCTTGTGGTCACAAAAGAGAGTGATCAGACGTCCATCTGAAATATTGACCTGATAATAGTCTCTTTCAATAGGGTTGTGCCACCATTGCGATTGCACACGCCAGTGTTGATGTATATGTTTCACCATATATGTTTGTTTTCTGATCTGCAGTTTACTTGGTATGCCTGCGGGATCGCAGTGAACTCGTAAACCTTTTGGTTTTGGTGGCCCCACGTTGTTTGCGAACTGTATTGCATGCTCTCCAAAACGTTGTTTTAAACTACCTATAGTTTTTTGGAGAGCATGCTTGTTATATCTGTTCTTGTGTTGTTCGAATAGTTTTATCTGATATGTATTTTTATGCCACTCATGTAATGGGTATGCTTTTAATTCTATTTTGATAATAGGATAAGTGTTTTTTAGTTGACTTAGCAAATTTGATGATATGCGCTGTAACCGTATATCTGTTGATGTAGGAGGTTTAATAGAAGTGTTTATGTGTTTACTGTGTTCGCTCTCATCTGTTATAGACAATGTTAGTGCATTAGCGTGATATCCTGACTGTTCAAGGCGTTGAGACAGTTGTGTGGTTAGTTTATGTAGAATGCTTTGTGTTGGTTGTATATCAGATAATGGATTGGTAAGTGTTTGAGATAATATAATAGTGGGAGGGTATGTGAATGGCTTTAGGATTCTATTGTCATTCCCACATGCCATATCGTGAAAGTGAGCCAATTCTGGGCCGAATTGACGTACTACGGACCCTCGTGGTAATTGTGCAAATTCTCCTAGAGTTTTGATTCCGAATGTATTTAGACGACGCAACAATTCTGAAGGGGGGTTGATCAGGGCTGTTAATGGAAGGGATGCTAGAAAATCAGCTTCTTTTCCCATTGGAATAGTACAAGTAGGATTTGCTTGTAGTGATGCGCAATAGGCAGTGAATTTATTGCCGGCTATGGCTACGGTGACTGGCAGTTGTGTTTCTGCTACTATCTGTTGTACAACCTTAGCGCACAGATCAGCTTCAGATTTAAAGATGCGTGAAAGCATCGTGGTGGAAATAAAAAATTCTCCTAAAGCGTTGCTCTCAATATCTGTACAGAATCTACCCAGTATGTTTTTGAGCTGAGTATGTTTTTTTTGGTATAAGGACTCTGTAGCAGTTAGAAAAAAAGCATTTGGGTAGCGTTGTTCCACACTGCGGCGTGATTCTCCAGGATTGATACGAATATCATGTAATGATTTCGCAGCAATTAACACGCGCTGATTGCATGGTCGTAGCAACACTAAAGGTTTTTTTGCTAATTGTGGGTTGCGTTGTATCTCTACTTCAATAGGAAGTTGGTCTAATATCATACATAGAATACGCATAACAATCCATTATAAGAACATTTGTTCTATTATTGCATTGTTGTGCGCTTCTGTCAATATTTAGTATTTGAGTTATATTACTGAATATCAGCGATTGTGTAAGATAGTTAGTTTTGCATGAATGCTTATAAGATCCGGAAGTTTTTTATTACCTAACTAAATCTCCATAAGGCAAAGAAAATACATAGTATTACAAATACTACAGTAAGAATGCATCCATAGCGACCATCTTCTTGATGCTTTTGCTTCATTTCATCAGTTTTTGGTATTTTAGTATTGATAATTTACAATTTACTCCTATGTTGATTGTATTTCTATAACTTCCATATGAGCAATGTGTTTTTTTACTCTATCTACATTGTCTCTCCACCAATCACATCCCTTGTAAGCTGCAGTCATTTCGTCATAATGATCAAAACTGTCCCCATACGAGCGTATCCAGATAAACTGAGATTTTTCCATATTTACCCATGTGCTTTCAACCTTCATTCCAGCATCGTTCATAATAGGAATCAATTCTTCGTGAAACATTGTTATCCAACTATCAATAAAGCCCTTATTTATAGTGTAAATACGTAAATGTGCTGCTGTCATGATTTTCCTCTCATTAATTTGTTGGTATTACAGATGTATTAGTATGGTTGCTATCACAAATATCAATATTTATTCCATACAATGTTGCAGAAAGTTATAGCAACGATTGTATTATTTGAACAACTTATTTCTAATTCGTCTGAAGATTTCTCTGAACAATACACTGCCAGATATTCTTTCTATATTGAATATGGGTATATATGAATATGCGGGAGGGTCTTTACTGTACAGGCGGTTAAAACCGAAATGACTTTGTTGTTCAGACATATAAGTATTCTGATAAGGTGTTTCAAACCTTGTATCAGTATGTTTCTGCATAACTGCATATACTGATATTCCTTTGATGTTTGACTTATCTATAGTATTTAGAAGATCTCTGTTCATAGGCACATGAAATTGATGGTCTGATCCATGTTCAGTTTTTGTTCCAGGTGAAATGACATATGAATTGTATATAATTGAATATTTGTTTGCGGCGGCTATGCCCTCAAAGAATCGTTTATCATAAAGGAAGTATCCGTTGCCTCCCCACAATACCTGCGATATTATTATCAGTCCTCCAGGCTTGCATAATTTATGTACTGTTTTATATGCTTCTGCAATATCAAAAGCATGTTCGCATGCTCCATGATCAGTTACAAGGTCGAATTTATTGTATAGAGAAGTGTCTTCCAGAGGAAGGTTATAATCATGAACTATGGAGCCGTGCTCACCATTCATGTCGAGGCTGTAATATTCTTTAATTCCTAGTAGGTTGTATAGCGGCTTAGCACTACACCGTGGGTAGCTTGGCCAATTATCCAATGAAGTGAAGGAAGTATGATCATACTCTGTAATGCATGCTGTATTTAGCAGGTTTTCAAAATCAGCCGATTTTAAATGAAGCTCCTGTGAGCCCATTTCAATAACACTATTTATATCTTCCAGATTGCCTTGCTGCCATAGTTCAAGCATGTTCTGTACAGATGCTATGCCTAGACCCATTTGGATGCCTTGTGAGATGCCTTGTGATTCATTTAGCTTTTGTTTGAGATTATTGTAGTGCTAGTGATTACGTATAGATTGTATGGTTGCTGTTTGCTAATGTCAATAGGTTTTAATAATGGCGAATATATTATATAAATTGCTTTGTGAAATATTCGGTTGTTTATTGACATATACTAAGCGATAATTTTCTTTG
>DFQC01000030.1:0-18190 GCA_002377585.1 Anaerolineales bacterium UBA3499 | reverse complement strand
GCGATAATTTTCTTTGATTTTCTCTATGGTTGTGTTGATAATAATAAGATAGAATACCATTTATCAAGATAATAATTTGGAGGGATAAAAATGGGAAAATATACATGTAGTGATTGCGGAATGGAAGTGGCACCTATAATGTGCGGCAGTTGTGGGGCTGAACTAGTGCACAAGGAGCTTGTCAAAGATGACGGCAGCAGCGTGTCAGTCTCTGAATGTCCCAACGACTGCGGCAAAATTAAATCACCTGTTTGCTGTGGATTGGATATGGAGCATTCACACTAGTTTTAAATATTATATGGTGTTGTGAATTAGTATTGTTTGATCTAAACATACTGAATCTGTAGCAATTGGTAAGTGATGAAGAGTGGGCGCAGTACCTTGGTCTGCATCCTTCTGGGAAAAGAGAATACTAGGGTGACAGGTCGACAATTGTAGTTAGGTCTTAATCTAGGTTATAAGCATCCGTACTTGACACTACTTGGTCATAGTCTAGGTGCCCGAGTGAACGCCATATTTCATTGGATTGATTGTCAAAAAAAATAAACGAAGGAACATTGGTCACACGATATTCTGAAGCTAATAGCTTTCCTACGGTATCGTGTACGTTAACCCGAATTATACGAAGCTTATTCTGTTGTGTCATTTCTAGCCTGTCGACGACAGGTTTAATACTAATACATGCTATTCAATACTCTGATTGAAATTCTAGTAGAATGGGCATATCTTCATTGGTGAAAATATCACCTGCTTCATAGACATTTGTTAATGTGCTTTGTGTCGGTCTCACTAAAAGCCATGAAACAAAAAAGGTTGCCGCGGCTACTGTTATGGAGGTTATATCTAGTAGACGGATGCCGTCTCGGAATAATACAGATGCCATAAGCACGAGTATTATGATGGAAGTTATAATGTAGGAATTTTGATTGATGAAAGACATATTAGAAAGTGGTTGTATACAGGATATTAAATAATATTTAATGCTAATCCCACTGCGTATAGAGCTAACAGTATACCTATTGCCTTATTCATTATGTCCGATTTGGTCTGCAGGAATTTAAGTGCTGATGTTTTAGATAGGAATGTTGACACACTGATGTACCACAATCCATCTATCAATGTTCCTAGTAATCCCATGTAAAAGTACTGTATCAATGCGTACCCAGATTTGATTAATGGGGCATATACGGCGATCATAAAGGCTAATATCTTGGGGTTAAATAGTGCTATTGCAAATCCTTGAGAGAAACTTTTATACAATGAATAATGATTGGATTTGATTTCATTATTTGCATATGTTTCAATATTAGAAGCGGTTAAAAAAGTATAGCTGATCCACAAAAGTATAATTGTGCCGAAAATGCGGAGAAAGGTTTCTATCGGCTTTTGAAACTCGATTAGTATGGACAAACTAACTGCTGTTATAAATGCGTATATACCAAACCCGAGTCCATGACCTATGCCGGTACATATGCCATTAGCTGGTCTGCCAGCTGTAGTATTGCGGATTACTACAGCTAAGGATGGACCAGGAGACATTGCTCCAAGTGTTAGGGCTAGGGATAATGCAAGCCATTCTGTGATGTTCATAGTGATTGTATTGCTATTGCTATATCTTTGAATTCAAGCAATGTTTGGGTGCAAATACGTTATTGTATGTCGTAACGATTGGTGAAGAAGGATGTGTACCCAAAAAGTCCAGCAGTACCACCGGTATGTAGAAATAGTACATTCTCATTGCGGTTGAACACTCCCTTTCTAATTAGGTCTATCAGGCCTGCCATAGCTTTACCGGAGTAGACGGGATCAAGTAGAAGTCCCTCCTTTTGTGCTAAGAGTTCAATAGCTTCAATAGTAGCGTCCGTAGGCATTCCATATCCTTCACCAACATAGTTGCTATCTACCACAACATCACTTCTGCTGACAAGACCTGGGCAACCAACTAGTTCTGCTGTAGATGCAGCAAGTTTAAACACATTTTCTTCTTGGATGTTTTTTGCCGAACGTACGCTTATTCCTAAGAGAGGTATTTTGCTATGTGTGCCTTTTAATCCGGTGACCATTCCAGCTTGAGTACCAGTGCTTCCTGTTGCATGTACTATGTGGTCAAATGGTACACCTAGGTCGTTGGCCTGGGTTACTATTTCTGTGGCTGCGTTTACATAACCTAGAGCACCTACTGGGTTGGATCCTCCGCCAGGTATTGTATAGGGATTGTGACCTTCACTGCGTAGTCGGTTAGCAGCAGTTTCCATTGCATGATCCATGTCTGTGCCAGCAGGATGTTCTTCTATGGTCGTCCCATGTAGTTGATCAAGCAATACATTGCCATTTTGTCTGTAATTTATATCATCTATACCTGTTCGGTCCTCTAACAATATGTGACTGTTAATTCCCATGCGAGCTGAAAAAGCTACTGTCTGTCGGGCATGGTTGGATTGTGTTGCTCCTATAGTAAGGACAATATCAGCGTTTTGAGCTTGTGCTTCAGCCATAAGAAACTCGAGTTTGCGTGTTTTGTTGCCGCCAGTAGACATACCAGTACAATCATCTCGTTTAATCCAGATATTTGGACCCTTAAGGTGAGCGGTTAAGTTCTTTAGCAGTTCTATTGGTGTGGGTAGGTGACCGTAACGAAGTCTAGGGAATTTTGCTATATTCATGTTTGTTTCATCAGTAATTGCGATAATCTAAATATTAGGAATACTCATATTATATTACAAACAATGTCCATATATGTATTTCACAATATAATCTTTAGATTTTGATGTATGCAAATTTGAGTCTTCTAATTAATCTTGTTAAAATTACAATGATTTGCTAAGAGAATAAGCCTTCTGAGAGGTATTTCAAACCCGTATCGCAAGCAATGGCTACCACGGTCTTGTCTGGACCGAGATCCTTCGCAAGTTTGATTGCTCCAGCTATGTTCATTCCGGATGAGGTGCCGACAAAAATTCCTTCTTCTCTAGCCAGTTTGCGTGCAGTTTGTCGTGCTTCATTCTCGTCAACCGTTCTTGCATGATCATAGTATTTATTGTCGAGAAGTTCTGGTATAAATCCGAGACCTACACCTTCTATATTGTGTCCGCCCGTTGTCCCCCTGGTTAGGATAGGCGAGGTTGATGGTTCGAGAGCTATGACTAGTGTATCTTGCCCTGCTGTTTTTAGGGATCTAGATACTCCCATAAGTGATCCAGCTGTACCTATAGAGTCGCAGAATCCATCGATTGGTTCTGCGATTTGTTCAATGATTTCATGTCCCATTTTCTCGAATCCACGTATGATGTCGGGGTTACTCAGCTGATTGGTAAAGAATGTGTCTGGTTTGCGGGCTATCTCTGACGCACGCTGGATCATTTGATTGATTAGATCCGGAGTGATTTTGCCATCTTGGCTTTTTATGACTTCTAATTTAGCTCCGAGTGCACGCATAGTGTCGAGTTTCTCGCGACCGAATGCATCTGAAGAGATAACGTGAAACTTGTAGCCCTTAACTGCACAGACGAATGCAAGTGCTGATCCGGTGCTGCCACCAGTATATTCTACTACCGTCATCCCGTTACTAAGTTCCCCTCTTTCCTCTGCTCCCTCTATCATTGCAAGAGCCATCCTATCTTTCTTTGATCCGGTGGGATTATATGATTCAAGTTTGGCATATACGTTGGCGTGGTTGGGCGGCACAATGTTTTGGAGCTTAATAATGGGAGTGTTACCGATAGTATCGAGTGCTGTGTTGTAATTGTTGTGTTTAGACTGCATATATGAGTCCTATTATATTGGCAAGTATGTATCCGATTGAGTGTGCCCCCACGGGGGTTCGAACCCCGGTCTTGGCCTTGAGAGGGCCATGTCCTAGTCCACTAGACGATGGGGGCTTATTTAGTAGCTGGGCGAGATTGTACCATAGCTGTTGGATTATTAAGCAGCTAAACAGGTTCTAAGTCTTTGATTTGTTTATCGCTAAGTGTTGGTCGATGGGGTTGTTTTCGCAGGTAGGCGTTGAGACGTTTTGCTTTTAAAACAGGTATAGGAGTCTCTTTGATATTTTCAAATTCAATTTTAGGGTTTGTGAATAGTATTATTGGGTGAACTTCAGGGGCGTCATCACCAAATTTTTTGTTCAGAAATTTTGCTAATCTTTGTGCTTCTGCTTGCGCTTCAATAATAGGTTGTCCTAGTGATTCTTGGCCAAATATTTTTCTGTACATACTGACGCCACGGTGTCGAAAGCGTTTACGGTTCGCATTCCACTCTACCATTCCTCCTTGGAACTTTGGTGTTACCGCATATATTCCGGAAGGGGTAAATATAGCGTGTTGTGCGGGTAAGTGATATTGGTATAGCAGATATCTGTTATCAAGTCCTTTCATTGAATTACGTAATACTAGGTCTGGACGTGGCTCACGCACATATCTATTAGCTAAGAACATACCTATATTAGATAGCATGAATCCTAAAATAAGTGTATAGAATGGCAAGGAATACCATTCAGGCCTAAGGAAGGATGCTGCTAGACCAGACAGTAGCACTAATATCCCAGTGGTTGACAAAACTTTGGATACTAACGCGTATCTCGTTATTAGTTTTTCATTAGTATATATTTGCATCTCGCCCCATTTTTTGCGTGTAAGTAATAGATTTCATTGTTTGAATTTGATTGGATATGTTGACATTATACATGTTATATAGTCTGATGATTTATTAATTGAAATTATCAGAGCAAAATAGCCTATAGTTATGAATAACTCTTTGTCTGTTGTTCTAATGCTGTCTCTAATTCACCTAATAGTTCGTTTTTTACGGCTTTGCCGGCAACCTTTATTGCGCTTCGGATAGCACGGCTATTGGATCGTCCATGTCCTACGACAACTATTCCATTAAGTCCTAGTAGTGGAGCTCCTCCATGTTCGTTTGGGTCTAAAGTGCTTGCGGTATTTTCAATTGATTTACGAACTAATATGCCTCCTATCAATGAAATAATGTTAGATTTTATTGCGTCTTTTACTAGCGTGGTCACCATTTTTGCGACTGATTCGGTTATTTTTAGCGACACATTTCCAGTAAATCCATCTGTTATTACTACATCTGCTTTTCCAGCAAACATCTCTTTTCCTTCAACATTTCCTATAAAGTTGATATTTTGATCATTCTTTATAAGTGCGTGAGCCTCTTTGGTGAGTTTATTTCCTTTGTTTTCCTCTTCGCCGTTGGATAATAGGCCTACTTTTGGTTGTCGTATGCCTAGAACTTTGTGAGCGTATAAGCTTCCCATGATCGCAAATTGATGGAGGAAATCTGCTTTGCAATCGCTGTTTGCTCCTACATCCAATAAAATAAAATATCCCTGTGGAACAGGAATAAGAACAGCTATTGCTGGTCTGCGAGTATAGGGTATACGTCTTAAGGTAATCAGTCCGTTTGCTAGTATTGCACCTGTGTTACCAGCCGAGACAAAAGCATCAGCTTCTCCATCTTTTACTAGTCGCATGCCTGCCGCAATTGAGTTCTGTGTTTTTTTGCGAGACGAGAATGCTGGAGATTCATCAGATTCTATTTTTTCTGGCGCATGAATTATGCTGATTTTAGAATTTGACGTGCTGTTAATTTCTTTCAATGCTGGAGCTAGTAGTGCTTTATCACCTGTGATTAGTATCTCATACCCGAATTCTGAAGCCGCAGCTAAGGCGCCATGTAGTTCTGGATATGGATAGTCATCACTTCCCATTCCATCTAAGGCAATACGTAGTGTTCTATGTTTCATTCGTCGCACCTAATCTGAGAATATATCATGTTCCTAGTGTTGTAAACACCAGTACTATAATTTCGATACGCGCAAATATATAACGTTGACACTAAATAGTGCAATGCTATAATCGCCTCAGTTAGCGCTCGTGGCGGAATTGGCAGACGCGTCAGGTTGAGGGCCTGGTGACCGTTGAGGTCGTGTGAGTTCAAATCTCACCGAGCGCACAGACTGATTTTAGATCAAATACTTCAAAATATTGTCGTTTAATGCCTGGGTAGCTATTATGAAAAATTTAGTAATGGACAGCAAGATAATTGAGGGTGTACAGCATGTTCAGTTTGACTCTTATAAAGACGAAAGAGGAATATTTAGAGAGACTTTTAGAGCGGAATGGTTCCCTCAAGTTGACTGGAGAAATATTCAAGCTAATCGTTCTGATTCGGACGCTAATGTCCTAAGGGGTTTGCACTATCACCATAATCAGTACGATTATTGGTTAACACCTAGAGGGCATATTCGGGTAGCTCTTTGTGACTTGCGTACAAATAGATCTACATTTCTCTCAGTAGAAATCGTGGAAATGGGCGGTGATATTATGAAAGGGCTATTAATACCACCTGGTGTAGCACACGGATTTGTTACCTTGACTGAAGCTACAGTAAATTATATAGTGAGCAATTATTACGATGGTAAAGATGAATATGGTGTAGCTTGGAATGATCCTGAGCTTGGTGTTGATTGGAAAATAGATGATCCACAGGTGTCTTTAAGGGATCAGAATAATCCTTTATTTAGCGAACTTGATGAGGTAAGTCTTTAAGGCGAGTTTTTGAATATTTCAAGGTGTATATATTACTGGATTAAAGTAATAATATATACTCTTGTTTATGTCTGAGAGAATTCGTGCATTGTCATCCCAATATGTATATTCCGGGACCCAGATATAATATACGATGACATAGTCCCCTGATGGCGTAAAGACAATTCCTGCATCTCCTATGGGTTCTCCTTCACCCCATCCGTGCTTATGGGCTACTTTTGTGCCTTCAGGCACTCCAGCTTCAAGTAATACACCTATTTTGTTTTTTGACAACCACATAATCATATCTAAGCATTCTGATTGCGTAATTTGATCTCCTAAAACATCTATAAGTAAACCAGCATTATGTGTTGCACATTCATACATACTCTTTAATAGTAAACCCATGTCCGATGCCGTAGTTTGCATATAAGGATCAGGTATAGTTGTGATATCAGCTCTGGAATTTGCTGGTGTATGACGAAAACCTGGGATTTCTTGGCTGTCGTACAGCCCTCCAATGAAGGTGCTATTTAACCCTAACATATTATAGGTATTGTTCAAACGTGTGAGTCCAAGTTGGGGGTCAAGATCTCCTATCCACTCTATTAGTTTATTGCTAGTCCAGTTTGAACTTTCGGTAATTGCCTTTTCAACAAGATCCAGATCATAAGGTAATGCTCCTTCATTGATTTGCCTATAAAATTCGATCAAAAAAGTGATTTTAATTATGCTCATACCTGAAAAAGCTATATCAGGATCGGTTGTTAATTCTTCCCCTTCCATCCAGTTGCGGTGTAGGATAGAGTTTGTGTTTAGATCAACAACAAATATACTGAGGAGGCCATTAAAGTTGTTGGTGTTCAGATAATTGCGCAATTGGGTTTCTAGTGTTTTAAAGGTTGGATCTATCGTTGGCTTTGTCTTGATTATTAGGTCCACATTTCTGTCTGTCGATTTACTTAATACTGTAGATATTGCATCTATAGATTCTTCGATTTGTAGTGATGTTCCTGGTGGGCTGGTGATTGTCACTAATTGCTTAGCATCAGTCATTGGGGCGTGAACTGGACGGTCATATCTTAAGGCAATATCTTGTAGGAAGTTGCGTAGTTTCAATTTGGAATAGCTAGCTTGTAGTGGTACATTATGAGGGTAAGGTTCTTGAGCTTGTCCGAGTAAATTAGCCCAGAATCGCGAACCTCGTTCTGGTATATAAAGGTCTTTCAGCATTGCGTCTCCATTGACCTGGAATTCAATTTGAGTGGGATCTAATATAAAGCTGGATTTTTCATAATGTATTGTTATAGGACTATTGTAAACGCTATATAGCTTGGCTAGAGCTTTGTCTCGGTGTAGGTTTTCTACTACAACATCAGCTAGTTGTACTCCTTCGGGTAGAGTGTAGTGAGTGTTGCTGAAAAGTATGTATTGGTATCCAGTGAGAATGCTAGCTGCTAATATTGAAATTAGCGAAATTCTAGCAGCTAATTTTGCTGATTTACGGCGCCGACGATATCCAAGACCTAGATTAGAGTACATATATCTGACAATTATTATGTAAATTATAATTATCGTGTATTTTACAGTGCATGTATAATGTTAAGTGTTCATAACTTGACTAAAAATCTGCGTAAGGTTACAATTTCGCCGCTAATGTAACTAGGAGACCAAAAAGATGTTAAGGATTAGATTGCGTCGGCAGGGTGGCAGGAAACAGCCTACATATAGAATTGTAGTTACTGACCAGCGGGCTGCACGTGATGGAAAGTTTGTTGAGATTATAGGTCATTATAATCCGCGTACGGAGCCATCAGTTGCTACTGTCGATGAGGAACGTGCTTATTATTGGCTAGGAAATGGAGCACAGCCTTCAAATGCTGTGAGCCGTATTTTTGGCTGGACTGGAACGCTTGAAAGATTTGCAAGAGTGAAGAAGGGTGAGGATGTTGCAGAACTCATAAAGGAATCTGTGGACGCTGCAGAAGCTAGGCCAAGACCGACTATAACTAGACATGATGCCCCTGAGAAGTCATTGACGAACAAAAAATCGAAGGATGACTCTGGATTGGAGAATGATAATATCATAGAGGGTAGTACTCAAGAGCCTGTTGAGTCTAGTGAAGCACAAACAGAACTGCCTGCATCGGAGTTGCAGGAAGAACAGAAGAGTACGTTGGCTGATGATAATCTTGAAGTCTCTGACGATTCAAACAATGATGATGAAGAAACCGATTCTAAAGCTGATGCATCTTCTGAAGAGGAAGCGAATAGTGAAACTGAAGATTTGTCGGATGCTAGTGAACAAGTACAAGAAGCAACATCTAGAAATGAAGAGGATTCCACCGACGAAGAAACTGAAATCATCAACGAATCTGTTGCAGAAAAATCTGATGAAGATGAAAAGCAATAATTGACTTAATTTGACTGGTTACCAATGCTTATTGTCAGGGTTTATGATAAATGGAACGAATACAAGAGTTTGTAGAATATATTGTTAAATCATTGGTTTCCGACCACGAGCATGTGCTTATAAATGTTAGTGAGGAACATAATACAGTCAGAGTCAATGTGAATGTGGCTCAAGAAGATATAGGCAGAGTAATAGGTAGAAAGGGTCGTACAGTTAATTCAATTAGGTCACTACTGCGTGTCTTAGGTGCGGAAAGTGGAATGAGAGTGGAATTGGACATCGAGTGACACAGTCTTCCAATAGAAAGACTCAAGTAGAATCAATAATGGGCTCAGAGGTGCTAGATACTTCTGAGCCTCATTTATTATTTATCGGTGTTATAACTCGTCCTCATGGCGTTAAGGGTGAGGTCTGGGTTAAGATCGTCAACAAGGCAGACAAGTTTATTGATGAGCAAATCAGCAATGTGTTACTAGGAGTGGATCAAGTTCTGTATGAATTAGAAACGTATCGTATTCATCGTAACGGTTTGCTGATTAAATTCACTGGTTGCAATGATAGAAACCATGCGGACAGTTTTCGTGGCTCTAAAGTTTACATACCTGTTGACCAATTGAAGCCTCTTAGGCCAAATGAGTATTATGTAAAGGACTTGATTGGACTTTCGGTTTTCACTGAAAATGGAGAGCATATTGGCGACTTGGTGGAAGTATTGCCCACAGGAGCGAACGATGTGTATTCTATCTTAGGGGATGAAGGTGAAATACTCTTACCTGCAATTAAATCGGTGATCAAGTGTGTAGATTTAGTGGAAAAAAAGATGACTGTACAACTGATACCTGGAATGCGTAAGAGATAGTAGAGTCCTTGTCAGCTAGTTGACATTCTACAAATCATTATGATATCCTTTCGGGCTGATTTCAATGGGTATTCAAATATATCTTTGTGATACTGGTGAAATGTTATGTTATATGATGTTTTGTTGAGTAATATTGCAGGTTTTTGTCCAATAAAGATCACTTAGATATGAGGCAAATGTAATGGAGATTCCATTTTATGCAGTTATAATGGCAGGTGGTTCGGGCACCCGGCTTTGGCCGTTGTCGCGTCGCCAAAATCCAAAACAGCTATTACGTCTATCTGGTGAACGGACTCTCTATCAGCTTGCTGTTGACCGTCTTGACCGAATATTGTCTCCAGAAAATATTATTGTTATCACGGCAGGTGATATGGTATCTAAATTGATGGAGCAGTCTCCAAATATACCAAAACACAACTTTTTAGTTGAGCCAGAAGGTCGCGGTACTGCTCCTGTAATTGGTTTAGGTGCTTTTTATGCTGAATACTTAGCTGGAGGTGAGGCAGTAATAGCATGCCTTACGGCAGACCATTTGATAACTGACGTTTCTAGTTTTCAAAACGTTTTGGTAGCCGCATGTGAAGTTGCACGTACTGGACCTATAGTCACTTTAGGGATCGAACCAACTTTTCCATCTACGGGTTATGGATATATTCAAAGAGGCAGTTCAAGAAATACTAGTACTACATCTGCTATTTATGATGTTAAAAGGTTTAAGGAAAAGCCAGATGAGGTGGCTGCTGCTAAAATGTCAACTGATGGAAAACATTTCTGGAATTCTGGCATGTTTGTCTGGAGTACTAGAACGGTGCAATCAGAATTCAGGAAGCAAATACCGGATACGTTTGTAGTGCTTGAAAAGCTAGTTGCATCAATAGGCACGGATTTGCAGGGTGATGCACTTTCTAGCATATGGCCTACCATTCCAAAAGATAGTATCGATTACGCGATTATGGAAAATGCTAAGGATGTATGTGTCATTCCAGCAAATATTGGCTGGAATGATGTGGGCAGTTGGTTGTCAGTATTAAATACATCCGATTCTGATGGTCTGGGAAATGTATTGTTGGGTGGGACGCATCATGCTATTGATACTTCTAGTACTTTGGTAAGCGCGAGCAAATTAGTTGCTACTATTGGTGTTGAAAACTTAATTATTATCGACACGTCAGACGTACTATTAGTATGTGCTGCTGACAGATCAGAAGATGTTAAGCGGGTTGTTGAAGCGCTGGAAGATGATAGTAAATTGTCAGTATTATAGTTAACGAGTGATATTTTATGGAAGCTTATTGCGTTAAATGTAAAGTAAAACGAACTATTCAAAATCCTGTTGCGACATATACTAAGACGGCGCAACCAGGAACCAAAGGAATATGCAAAGAGTGCGGTACTGGAGTTTACCGTATGGGTAATACTCCGGCTCATGAAGGGATGGTGCCACCAGTACCAACTCCATCTAAGACTAGAAAAAAAACTCGATCTCAAAGCAAGAGAGGTAAGTTTGTAATAGTAGAGTCTACTACCAAGGCTAAGACTATTGGAAGAATTCTAGGTAAAGGATACAAGGTAGAATCTTGTGTAGGGCACGTGCGCGATCTCCTTAAGTCTCGCATGGCAGTTGATCCGGACAATGAATTTGAGCCAGAATGGAGAGTGCCAAATGATAAGAGAAAGATAGTTAAGGGGCTAAAAGAGGGTGCGTCACGAGCAGCAGAGGTTTATCTAGCCACAGACCTTGATAGGGAAGGCGAAGCTATTGCTTGGCATCTTGCTGAAGTGCTAGAGGTTGAGGATGATAGGCTCCGGCGAGTGACTTTTCATGAGATTACGCAGTCCGCTATAGAGGAAGCCTTTGAGCAACCTAGAAATATAAAGATGGATTTAGTTAATGCTCAGGAAGCTCGCAGAAAATTAGATAGGTTAGTAGGTTTTTCGCTTTCGCAGCTTTTATGGGAGAAAGTAGCAGGAAGATTAAGTGCGGGTAGAGTCCAATCTCCAACTTTGCGTCTTATAGTTGAACGGCAGCGTGAAATTGATGCCCATGTGGCGAAGGAACACTGGAGCATCAAAGCCCAGTTATTAAAGACGTTGAATAAAGATGATGGTAAATATTTTGAAGCTGGTTTGCGAAAAGTTGATGGAAGTAAGGTAGGCGTTGATGAAAAGTATCATATTTCCAATGAGACTCAAGTTAAGCCAATTTTGCTTGATTTAGAGAGATCTCAATGGCAAGTACGTTCTGTGCGTAGAGCAGAGCGTCGTCGTAAGCCCTATGCTCCATTTCGAACCAGTACAATGCAACAAGAAGCGTCAGGAAAGCTTAATTTCTCCGTACAAAAAACTATGGCAATTGCTCAGCAATTGTATCAGGGCCAGGACGGACTTGATGAGGGCGGTCTTATTACATACATGAGGACAGATAGTGTGCAGGTGTCTCCTCAATCTCAGCAGCAGGCCCGGGACTTTATCAGCGGAAACTATGGTAAGGAATACTTGCCAGATAGCCCACCAAGATATAGTAAAAGTAAGTCTTCTCAAGAGGCACATGAAGCAATAAGACCTACTTCTATCGAACGTACTCCCGAGTCTGTAAAAAATAATTTATCGACTGATCAATATAAATTGTATAAATTGATATGGGCTAGATTTTTAAGCAGTCAGATGTCTCAGGCGATTTTTGATACATTGCGTGTTGATATTGTGGCATCTGGAGAAAAGGGTATATATGATTTTCGTTCTACTGGCAGAAAAATTAGGTTTGATGGATTTTTGAGGGTATATCAACCTGCTAGTGATCAAAATAAATCTGAAAGTGAAACTCAAGATATCCCTGAATTAGAAGATGATGAAAAATTGTTCCTGCATGATCTAATATCTGAGCAAAAATTTACTAAGCCACCGGCACTTTATACTGAGGCTACATTAGTTAAGGCGCTAGAAAAGCATGGAATTGGTAGGCCTTCCACATACGCTCCAACTGTAAAGAGAGTAGTCGATGTAGGTTACGTGATTAAGGATAATCGTCGTCTTAGTCCGACTGATACAGGAATGACTGTCAATGATTGGTTAGTAAAATATTTTCCTGATGTATTAGACACTAAATTTACTGCAATTTTTGAGGATGACCTTGACTTGATAGCACAGGGGAAAAAGCACCAAGTTCCAGTTTTGCAGAAATTTTGGCTTCCGTTTGAAAAGGATCTTGAGCATGCTAAAGTAGATATGCCAACAATCGATAAAACGCCAGAGTTAGCTGGAAGAAATTGTCCCAAGTGCGGTGAAGATCTCTTGATTAGGAATGGTAGATTTGGGAAGTTTATCGGTTGCTCCGGATTTCCAGAATGTAGGCACACTGAACAAATATTAGACAAAATTGGAGTTGATTGTCCAGATTGTAGTGAAGACTTGGTGCAAAGGAGAACAAAGAAAGGCAGAGTATTTTACGGATGTGTAAGTTATCCTGAATGTGAGTGGACATCGTGGGTACGACCAGTGACAGATACGTGTCCTGTGTGTCGAGGTATTTTGTTTGAAAAAGGCAAGTCTCTAGTTAAATGTGAGAAATGTGAAAAAGAGTGGAGTAAGGAAAACATTAATTCCATTACTGCTAATGATTCTAACGCAGTAGGATCTAATGATGCTATTGTAGATGCTATATTTGGTAGTAGTTAGAACATCATTGCTGGCATTGAAGTTGCATCTGTTTAACCTCTAGTGTATTAGTCATAATGGACACATCCTTTGGTATGGATAAAAACGCCCTCAAAATATGGTAAATAATATTAGTAAAAGCAAATATGCTCAGCAGTTGGTCAAGTTTGCTAAAAACAACTTGTCTGCTACTGTTGGAATAATGTTTGTGATTGGTATATTGACCGGTTGGTTAATGTTCGGGTGGTGGTTATTTCCTGTAGTATGGGAAGATGCAGATCCAGAGAGTTTACATCCTCATTATATGTCTGAGTGGGTACAGATGAGTGCTGATTCATATGTGTTGACTACGGACATCGACAAAGCGCAGCAACGGGTTGATTGGCTAGGAGAGAAGTCACTTAACTATATTGAATATGCTCGTGTGAATGCTCTGGGGCCTGAACAATTGCGTATAGCCCAGTTGCAGAGTGCGTTGGAAGTGGTTACGGAGAGTAAGGAACCCGTCTCTCAGACTAACCAAGTAGATGATAATAAAGATCTCAAAGAAGTGGAGAAAGACGAATCAGGATCAGGTTTATTTGATCGATCAATATTGATTTCCGTTCTTGGTGGTCTGGCTGTGATTGGGGTTATGAGTAGCGTAGGATATTACGCGTTCAAGTATATTGGCTTGAAATCGAAAAGGGATTTGGAAATAGCTCCGCAGTATGTTGATAATGGGGTCGCTACTGGTGATGAAGAGAATGCCAATGTGATGACACCCCCTCATACTGACACTTTATTATCGGATAGGGGGGCTCCTTTGTCTCGGTTTATGACTACGTATTTATTAGGTGATGACCTGTATGACGACTCATTTGGGATTGATGATGCTAATGGTGACTTTTTAGGTGAATGTGGTATGGGTATTAGTGATATTATCGGAGTGGGTGAGCCGAAAAAAGTATGTGCCTTTGAGATATGGCTTTTTGATAAAAATGATGTGAGGACAGTCACTAAAGTATTAATGAGTGAAGACGCATTCAGTGACGAGGCGAAGCGGGCTTCTTTGGCGCCTAAGGGCGAGCCTGTACTGGCTGAATCTGGCAAAGAGATTATTCTAGAAACTGCATCATTACATGTGAGTGCTCGTATAGTTGATATGCAATATGGTGGTGGGCCTTTACCACAAAACTCGTTTTTTAATCAATTGACTGTAGAATTATCAGCGTGGCGAAAGGGCTAATATCGCAAATTAAATTACTCTAGCTTTATGAGTTTAAAGGTGCTGGTTCCGCTCGGTGTTACCACCTCTACAGTGTCGCCAACAGATTTGCCGATGATTGCTTGACCAATTGGAGATTCGTGCGAGATCATACCGACAGTAGGGTCGGCCTCGGCAGGTCCTACCAAAGTGTATTTCTCTTCAATACCGTCGGCTTCAGAGATTGTTACTGTGGATCCAATTGCTACTTCTTGTTTGCTAGTTTGATCTGAAATCAATACCGAACTTCGTAGCATTTCCTGTATCTCTAATATTCTGCCTTCAATGAAGGCCTGATCTTCTTTCGCAGCAATATAGTCTGCATTTTCGCTGAGATCACCCATTTTGATAGCATCTCTAAGACGCTTGGCTAGGTCAGGCCGTTGTTTTGTTGTTAGGTCAGTGAGTTCGGCATTTAATTTCTGTATGCCGGCGTCAGTAAGATATGTCTTGTTAGTTTTCATATGTATCCTTGTGTGTATGTAAGATCTCCTTATAGGTAAAGAACTAGGTTGTTTTCTTTGTTGTAATGTTGAGTTTTAAGTTTTCAGCTGTAGCAAATCTATCTGTCATTCCTGCAATGTAGTCACATACTACCCTTTCTATTCCTAGAGAATCTATCCTTTGTTGTATGCTTGATGGTAGATAATCAGGATTCGACACAAAGTGTGAATACAGGTCTCCCAATAACTGGGTAGCTTTGTTTTCCATATTTCTTACACGGGGATGAGTGAAAAGATTGTTTCGCAAAAATGTGTTAATTTCTTTGTTATATTGACTATATTGTTTTGAAGATTCTACTATATTGTATTCTAATTGTTGTATGTGAAGAGGGTCAGTAGGATTTGTATTCTGCAAATTTTTGTTTGTATTTTCTATCAAATCGTGTATTTCAAGACCTATTATTCGACGGATCATCCTGTGTCTAGTTAGTTCAGTAAGTTGTTTACCGTCCCAGTTTATGCTGTCTTTTGCGATTTGCCAGAGTGTAAGTGGTTTCATAGTGGTTGGTGTGAGAATGCCAGATCGGATTCCATCATCCAAATCATGAGCGTTATATGCTAATTCATCTGCAGCATTTGCTATTTGTGCTTCCAAGTGACCTCGTAAATCCGGATTGTAGTCATATGCATCCGATATATCATATTCGGTTTCATGTTTTACGATACCTTCTCGCACTTCCCACGTAAGGTTGAGCCCTCTAAAGTGAGGATAACGGCATTCAATATCAGTAAGAATACGTATGGATTGTTTGTTATGATCGAAACCCCCATGCTTACTTAGCAAGCTGTTCAACACTCTTTCTCCAGTATGTCCAAAAGGTGGGTGTCCTAAATCATGTGCTAAGCAAATAGCCTCTACTAAGTCTTCGTTGGCAGCTAGTGCTCTTGCAATAGTTCTTCCTACTTGTGCTACTTCTAGTGAATGTGTAAGTCTGGTTCTGTAATAGTCGCCTTCATTGTTTTCAAATACCTGTGTTTTGTATTCCAAACGACGGAATGCAGTTGTATGTATTATTCTGTCACGGTCACGTTGGTATTCTGTTCGATAGACAGCTTTTTCTTCTTCGTATTGTCTACCTTTGGATTTAGAGCTTTTAAATCCGTAAGGTGCAACAGATCTATTTTCGTTTAATTCCAACTCTTCTCGGGTCATTAACATAATTTAATTGTACATGTCTAATCAATTGAGATGGAACTTATTACGATGTAATAAGCTTCTTATCAGTTCTTTATGTTTGCGATTGGTTTGCCTCATTGCTAACTCCATATATGCATTGTGATAACTTGTAGATATGTGTGTTAGGATGTTTTTGTGATTTCTCCTGCAAGTACTCTAGGTAAATCTATCTCTGGATTGGATGAAATTTTATCTGTTAGGATTTTGCGTAAATCATAAAGAGTATCTCTGAGGAGAGCTGCTTTTTCAAATTCCATATCATCTGCAGCTTTGTACATATTTGTTTCTGTTTCTGATATTACAGATATTATTTCGTCTGAAGTCATATCTTGTATTGTTTCAATGCGTTCAGCAGTGTCATCAGTTTGTTTGGCCGCCAGCTGGTCTGTTATATCTCTAATGGATTTTACTATGCTGGTAGGCTTAATATTGTGCTTGGAATTGTAATCTGATTGTATTGATCGTCTGCGGTTGGTCTCGTCAATGGCATGTCGCATTGCATCAGTATGTTTGGCGGCATACATAATTACTCTACCTTTAGAATGTCGTGCTGCTCTTCCGATAGTTTGAATTAAAGCTGTAGCGGATCGAAGGAATCCTTGTTTGTCAGCGTCAAGTATTGATACCAAGGATACTTCTGGTAAATCAAGGCCTTCTCGCAGTAAATTAATGCCAACTACTACATCGTAGACACCAAGGCGTAGCTCTCGTAATATTTCGACTCTTTCTAATGCATCTATTTCAGAATGAAGATATTGTACTTTTATATTTAATTCTGCCAAATAGGCGGATAGATCTTCTGCCATGCGCTTAGTAAGGGTAGTAACGATAGCTCTTTCTCCATTTAGCGTACATATGCGTATTTCTTCGACTAAATCGTCAACTTGCCCTTTGATTGGTCGCACTTCTATGGTGGGGTCTAGTAGGCCTGTTGGGCGTATGACCTGTTGAATTATACAACTTGCTTGCTCTAGTTCGTATGGTCCTGGAGTGGCGGAGGTGTATATAGTTTGTCCAATACGTTCTTGAAACTCGTTGAAATTTAGTGGCCTATTGTCTAATGCTGATGGTAGCCTAAAGCCATAATCAACCAAGACGCTTTTTCTTGATAAATCTCCTGCATACATGCCCCGTATTTGTGGAATGGTCATATGGCTTTCATCAATTACCAGTAGAAAATCAGCAGGGAAATAGTCTATAAGAGTCCAAGGCGGTGATCCTGGTGGTCTTTGATCTAGTGGTCTTGAATAATTCTCTATGCCTGAACAGCTGCCTACTTCCCTAAGCATTTCTAGGTCATACTGCGTACGTTGTTCAATACGTTGCGCTTCGAGATATCTCTCCTCAGTTTTGAAATAAGCGATCCGTTCTTGAAGTTCATTCTCAATATCTTTTAGTGCCATCTGTAGTTTTTCTTCTTCAGCTATAAAATGTCTGGCTGGAAATATTTTTATCGCATCATGGATGGAATGTACTTCTCCTGTAATTGTATTGACTTCTAATATCCGCTCTATCTCATCGCCAAATAGGTCTATGCGATAAGAGTGTTTAGCATATGGAGGTAGGATTTCTATGGTATCTCCTCTTACTGCAAAAGTACCCGGTTTGAGCGCTATGTCGTTGCGGTTATACTGTATCTCAACTAATTGTCGTAGTAGATTCTTGCGTCTTATCGTTGTGTTTAATTTTATGTCTATTACAACCTTACCGTATGATATAGGTGACCCTAAGCCGTATATGCTGGATACTGATCCTACAATAATAACATCGGACCTGCTCATTAAAGAAGT
>DFQC01000040.1 GCA_002377585.1 Anaerolineales bacterium UBA3499 | reverse complement strand
GGAATATCACGCTGCTCCAATCTAATGTCACGTGGCCCATAGTAAACAGCTGCTAACATTTGGTCACTAACATTACTATTATCCATAAAGCTAATTATAACTTATTACTCATGCATAAATATTTAAGATGGTCTAGTAGTTATTTATAATCACCATGATATAATCGCTTCCGTCGTTTAAATCCGTAAAGTTTGATACTTACTAAGTGAAAATCTTAGAATGTATTCTCAAAATTCATACATAACTATATTCTCACTACCATGATCAAAGTTGCGCTAGGCAAATTCAAACGGATGCTCAAACCCAACAAAAGCCCAAAAGATAAAGCGTTTGTTGCACTATATTCCATCAAATTCGAAGAAGGCGACATTGCTATTGACTGTGGTGCGAACGTGGGAAACGTCAGTAATTACTTATGCAAATCAGGCGCCACAGTTTACGCATTTGAGCCTAATCCACATGCATTTAAAGTCCTCGCCAAACGCTTATCTAAGTACCCAAATGCACACTACTATAGACAGGCCGTGCTTGACCATAAAGCTACAACCAAACTGTATTTCCACAACAATTCAGACACGAACGAAGTTCTATGGTCAACTGGATCATCTCTATTACACAAAAAAGCTAACGTACGCCAAGACAAATTCGTTGAAGTAGAAGCCATAGATCTATCTGAATTTATTGTCAATCTTCAAGCAAATATAAAATTACTAAAACTAGATGTTGAGGGTGTGGAGCACTCTATATTAACCAAACTAATCAAACATGGTCTTCACAAAAGAATCGAGCACATCTTCGTCGAAACTCATGAAGAGCAGGCACACCACTTGCAATCTGCCACTCATGAAATCAAGGACCTAATCAAATCCAATAATATTACAAATATAAACCTTGATTGGTAATACCACTTCTGAACCAGCTTAATGACTGATCAACCGACCTTCCATGAAAAAGTCAAAATCAACGCTGCACCCTACCCGATCCATCACCTGACATAAGTTTATTGACTTCTCCAAGCGTCACCAAATTAACATCGCCTGATATTGAATGCTTTAGGCATGATGCAGCTACTGCAAACTCTAAAGCTTGTTGATCCGACATTGCCAATTGCAAGCCATATATCAGTCCTGATGCAAAAGAGTCGCCTCCACCCACTCTATCCACTATATCAGTAATATCATAATGTTTGCTTACTATAAACTCATCTCCATTGTACATACAAGCAGACCAACCATTACGACTCGCACTAAAACTTTGTCTAAGGGTTATTGCTTGATATTTAAGGTTAGGAAAACTTGCAAATACTGCTTTCGCCAAAGCTTCATATTTCTCCATATTCAAATTTCCAGAATGGACTGATTTTTCCCAATCATCATCAGACACAGTGATACCCAATGATTTTTGACAATCCTCTTCATTAGCAATTCCAACGTCCACAAATTTCACTATCTCTTGCATAACCTCTGGAGCAGTCTTGCCATACTTCCACAATTTTTTGCGAAAATTATAGTCACAAGATATGGTAACACCTGCTTTTTTAGCATACTTACATGCTTCCAAAGAAATTTCAGCAGCAGATTCACTTAAGGCTGGGGTGATCCCAGTGATATGAAACCAACCAACATCAGCAAAAATATGTTGCCAATCAAAATTACCTACAGGTGCAGCGCTAATAGAAGAATTTGCTCTATCATAAACCACGTTAGATGAGCGCTGATTTGCACCAGACTCTAAGAAATAGATACCAATGCGGTCACCTTGCATCTGTATCAGAGATGTATCTACGTCACGACTCTTTAGATACCGGACAGCTGCTTCTCCAATAGCATTCTCTGGTAATACTGTTACAAACGACACATCCGCGCCGAAATTTGCCAGTGACACTGCAACATTAGCTTCTCCGCCCCCAAATGTCGCTTCCAGATTAGGTGATTGAAAAAATCGCTCAAAGCCAGGAGTTTTCAATCTAAGCATAATTTCGCCTAAGGTGACTATACGTTGACCCATAACTATTTACCTCGTATACGGTCTATAAGTTGCACTGCTTCACGGACCAGAGACTCAATTTTATCAAATTCACCCCTGGAAATTTGGTCTTTATTCACTAGCCAACTTCCTCCACAGGCCACAACATTAGGTAAAGAAAGATACTCTTCTAAATTACTAATAGTAATGCCTCCAGTAGGCACGAATTTTATGCTTCCATATGGCCCGCTAATAGCTTTTAGTGTCTTGATCCCACCAGCTGCTTCAGCCGGAAAAAATTTCAGCACATTTAATTTTCTATTGATAGCAGAATTGATGTCTGTTGGAGTCATCACACCAGGTATAACAGGAATGCTTTGAGCCAAACACCACTCCACTAAATCACTGTCAAAACCGGGTGTTACGACAAAGCTTGCACCAGCATCAACCGCTTTTTCAGCATCTGACGTTGTTAATATAGTTCCGGCTCCTACAAGTATTCCCGGGTGCGAATTACATAGAGTTCTAATTGCACTAGCTGCAGCTGCGGTCCTAAATGTTATTTCAGCACATGGTAAACCTCCATTCATCAATGCATCTCCCAAACCAACAGCATCCGCAGAATTCTCGATAGCAACAACTGGTACTACTCCCATTGCACTAATTTTCTCAATAATTTTATTCATGGTTATTATGTCCCGATGCAAATCACACTAGTTACGCACATAGTATCAACATAAAGATACCATTTAATTTATATCATGCAACATTTCTTGTATTTCTTGCCACTCCCGCATGGACAAAGATCATTACGATTAACCGCTTTTACACGCTTAATCCAGTCAAGTTTCTCACTCCGAATCCAATCCATTACATCCGATGCCGGCCTTTTATGTTTCACTAATGACGCCATATAGTTCATGGACATATTTATGCCAGTGAAAAATTGTTTGTAACCTGCACACAAATAATTAAGTCCATCATCGCCTTCTGGAGTAACAATAAATCTGTTTTTAGGGCAACCACCGTTACATACAAATCGAACTTCACATTCCAGACAATATGTTGGCAAATCATCACGCTTTGCTAACCCAAACTGTTGCTGCTGAGATGAAGAAACCAGTTCAATTATATTGCCATCCATCAGGTTCCCTAACAGATAATCTTGTTCAACAAAATGATCACAGGAATAGAGATCTCCATTATGTTCCATCGCCAAAGCACTACCACAAGTTTCTTCAAAGACACATAGACCAGGTCTCATTCCTGACCACGCAGCAAGAGCCACATCAAAGATTTGAACAAAGATTGTTCCCACGTCACGAGCAACCCATTCATCATATATTGTAAGTAGAAAACTACCATAGTCCTCAGATTTCACAGAACGTTCGCTTACTCTCAACTGATCATGACTCCCAATATTCATCTTTTCAACAATGGGGATAAATTGTATATATTTAGCGCCTACAATGTCTCGTAAGAATTTGTATACAGTCAGTGGATGTTTGCTATTAACAGAATGGACGGTAGTTAGAATGTTGTACTCTACTTCATACCTCTTCACATAGTCAATACCCCGCATAACATCATCGAAAGTACCATCTCCGCCTTTATCTACCCTATACGCATCATGTAATTCAATAGGCCCATCAAGACTAATACCCAGTAAAAACGCATTATCTCTAAAAAACCTACACCATTCGTCATCTATAAGTACACCATTAGTCTGGAACGCATTAGTGATTCGCATTCCTGGACGAGAATATTTATTTTGAAACTCGACTGCTTGCCTAAAGTAATCAATGCCCATAAGCGTAGGTTCGCCACCCTGCCATGAAAAAACCACTTCAGGGCCTACCTGAGCAGCTATATATTCTCTAACAAATTTCTCCAAGACATGCGTATCCATGCGAAACGAGGAATTTGCATAAAGATCTTCTTTCCTCAGATAATAACAATATTTACAATCCAAATTACATATGGCGCCCCGAGGTTTGAGCATCACATTAAATGGATCTACAGTTACCAAATCTGAAACTTCTGATGTATCAATCATTGATATTTAGACACATCTATATTTCTCTTTCAAGTAAATGTCGGGCCTGGGGACCAAGAGTGTCATCTACTTCATCCATAGATATCAGTAATCTATGTTTACATTCGTCAATCACCTCACTACATTCACTCCGATCAATCAAATTGTCCATTTCATACTGGTCCTTATCCAGATCATACAACTCATCCTTGTCCGCAAAGTTCAAAACAAATTTATATTTGTCCCACCATAGCATGCGTTGAGCCACCGGAAAACGATGGCCGTGAAATTGAGACATGAGGTGCTCACGCCCATTCGTACCTTGACCATCCAACAATGGCACCAAACTTTTCCCATGAGATGACTCATTATTCGATCCGGCAAGATCACAAAATGTGCTAGGTAAATCCAACAAACTAACAAAGTCGTGGTTAGTACTGCCAGCATTGTGATTACCTTTGGTCTTCACAATTAGAGGTACGTTGTATACCTCTTCATATGCCATAGCTCCTTTATCAAACGCACCACCATGGATTCCTATGGTTTCACCATGGTCCGACGCAAATATGATCAAGGTATCATCATACAATCTCTTATCTCGCAAATGTTGCACAATCAATCCTATTTGATAGTCAATCATACTGACAAAACCATAATAACGTGAAACAACCTTAGACCAGACGTCCCAATTCGAACTAGCTGCTCCAGGAAAAATATACTTCCTATAAATACTATGAATATAGGGTTTGTTCCGTAAATCATCACTAAAACTATCCCATTCTGGAATTTCTTGAGGATTATACATATCTGCAAAATCAGCGGCAGGCAAATAAGGAGCATGTGGTCCCCAAAAACTAGTCATCATGAAAAATGGTCGGTCAACCATACTAAATTGATCAATAAGTTCGATGGTCTTGTTTGTTAGAAAGCCGCTTGGTGTAGCTTCAATGGCACCATCCACATAGCCACTTGCATCACCATAACCATATTGGGGCTTGCCCTCAGCATAGAATTCCAGTATTTTTTCTGGTCTTTTCAAATTATTGTTTCGCAAATATTGTTCAAATTCACTCGATTCCCAACAGTTTCCATAATCAGGTGGTCCATATCCGGTAAATCCTGCATCATGAGCACTATTGATAATGCCACTATGCCACTTGCCAGCATATCCTAGTTGGTAACCACTTTCCTGCATTGTAGAGGGATATACTGAAAGACCCTGACCAATCAATTCGGGAGAAAATGGCAAGTGCGTACCTGTATTGTGTATGGCTCCGTGTTTGTGCGGGTAAAGTCCAGTCAGAAGACTAGCTCTAGCAGGAGTACATAAAGCACAGGGGGTGTATGCATGAGTAAATCTAATTCCATCAGCAGCCAGAGCATCTATATTTGGTGTCTGACAAATTCCTGAGCCATAAGAACCAATTGAATGCAGCGCCTGCTGATCTGTCAACAAAACAATAATATTTGTCATAACCAGTTCTCCATCATATAAATAGTCGATACATTGTACTAATCATGTCTACTCAAAACATGTTACATAGAAACAGCGGATGGACCTCTAGGAATTTGAAAATCTACGTATTCATCAAGCATCAATTGGACCTCAAACTTTCCAGATTGTATGTTCTGTATTGCATCTACTATCTCCTCTATCCATGACCAAGAAGTGCTTGCTGTTTTGACATCAAACACCTGTGTACTGCTAGCCTGTGCGTCACTTGCACCAGAAAAAATACGTAACATAGGAATAAATGGATGACCATGAGGCAATATACTGTCATCATATGCAACAAATAATTGAACTCCAGATGCACCTATTACTGTCATGTTTTCAACGAATTGATCACTGTGCGTTTCCATAATATAGACTCCTGCAAGTTGAGGCACATTGGCAGCTGCAATATTGGGAGTCACACTAGTACTTCCGAACAATTCCTCTAAAAATATCTGCGATTGCAACAGACTAATAAATTTGGGCAAAACAACAGAAATTCCAGCGTCGACCATCGTTTGACATAACATAGCAAAACCCTTAGCTACTTCCGAAGTTATATAACAGTCCCCAAGAATTCCTATACTATAAACATGTTTGGATATGTTTATAGTAGGTTTGTTTACCAAATTCTCAACTTCACTGCGATAAAACCAATCTTCTATCTTCACCAATACCGATTCGATACCTCCATCCTTTTGAATACTTGCCCATCCATAGGTCGACGGATCTATATTCTCCTCTAATAGAAATCTGCGCATATATCCCAAATGTAGTTTTTCACAACCATGCTCCAAAACCAAACTATCTCTAATAAGTGGATGACAAAGATAGCCTTTCAATATATTCAATAAAATTTTCTCGGAGTGTCCACTTGAAACTCCACATCCTTCTGTATGAGGCAACGTCACATATTTAGATAGCGGGTCATCTGCTACACAATTAATATTTAATCTTTTCGCGGCCATATTTGCTACCTGGCCAGCGCACAGACTCGTAGGTAAAATTAGACTATATTGTCGATTAGATGTACCACTGGCTACTCCCTTCATCTTGACAGACAGATTGTCCATTATAAGATGATTACGTACAGATAATGCTTGGCCGTCTAATCCTAAAGTCTGTTGCTCCATATATGTCTCTTTTTCCGGCTTGCTTCCCCAGTCTCTCCAAATCTGGACCTGACTATGACCCGCCTTTTCACCAACCGTTTCCTGTCCAGATGCCACATCCTGAATCAGGGAATACATTCTCTTTGATTCTTCCTCGAGACTATATTCTTCCAAAATCCTGCCAGCATTAACATCCATCTCAGATGATAGATTGTTATATACAGCGGACGTAGTTATGATCTTTACTGTGGGAACAAAAGGGAAATTGGTTACAGATCCGTTGCCGGTTACAAACATAATCAAATTACATCCGGATGCAACTTGTCCTGTAACACTCTCGATATCATTACCAGGACTGTTCATAAAATATGAGCCCTGATCAGTCATAAGTTCCGAGTATTGAATCACATGTTCAAGCGGCAGGTCATGAGGTCGTTTCATGGCAGCCCCGAGGGACTTAATGGTAATGTTATACAGTCCACGCATCAGATTACCGTGTGAAGGATTTCCATCTGCAGAATGACCATGTTTACTCATCCAATCTTTGTATCGATTAACACTTCCCATAAAAGAATCACTTATGTCATAACTTGCAACCTTATTAAGGACATATGATTCTGCACCAATCAATTCTGGAGTTTCACTAAAATTTATGGATCCTCCATGAGCAATTAGTTTGCTGGATACCATAGCCATTAATGGATTTCCTGTTATGCCAGAAAATGCATCAGAACCTCCACATTGCAAAGCTATTTTTAGACCGCTAATATCATGAGTGGACAGCACAGCACTATTAGCATCATCAATCCAATTACGTACAATTTGTACTCCCTGATCTATAGATTGACTAGGGTTACTATCGATTTCCACCGCCTGATGAACTGCCGGCAAGATATCACATTGATTCTTTTGGAGATAGTTAATAATATTGGTGCTTTGTACTTTTGCATCAGGATGATCAACCAACAAAACTGCAGCAAGATTCGGATGCACAAGAAAACCAGCCAGTGTGCGTAATACTATATCTGTGTTACTAGCATCAACGCTCGACCCTTCTGTATGTTCAACACAGACAACCCCATTTAGATTTTCGAGATTGTGTGTAAAATGATTTACCTCTTGCACTATCAATCTAGCACAGGTTGCTGCCAAAGAAGATGTGGCAACAACAGCAATATAATTTCTCGTACCAATTCCCCTACCACCTCCACGCTCGTAACCCAAAAACTTTGGTGCAGCTTTTGAGTTAATCGTACGTGTACGATTAACCACACAAATAGAATCAGCACTGTAATCGGAACTATGATCTATAAAATTTTCTGTAATGGGACCTGTAGTGGTTCTAAACGAATCCTTTAGCGCTTCAACACTAGCATTGTTATAAATAGCTTGGCCTATTTTAATATCACTATTGGCCACGCCAAAAACATTGCCCCAAGAAAGCAGTTTATCTCCACATTCGATATCTTCAATTGCCACCCTGAATCCTACTGGAACATCCGATACAAGCTTGATGGAAGATCCCAATTGAGTAGTGCCAGAATCGCCCACGGCTCCATCTTGTGTAGCAACAGCTACATTATCTCTAGGATGTGGTAAGTAAAGCAACATAATACAGGCTGTATTCCATAACCATTTGTAGTTTTTTCTAACTTATGTCAACAACGCCCTTTATTAACTCCGTAGCATCAGACCATATTGACATTGTCGTCACTAGAGCACTCCAGTTCTCACGTTCAGTGATCCAATGACTGGTATCAATAATTCCATCCTCCATCAATGCTATTAGATTCGTGAAATCACCTGGAAGAGCATTCCTGCTAGCCATCAAGCTAAGTTCATTTCTATGAAATTGTTCGTCATTTATCACTATATTTTCTCTATTAAACCCTACTAGAATTATCTTGCCACCACTTCCTACATAATCAAAGCTAGATTCCATAGACTTTGTGTTTCCTGTCGCATCAAATACAGCAGTAGGCATATCACCATTCAAAATAGACCTCATTTCATTTGATATAGTCTCTGGGTTAACAAAAGTATTTTTTACTCCAAAGTACTTTTTTGCAAACTGGACTCTACTTTCATTTACATCTAGAACCATAGTATCAGCACCAACCAGATTGATACTCTGGATAATACTTAGTCCTATTGGCCCTGCTCCGACAACGAGAACAGTATCATGTGCAGATATCCCTGATCGATTCACAGCATGATATCCAATTGCAAGAGTCTCAATCAGTGCTAGCTGCTCATATTTCAATTCACCGGAACGATGTAACTTATTGGACGGCACAACAAACTGTTCGCACAAGCCTCCATCCATATGAACACCTAACACTTTCAATCGCAAGCAATGGTTAGTATGACCGCGTTTGCATGCAAAACACAGGGTCTCACCCTGCTCCTGACATCCCATATATGGTTCCACAGCACAGGCATCACCAGGTTCAACATTGGTAACATCACACCCAACCTCTAAGACTTCCACACCCAATTCATGACCAATTACTAAAGGATAATTGATGAAAGGTTGTTTCCCCATATATGCATGATAATCAGTCCCGCATATGCCTACAACGCGTGGTTTAACCAGCACGCTATTACTGTCAACGAGATGATTGTCTTGAATATTCTTGTACACAATCTGATTAGGTGACTCTAATACTATAGCTTTCATTTGTTTTCTCTCAAATTAAGTCCCGCAAAAGTTCTGACAATATTGGAGGTTGCTGATCATTCTGATCAATATATTCATAATAAGTAGGCAACAATCTCTTGCGGAGTTTTGTTTCATGCATCAATCTAATATCCGAAAGTTTGTGTGCAATGTACGGATTGTACAATCGACTTAAAGTAGTGTCTACGAATTCGATGGCATCTACTGCTCTATCAACAAGAGTTGGAGCAATTTCAGAATACAATAAATCCCTGACCCACTGTAATGTTGCTGGATTATCCAATGCTTCTCGAACAGTAAAATCATTTGAACACAGTACAGATTGGGCTAGTGCAGTATGAGCACCATTTAAAATACGTAGTTTACACAATGTTACCTCAAAAAGATTGTTGCGCATATCAATCGCATCATGCTCAAAAGGTAATCCACACTGACTAGTAGATTGAATTGCCCAAAGAGCATATGGCTCAGTCATTACATCTAAAGTATTGTTCTGTACACTATTATATTCATATGATGGAGATGCCACTATTCTGTCTACAAGCGTATTCAACCAAACCACATCTTCTCTAATCCAGTCAAGACAATCCTTTGTGACATTCCAAACCTTTGCCTGATCAATGACCACGTTTAGCAAGGCATGCGCGTTATTTTCTATAAGTTCACATGGCACCACAGTAACGTTACTTAAATTAGCCTTGTATCGACTAATCAAAACTGAAAGCAACTTAGCAGGGAATGATTTAGGGCAGCAGGTCATATCCAGACTGGTTTTGTCCAAAACATAACCAGCTTCAGTAACATTTGAGGTGATCACAATAGATTCTACTGTACGGCAAATATCTAATATCTCCAACCAGTCATGTTCAGCACTAAGAGCCTTCCCTATAGATTTTACTTCTATATCGTCCTGGATTTCCTCATCACCGAGAAATCCCCGTATATAAGCCGCATACCTACAATCCTGCAACCGAAGCTGCGCAACTCGTTCAATACCAGTTGATTGCACCACTGTAATGGGCCAAACTTCTAGCCCATCGTCTATTGCCTGTTGGGCAAATAAATCAACAAACCCTCTCAAAAATTTTCCGCTACCGAACTGTAAGATTTGCGTATTGTCCTTTGTCATAAACGATAACTAATAAACTATATTAAATGCAGAACCATATTAATCACCAAGCTAATATATATATACAATAAAATCAATGCTAAAACATAGATCGATAAATCAATTGTCCAAAATTGCACGCGCCCTAATATGATCCATATGCAAAACTATTTGGTTAACCAACTCTCATATTCTATAAAACTTTTCCGCATTCTTTTGGAAAACACAATCTAATTCGGATGCACTCAGGTGAGAAAGACAAGCCAACAATGCCTCAAACCAACCTTCATAAGTAGTAGCAAGAGTCGCCACGGGCCAATCTCCACCAAACATCACTCTGTCAATCCCAAAAGATTCTAAAGTATGCTCAATATAAGGAACAAAATCAGCAATAGTCCATGATCCTCGATCCGCCTCAGTTGCCATACCAGACAGTTTACAATATATGTTTGGATACGCTGACAAATCAGAGATATGATCTTTCCATCCACAAAACCGTTTGTTCTTAATATCTGGTTTACCCAAGTGGTCTAAAACGAAATTTACATTGGGACATCTATCTACAAGCTCTACAACGTCCGGAAGTTGTGTATGGTTTACACAAACATCGAAGGTAAAACCAAACTCCTCTAGCTTTAGCACTCCATCTATAAATGATTCTTGAGTTGCAAAACCATTAGACTCCGACTGTAAAATTCGTCGCACACCACGAACAAGATCTATACCTGCTAACCTATCCAAATTAGATTCGAGTGATGCATGATTCTCTATTGGTGCAAATGCAACTATTCCAGCAATTCGATTTTCTACGGATGCTAGCTCCTTCACCCACTCAACTTCATCTAATCCCTCGGATGGCAAACAATCAGCCTGGACAAATAATAATTTGTCGATATCACAAAACTTAGTTTCCTGTAAGAAGTCGGATGGCAGATAAGTACGCCTAATGGTAGGCTCTTCCAACAACCAATTATATTCCAACAATTCTATATCCCAAAAATGTACATGGGAGTCTACAATTTTCATAGATTAACCGTTATCAATATGAGAATATCTGGACAACTTGGTAACTAAGTCAGAGTTTTCGGCAGCAATATTTTGATCTTCAAGAGGATCGTTCTCCAAATCGAACAGTAACATCTCCTTTTTTGTGTCCGTGATCAATTTATGTCTACCATCAAATACAAGATTCCAATCTCCAAATTGACTAGTTAAAACTTCTCTGTTTCCAGATCTTATACCCTCCAACAGTGGACGCATTGATACAGCATCCATATTGTCAAGTTTCGAACAACCTGCAAAGTCTAGAAATGTAGCCGAAAGATCGTGGAGACTCACCAATGCATCATTACGTAAACCACTAACGGACCTAGCTGGACTTTTAACAATTAATGGTATCCTGACCGAAGGATCTCGCCAAGTTCCTTTCCCCCATTTGCCATGATCACCTAGCATATCTCCATGATCACTAGCATACACAATGACTGTATTATCATATTCGCCCCGCTCTTTGACCTTCCGAACGAATCTGCCAGTTAATGTATCAATATTCTCAACCATAGCTGCATAGTTGCGTCTAGCTCTTTGTGTATTATCTATAACTGACATATTGGGATTATGTGGTTGTGGTATCACCTTATTGTCACAACCTGCTCGCATTGTTTCTGTAATATCCATAGGAGCATGTGGGCCGACAAAGTTGACCACCATGTACCAAGGTCTGTCCGTCGGAACATTATCAAGCAAATCTAGTCCACATTCAGCAATCCAGTTGTCACAATAGAGATGGTCTGGCAGAGCAGTAGTATATGCATTAGAATGTGCATCTCGATTCTCGTGCTCACTCAGGTAAATGTCCAATACACCTTGACTTTGCAGGTAAGATAGATAAGGTCCCATAGGTCTCCCGTGGAATTTTACGCTATTCACGCCATCTATCTTCCCTTCACAATCGACACCTGCTGAAAAACCCCATTCATTGATTAATCGCGAACCATCTACCCCCCAGTCCAAATTGACTGGCGATATATCTTTGTGCAAATCAAATTTACCCACTCCTGCAGTGAAATATCCCTTCTCACGTAATGTTTGATAATAAGTTGGAATGCTTAGAGGGTAATTGAAGTTATTACTCTTAACTCCACAGTTCTGATAATTTCTTCCCGACGCAAGACAAGCACGTGCTGGACCACACATTGGTGAAGGCGTATATGCTTTAGCAAAAGAGATCCCTTCATCTGCTAACATATCGATATTAGGTGTATCTACTGGACCAGAAAAACACCCAAGCCAATCTGACCGGTGCTGGTCAGGTAGCAGCAAAAGAATGTTTGGATGATCGTATATGATAGCAATTCACCTATTTTGTGGGAAAACCATTCTCAACCAACCATAGTCCTGTTTCACGTAGAGTTTTGACATCCTCTGGATGGATTGAGCCATCCCCAAGAGGTCCTGTATTTAGGAGTAAGTTAGCATCCAATTTAGCGGCATCTCTTAGACAATCCAGAACATACATACTATCTCTATGATTACCGTCATCAGCACGACAGTATCCCCATACCCGCGGTTGCATAGTAGTATTAATCTCAAGTGGGATAGACATTAATCTATCCCATTCCCTCTCTGGAGTACAAAAATCCTCGGTTCCTAGCAGCTGTTGCTTGTAGGAAACGAGAGTCTGTTTCTGCAGTTCGTGAATCCGTTCATAGAGTTCATCGGTTCTAAAAAGATGTAATTTGTCAGGCCGCGACAAAGGTACAGCAATTCCATCAAGCCAAATACCTGCAATAGGACCATAATTTGATAACAACTCAGTAATTTGGTTTGTTACAAATTCAAGATAAATATCCAAATTGTGATTTTCACCGTACATGTAACTTGATTCGGGTGGATCATAATCGGGTCTAGCATTAGCACCCCAATCTTCGTTGTTGGGCGCATGCGGGTGACGCCAATCCCTACCATGAGAATAATACAAGAAAAGTCCGAGACCTTTCCTGTCACATTCTCGTGCCATTTCACCGACTAAGTCACGTTGTGCTGGAGAATTAACGCTGTTAAAATCTGAGAATTCTGTATCGAAAAGACAAAAACCATCGTGATGGCGTGTAGTAATATTCACATATTTCATCTGCGCTTCGAGCGCCAGATCAGTAATCGCATCAGCATCAAATTCAGATGCATCAAATTGTTTCATCAATTTTTCGTACTCCTGCACCGGAATACAATCTCTAAGCTGCATCCATTCGTGTGTACCTACTATGGAATACAGACCATAGTGGATAAACAATCCAAATTGAGCATCTCTAAACCAGTCAATTGATGCCTGTCGAGGATTGGACCGATAGATCTCTTCAAAATCACGGAGATATGTAGGAATTACTTGACTGAATTCTGAAGAGCTCATAACAACTCGGTACTATTTTCTTCAGCTATAGGATCAGAAAAAGATGTCTGTAATTCACTCATCTTTGATTCCATAGAAGATAGCAACGGATGATCTTTTCCATTGTCTATAAGATTATCAGTTTCTAGAGGGTCAGACAACAAGTCGAACATTTGACTAGTTATCTTATCTCCAAGATAGTATTTAATCAATTTATAACGATTATCGCGAATGCTACGATGCTTGTCTTTATACGCTGAGAACACAGTGTGACGATGAATATCCCCATTGATTATAGTATTCCAAAATGATCGACCTTCAAATGAGGGCGGAATTGATATGTCAAGCATATCACACAACGTTGATGCAAAATCATAAAGATAACAGAATGCATCTGACTGAGAACTAACAGGAACTTGAGGTCCTCTAATAAGAAATGGTACTTTTATACTGTGTTCATATAAATTCTGCTTCCCTAACAATCCATGTTGACCTACAGCTAAACCATGGTCTGCTGTATACACAACTATAGTATTGCCAGAAACACCAGTGTCATCTAAAGCACTTAGGATTTTGCCAATTGAACTATCCAAATGTGAAATCATCCCATAATAGTCTGCGAGATGATGTTTAATTTCTTTGTCTGTTCTAGGGTAATCTGCTAATAATTCATCTCGTACATACATTTCGCCGTTATCGAATGGATGCTGAGATAGAAAATTGTCAGGAAGTTCAAGGTCATTAGGATTATAAGTAAAGTCGCTAGGAGGCGTACGAGGATCGTGCGGAGCTGTAAATGCCACATAAAGACAAAAAGGTTCCTCATCAGAATATTGCTGGAGAAATTCAACTGCAGCTTCCGCAAAAATATCGGTGGAAAATCCTTGTCCAACTCGTGCATTCTCCTCAGGAAATTTGCCCGAAGGATCATAATCATGTACGGGAACTGCATAGTGATCAGACATGCCTCCAAAAAACGTTTCTGCTCCGCCAGCAAAACATCTTGAGAACGATCTACGCTCGTTATGCCATTTTCCAATACCATATGTATGGTATCCTGACTCTCGAAGCATCTGGGGCCATAACAACCAATTTCCTAGATCAGGTTCATCAATTTTCCACAATGTACGACCAGTAAGCATCATACCCCGACTAGGCATACAAACCGCTCCTACTGTTGATCCCATGATGTACATATTGGTCAAAGATGTACCTTCACGAATCAAACTATCTAGATGAGGTGTCTTTACTTGAGTATCGCCCAAAGCATTGATTGCATTGTGTCTATGATCATCGGCAATCAAGAAAACAATATTAGGTCTACCACTATCATTGCTTTTCATTTAATAGAACCTATCATCATACCCTTGATAAAATATTTCTGGACAAATGGATACACTACAAGAATTGGAAAAGCTGCCACAACTATCAGAGAATATTTAAGGAGCTCCTTCAATCCCATTAACTTGTAATATTCATGTAGATCTATGTCGCCCATTTCCATCTCCTGAAGCACCAAAATCTCTCGCAAGACTATCTGCAACGGATGCAATCCATGATCACGCAAGTAAATCAGAGCGTCAAAATATGTATTCCAGTGTTGTACAGCATAAAACAAAGCAATGACTGCAATAATCGGTTTGGACAAGGGTAACACAATACTAATCAAGTATTTAATATCATTGCACCCATCAATCTGAGCTGCATCATGAATTTCAGTCGGGATAGTAGTGCGCAGATAGGTAATAGTAATCAACAAATTCCAGATGGCTATTGACCCAGGTAATATCATGACCCATCTAGTATTGAGTAATCCAAGCTTCTGCAAGTTAAGGTAAGTAGGTATCAAGCCACCACCAAACAACATTGTAAAAAGAAATAGGAAGGTAAAAAACTTTCGTCCTGGAAGATTCTGCCTAGCCAGAGGATAAGCCGCCAAAAATGTCATGGTAACGTTAACCATGGTACCGAAAACTGAATAAAACAACGAATTGCCTAAGCCTACCCAAACACGTTTGTAGTTGAATACAGCTTCATATCCATCAAGACTAAAATCAACTGGCCATAACAACACATGACCAGACATTACTGCCGTGGTCGAACTGAAAGATGAAGCTAAAACGTGGAGCAAGGGTGCCATTACCCCCAGTAATGCTATACCAAGAACGATATAATTTGTGGTTGTAAAAACTTTGTCAGAACCCGTTTCTTTCACATGGGGAAGAAATACATCATCTATGTCTCGTGGAGTAGAAATACTATTACCAGATTCCATGGCCACTTAACCTTCGAGCCAGTTTATTAACAAAAAGAATCAGTAATAAACTAACTACACCTTGCAACAATCCTATAGCGCTACCATAAGAAAAATCAAGCGTAGTAGATAGCAGACCTACCTTATATACATAGGTAGAAATAACTTCTGACACCCTAATGTTGATAGGATTTTGCATTAGATATATCTTCTCAAAAGAAATATTCAGCACACGTCCAGTTTGCAGAACTAACAGAACTACTGCAGTTGGCATTATTCCTGGTAAATCAATGTGCCACATCCGTTGAAGTTTGTTTGCACCATCTACAATAGCAGCCTCGTGCAGCGTAGGATCGATGGTTGCAAGTACCGCTAAATAGATAATCGCGCGAAAGCCTACATTTTGCCACAATCCTGATCCTACGTAAACATGAGGAAAAGCACTGGGGCTGCCCATCCAGTTCGGAGCATCCACTTCCAACATCCTTGCCAGAAATGCTGTCAATCCTATTCGAGGGTGAAATACCTGTATCATAATCCCTACCAGCACTACCATAGAGATAAAATGCGGAGCATAAGTCACCAGTTGCACGGTCTTTTTGAAAGCCTTTTGTCTCACCTGATTCAAGCACAATGCTAAAAGGATAGGAAAGGGGAAACTACCTACCAATTGGTAGAAACTCAGCACAAGAGTATTTATGATAACCAGTTCAAATTTTGCAGAATTGATGAACCGTTCAAAGTTACCTAAACCTATCCACGGACTATCGACAATACCTTTGGTAACTATATACTTCTTAAAAGCAATTTGTGCACCATACATTGGTACATATTTGAAAATTATCAACCAAATAATAGGCAATAATAGTAATAAGTACAATTGCCAGTGCCTTTTTACTAGATTGACTGTTTTTTGTTGACTTTTAGTCAGTACCATAAGTTCTTTTTGCACCAATACCTACTGGACCACAACAACTAAAAAATGAGCGGTAAAAACCGTGGATTCCTACCGCTCATTTTATCAGTGAGAGAATTAGTATTAACTATATATTTTCATATCAGTAAGTACTATCAATCTCAAGATTACACACCATTAATGCTTACCTTTCCACTGCTGATCATAAGCTTCCTGGTGCAATTCTACATATCTATCCATACCTAAGCCTTCCATAGTAGCAACATACTCTGCCCAGGCATCATCATCATTGATATCTTCTGTTCCTAAAGCAAATGCCGCTTCCATTTCAAGCACATAATCCGTGATCGCCAAATTCAAATCAACATATTCTGCTGATGCAGCTTCACTGAAGGTAAGTGGAGGAAGGATCTGACCAATGTCCCTAGCGTAAGGTTGCATTTTCTCAACAGTCTCATTCCACAAAATGACCTCACTATTCTCTTCAGGATCTATTGCGGATTCTGCTGAGCGAAAGTCGAATGATCTGTAGGAAGGACCTGTCTGGGCCCAGTGATAATTTTGAACATCTCCAAAACTCAATACTCTGGTCCATACTGCTTGCCCACCAGAAATACTGGTTTCGCCCTCGTCCGACCATTTCCAGTCTATGTCAGGGCGTCCAAGAATAGCGCGCATTGTGTTGTCTAATGACAACATTCCATCACACCACTTGAACGCTTCAACGGTGTGCTCACTAGTAGCAGATATCACACACTCGCCATGCTTTGTTGAATATGGATTGTAGATGGTTTCCCTTCGTCCAGTTGGACCTTCTAATGGTGCCAATGGTCTGAATTCAAGCCATCGGCCTAATTCACCATCCATCTGTGAGATTGCTCCCATAGCACCTGCTATTCCAAGCCCAACAAGATTGGCATCAGGATTCTCAGTCAGTGCACGGACATCCGTGTTGCCCTGGGTAAAACTTTCCTCTCCATACAAACCTAACTCAAACAGTCTGTTTAAGTATCGCAGACCTTCCCGCCATCCATCTTGGGTAACTGCATCATCAATCACACCATCTTCCAAAACCATATATCTGTGATTGAATTGTTCAGAGTAGACGAACGGCTGCATCAGGAATCCGTCTATGTTAGTATTCCATCCCTTCGTTGCTGCTACCAACGGAATCTCGTCAGCAATTCCATTGCCGTTAGGATCCTGTTCTTTGAATGCAGTCAAAACATCCACCAAGTCCTCGGTAGTTTGAGGCATATCTAACCCCAACTTATCCAACCACACTGTATTAATCCAAGCTTTCTGAGAATAATAACAATGGAAGCATTCATTATGTTTCGGTAACCCATAAATGATTCCTTCTGGTGTCGTGATAAGTGGTTTTATCTGCGGAGAAGTTTCAAACATCGCTTTTGTATGTACTCCATATTCTTCAATCAAACCATTCAAAGGCTGGAACAGCCCTTGACCACCGTACACCGATTGTGTAGCTGGCTGTATGCTCATTTGCAAGAAAATGTCTGGCAGGTCGCCACTTGCAAGTGCCAAGGCCAATTTTTCTGGTCCTGCACCTGAAGGAACGACTTCCCAGTCTATTTTAATACCGGTTTGTTCCTCTCTATATTGAGTAAACTCGTTGGTTGCAAAGTCTTCCACACGAGCATTGCCCATTACCATCACACGTAAAGTAATCGGCTCCTCCGTGGCAATTGTCTCAGTACCACTGGTTGGTGTCCAGACAACATCCGGTGGGAATGCATCTTCAGAAGCAACGTCTTCGCCACTGATTTGGAAAACAGC
>DFQC01000006.1 GCA_002377585.1 Anaerolineales bacterium UBA3499 | reverse complement strand
GTTCCATAAAAGCTGGTTATAGTTATGAAAGTCTAAGTAGAAATTGTATTATGTTTCTTTCGACTGTGATGGTTCGTCGTAATTGTTGGGGACGTGTTGGTCCTATGGATACTGATATACCTGCTTTTGAGGATTGGGACTGGTATTTGCGAGCTTCTAGAGAGACAGAAATTGCTACTATACCTGAAGTGTTGGTTCATTTTCGATTGCATTCAAAGAATACAGATCAGGAAGAATTTTTTCATGGTCGTGTTTCGACATGTAATAAGCACTTGCATTGGTTGGATCAGCACCCTGGCACCGACACAGATTTGTACGTGCGGCGTAATTTTTATTTGCAACTAGCAGCAGCTTATTATGTCAAAGGCGACTCAAGAAAATCTGGCTTAATGATGAAGAAGGCTATAGAAATTGACAAAACCCTTCTGTTTACTCCTTCGAACATGCGTTATGTTTTAGCAATGGGCATGACTGTATTTATATTGGATAGATTTAGACAGGCAAAACACTGGATGTTAGAGAAAATTAAAGCATGATTTTTTATGGTTAGTACACTTATTCTTAGCGAAGGATTTGTATTCCGCAATGTATGACGAACGTATCATTCCAGATGAAACTCCTATAGGAATATATTCAATTCATCTAAAGCGTTATGAGTTTGCTGCGTCCTACGTGAAAGACAAACTAATATTGGATGTAGCATGTGGAGTTGGTTATGGAACACGTTACCTTTGCGATGCAGGAAACCAGGTGATAGGTGTTGAGATTGACGCCGAATCTATTGCATACGCACAAAATCGTTACTCACAGTCAGGATGTACAATGTTTGTGCGGTCAGATGCTATGATGATGGGATTTCATAGCAATCAATTTGACGCTGTATGTTCATTTGAAACAATTGAGCACATGGCTGATGTTGATAACTTTTTGAAGGAAGTTGCTCGTGTGCTAAAACCAGGTGGATTATTCATTGTATCTACACCCATCGTGAAAGATAGTAATAAAAACCCAGACAATCCTTTCCACTGTCAAGAATGGAATCCTAGAGATTTCAAGCTTTTGCTGGAGCAATATTTTGGGGGAGTCGATTTATTTTCGCAGTATCGTAGGGAGAGCCGACTTAGTAAATGGATGAAACGTGTTGATATATTCGCTTTACGGAGGCATATTCTACCCATGGTATTGGTACGAAAAATGGCCCAAATTACAGGCGGAAGATCCATGGATAGATTGGAACTGAGTGATATTGTAATTTGTGAAGGGATTGTAGATGAGGCTAGTGAAATTGTGGTGGTTGCCAGTAATGAAAACTATTAATAATCAAGAATGGGGTGACATGTGGACTAAGGATCTTCAAGGTTATGATCCTGATGCTGAATTAGATGCAATAAATTCTGAGAATCTGAGTGTTCGTTGTCAAAAGATTGTTCGATATTTGCACAAAAAAATTGGAGAATTGGATGGCAAGCAAACTGTAGAGATTGGTTGTGGAGGTGCTATATATAGTCGTATATTGGCACGAATGGGTGCTAGACCAACGTTAGTCGATTACAGTCCTGATGCTATCATCTTAGCAAAGCGCAATCTTGATATGTTGGGCTTGCGAGGAGAGTTGATTGAAGCTGACATATTTGATCCGCCTGTAGATTTGATCGGAAAATTTGATATTGCCATGTCATTCGGTACTGTAGAGCATTACAAGTATCCGGAGAGGCTCGATATATGTAGAGCTCACATAGATTTACTTAAACCAGGAGGTATCTGTATTATTAGCACCCCTAATATCTTGTTTTTACCACATGAAATATTGAAATCAGCTCTTATTATTAAACGCAAATGGTTCTTGGGATACGAAGGTAGTTTTTCGTCTGTTGAGTTACGGAAAGTAGGTCACAAATTAGGATTAAGAGATATACAGGTAATCGGTTCATCTTGGCAGGCAGATTTTATGCGTTATGTGAGGATTGTGCGTGAAACAACCACATATAGGCGTTTATTTAATTTTGTAGAAAAAGATACTGATAGTTCAACTAATTTGATCCCCCAAAAGCATCACTGGTTGGACGATTTTCTAGGTCACGACATTGTTTTGATGGGTGTAAAAAGCGACTGAAAATGATGCTATGCGTGTAGTTTACACTGTACTAGATGGACGATTGTCAGGTGGTCAAGTAATTTGTGGTCATCTAATGTCAGCTGCTTTGTCTGCTGGTCACCAGGTTTGTTTGATTACCCCTAGTCTAGGCGAATTTACTGATCAGTTGCAATCTCGTGCTATAGAGGTTATACAGATTCCGATGGAAAGGACATTTTTTTTCCATCGTGCAGTTACTTTTGCAAAGTTTCTTCGTGATTGGGAGGCAGATTTAGTCCATTGTCATTCTGCAGTGACAGGAACAATATTAGCTCGTATTGGAGCTTATCTGGCTGGAGTACCATTAATCAGTCATGTGCATATTGAGAACAAATTTAGTGATGTTCGTTGGATCAAAAGATGCCAGATTGTTCTTGATAACATCACATCTATTTTCGCAGACAAGATAATAACTATCAGTAATGCTACTAAAGAGAGTCTAATAAATCAGGGAATATCTTCAAATAAGATCACTGTGATACATAATGGAATAAATTTGAAAGAACAACTTGATGATTTGTCAGAGACTGACCAGATTCGCAAGATGCTTGGTTTGCAGAAAAATTCTCATATTGTTGGAATGGTGGCTAGATTATGTCCTGTCAAGGGTCAGCGCGAGTTTATTCTCGCTGCAAAGAGTATTCGTGATGTTTATCCTAACACTGAGTTTGTAGTGATTGGAGAAGATTATGAGTTTGAAGGCAAATATCGTAATAATTTGGAAGATCTAGTACAAAAGTTGGATTTAGAGGAATTTGTACATTTTCTGGGATTTCGGAGTGATGTACGCTACATTATGAATTGTTTTGAAATATTTGTATTGCCATCATGGATTGAGGGGTTGCCTGTGACAATTCTTGAAGCCATGGCCGTCAGGAAGCCAGTTGTTGCAACTTCAGTAGGTGGTGTTCCAGAATTGGTTTTGGATGGAGAGACTGGCATTTTGGTTTCACCGCGTGACGTACTGGGTTTGTCTAAAGCCATAGAGTCGTTGTTGGATGAGCCTGATCTTGCACATCAGATGGGCAACAAAGGCTATGAGTACGTCCACCAAGAATTTTCACATGAAAAGATGTGGTCTCAAATTCAACAACTATATAAGTATTATGAGTAGAATGAAATTTATTTTAGAGTCAATAAAAACTGATGCAGGATTATGCATACTACTGACATTAATGTCAATTGGTACAAGATCCTTTTTCTTCCAAAGTCACAATGCAGTGCCATTTGAAATACAAGACGAAATCACGTTGGTTTGGGCCCTAAAGGATTTTTTGCTTGGACAATGGAATGAAATTACTGGACCTATACATAGGTTCGTTGCATCCTATCTTTATACACCTTTTTACGGATCCTACTTTGCCTATCTGTGGTTCACTGGTGCCATAATTGGATTGGATGAAGTACGAGAATCGTTTCTTCTGCAATCCGCTCATGGATACGATTCAATAAATGTATGGGTATGGGTTCCGAGGTTAGTTTCCTGGCTATTTCTTGTACTATCTATTCCCCTACAGTTTGTTCTGACTAAGATTGTAACGCAGAACAAACAAATTGCATTTATAGCAGGTATATTGTTGGTATTTGCATTCACCCATCTTTACTCATCAGCATTTGGGTTGCCAGATGGTATTGGTTTGGTGGTTTTCCAAGTTGCGATCATACAGCAGCAACTGTACTTAAGAAATAGGACTCGTGCGAATATAGTAATTCTATCTTTTCTGATTGCCTGCACAATATTGGTTCAATTGTTGAATGCGGTGGTTTTGGTAGTATCAGGTATCTTCTTGTTATTCTTGGTTCGCAAGAAGGAAGCGGGATTTTCTTTTAGTAGCTTCACCTCCGAGGTTATTGTCATAGCTGGCTGCACAACATTATTTGTTTTAATTGTAAACCCATTGATTTATCTGGTGCCGGACAATGTTATCAGCGAGTTTCATTATGGGGTGAGTGAATGGGGGCCGCAATTTATGTCACGCCCGATTTATTATGTTGCTCATATTGCTCGCGTAATTTGCGATGAGATACTTGGATTTGGATTGACAGTGCTTTTATCTATTGCGTTTATATGGATTGTGTTTGGTCGTCCGGACTTGTTATGGGCCCAACAGATAGTCGTGCCTTTATTATCTTTAATAGTTGGAATGGCTTTTGTTACTGAACTGACATATGAAACTAATCTGATTGCTATATATGTGCCGGCATGTATATTAGCTGCTTGGGTATTTATACAATTGTGGCCATCCAATGTTGCTAGTAATAACTTAGATAGACATGTATTGAGATATAGTTTATGTTTTGTTCTTGCTTTGTTTGCTTTTGCGATGCCAATAAGTAATTGGTTTAGCCTATACCGACTGTCTCTTGTCGAAGGTACCCGTTCCAGTGCTAGGAATTGGATTCATGAAAATATTCAGTCAGGATCAAAAATATACATAGCTCCATATACTTATACAGCGCCGCTTATTAAGAGTTTGGAGCAAGTGCAACTAGAGTCTTCAGTGTCTGAACTAGCATATTGGCGAATAAATTCCAAAATTGGTCGTGAGTTATCGCCATCCTATTTTGTTATCACTGATCCGCAATCGTATGATCACAAAGATTTATTACCCGATTACTATGTGCAATCATTGTTTACATACGGAAATCAAGACTGCGAAATTGGCAGAGTAATAGACATATTTTTGTGCCCGTATAATCCTTTGAGAGGATCTTTTTCGTACTTCAGTGAAATTAACCAAATGCCAAAATACCCAGATGAATTGGATATGGTGTTGTTGAGAGAGTTCAGTCCTCTTTGTTCCATGCAAGATAGTACTTTCGGAACAATAAACTATCGTACTAGTGTTTTGAGCAATAACATACAAGATTTGTGTAGATTTGGACCAATTATTCAAATTTATCAGATTATAGGATTGGTTGAGAATTAAATGACCAGAGTGCTTCGCAGTAGATCAATTTTGCCACTGCTTGTACTATGGATGTTTTTTTTATGTGTGTTAATGACGCTACATTTTGTGTTAATTCAATTTCGGTTGGCTAGCATGCATCATACTCTTACTTACTCTCCAGTGGTTGTACAGCATGCAGACGCAGTATTCACTCACATACCTATTGTCAGAAAATTACTGAGTGGTTTACCAGCATTTGGCGACCAGTTCGTCAATAACATTGACACACACACAATTGCTGCCTGGCCCAGATTGCCGTATTATTTTTTGGCACTAGTTGGATGGCCAATTGCAAATCGATTAGATGTTCTTCCGGTCGTAGCTACTGTATTATTCACGCCACTAAATGCGGCACTAATGTATCAGTTAGTAAGACGCATTACAGGATCGGTAGCAGTCGGTGTGTTGGGCGCTAGTGCTGCTTTGACGCTTCGAGAACTTTTTGTGCTGCAGCCATGGCATTGGACTAACATAGAGGAGTGGGAGAGAGTGTTGACGAGCCCATTTTTCTCTAATGCTTTGGTACATCCGCAAATTTCTTTTGCATTTTCTTGTGTTGTGCTACTTTATTTGTATAGATTGATAGGCAATACTGATAATACGACATATCTAATTAACGGCATTCTATATGGTATTAGCTTCTATACATATTTTTATCTCTGGACCTTTCTAACAGTTGTATATGGAGCGATTGCTTTATTTCTTTTGCAAAGGCGTGATTACATTACATTAGTGTCTTTAGCTAAAGCAGCCGGATTGGCGTTAATCATCTCTTCATTTTATTGGATTGATGTGATGAGATTCTCTGGTCAACCAGGTTTTGTAGATTTTCAAGATAGATTTTCTCTTGGGAGATATCCTGATATTACAGAAAGGGTAGTAAATTTGCGTCCGCATTTAATCACAATTCTTGGTTTGGTGCTAGTAGTGACAAGGCGTCGTATTAGTTACATATATTTATTTGTTTTGACCGCTACTGCCGAGTTGCTGTGGAAAATACCTATTGTGATTGGGCGTGATTACCAAAGTTTGCATTACGCCTATCATTTTTACGGTCCTCTGGCTGGAATCACATTAGTAATTGGATTACGCGATTTGTTTTTGCGTTTTCCGAGTGTAATAAACATAAGTGTCCGCAGAGCGTTTTATATCATCATTGGACTTTTTATAGCAATTATGACTATTAATCGCGCAGTGAAATACTCCAATGAGTATTACACGCATTTTGCGATTCAATCAGATGTGCAGGAGGCATATGAATTTATCAGAGATAATATTCCGCCTGGTTCTGTATTGCTTGCAGCCGATCCAGAAGTAAATATGCGGGTACGCAGTATTGCACCAGTCTATGTATATGTTCCGTCAGGATATGGCACATTTGTTACTACTGATGAGATGCTATTACGACATTCTGAAATGTTAAGGTTCTTTGATATTACAGCAGAACAGATGTTGGAGTATCAATGGAAAGATGTTGTTTCAAGTAGCACTCATTATGCAGGCCTGTTAGATCCTGAGCAATATATTTTTAATGGTTCTCTCCGATATCCGACCACCAACTTGCGCAATCAAGCTATAGTTCAATCTTATTCTTCTCTGCAGAGAGGATCATTGACATATGATGCCGACATTGTGTGGGTGGGTCCTTATGAAAATACTGTTAGCGCAACTGTGATGCAAGAGCGGGAAGATTTGATTCTTATACATGAAAATGATTCTGTACAGTTGTATCAGTTTCGTTTAGACTGATCTCTTTATTGAATTTTCTGATATATATGACAAGTTCGCATGTGAGCAACCTGAGGTAGATAAGAGGACGTTTTATTAATAGGTGTATTTGCGTGAATGTAACACTTAAGTCTAAAAACTAAAATATGCGTATTGGCATTGATGCTATTCATATCTCTCGTAATCTGAAAGGTATTGGTAGGGTAGAACGTAGTATAGTTGAGACTTTGGCAGAAGCATCATATTCTCACGAATTCATTGTATTTCTGGATAAAGATCCTAGTGAGCTTGGTCTTCCTAAGTGTGATCATATTGCGTATTCAGTGAATAAATCCAACAGTCTCGTTGAATGGGAGCAGATAAGATTAAATAGAGCAGCTCGTAAACACAAAATTGATTGTTTGTTGACGTTATCTGATCGCGTGCCATTACTGTACTCTGGTCAAATAGTATTGTATTTGTTCGAAACACCTGATCGACGTCGAGAATTGTCATTGACACACAAAACTGCACGATTTTATCAGCGAGCTAGTGATAATTTGACACGGATACTTTTTCCAATATCTATAAAACGTGCTAGTCTTATAGCAGTCCCTTCTATATTTACCTCAACTGAGATACAAAACAAGTATGGAGTGTTGGACCAAAAACTCATGGTTGTTCCAGCAGGCGTTAGTAGAAAATTTTGTCCAGCTAATGCTTCTGCACATAAGGAAAGAGTCAGAAAGCGTTATGGTGCTACAGGACGTTATGTGTTGCATTTTGCCTCTGACGATCCCCGGGATAACACAGAGACAGCTTTAAGAGCATTTGCTTTGGCTAACATTGCAAAGGACATAAAGATTATATTAATTGGTAGTGGTTATCATGATCAAGACTATTTTGCTGAAATAGTTGCTAAGATCGGTTTGAATGATAGAGTAATATCTGTTGGGCATGTTGAAGATAGTGATTTAGTGGATTTGTATCAGGCAGCAGATATATATATGGATCCCTCTTTATATGAGGGCTTTGGCTTGCAGGTTTTGGAAGCTATGTCCTGTGGGATACCTGTTTTATGTTCAAACACTACTTCATTACCAGAAATTGCCGGAAATGTTGCCCTCACTTACAAACCCAATGATATTAGAGGTTTTGCTGATGGTATCGAGTATTTGATGTTCAACACTTCACAGATGCATCTCATGCGTGATGCTGGCATACTACACGCATCCAAATATTCATGGAATAAGACCGTTGAGCAACTTGTATCTCTTTGCGAACATGCTATAGGTTGAGTGAGATATTTTAGATGAGTTCTACTATTGAACGTAAGTCTGTTGCCATATTAACCGAGATAATATCGCCTTATCGAATACCTGTGTTTAATGAGTTGTCTGCTGATCCAAGAATTGATTTAGAGGTATTATTTTTCTCTAAAACTGAAAGACGTCGTTCTTGGCGCATTCCTTTTGAGAAAATCTACTTTAGATACCGGGTGCTACAAGGAATTTTAGTGTCACAACGATATCAAGGAGGTCCTATATTTCTTAATCCTACGATAATGTATGATATTTGGAGAGGGAAATATCATTCCATTATTTGTTTTGGATACCATCATCCTACAATTTGGTTAGCATTGATTGCATGTAAAATGTCTCGGACTCGTGTTTTACTATGGAGTGAAAGCACTGGTATGGATCATCGTGCCCCAAACAAGATTGTTGAGTATATAAAGCGATATCTAGTTAGTAAATTTGATGGGTTTGTGGCTGCTGGACGTTCTCAAGTGGATTATTTAGAAAGTATTGGTGCGAAAGATAACCGTATATGGGTGGCTCCTGATTCAGTCGATTCAGACTTTTTCGTTGAAAAGACAAAAGAGTATAGAGATAGAAAAGACGAGATAAAACTAGAATTGGGAATTTTTGGACCAGTTATTCTATATGTTGGGCGAATGTTAGACGATAAGGGAATCCCTGAGTTAATTGAAGCATTTCAAAAGGTTATTGTTGTAGAAGATGCTATGATGCTATTGGTTGGTGATGGTCCAGATCTTGAGCGTTATCAGGAAGTTTGCAATCGAAAATCACTTACTTCAGTAATCAGGTTTGAAGGATTTTGTTCCCAGGAAGTACTTCCAAAGTATTACGCTATAGCTGACTTTTTGGTGTTTCCGACCCGAAGTGATCCTTGGGGATTAGTATTAAATGAAGCTATGTGTGCTGGACTGCCCGTAATATGTTCTGTGGCTGCAGGAGCTTCTGCTGAACTTGTACGTCCAGGTCGTAATGGACTGGTGCATCAGCCTGGCAATGTCGAAGAAATACGAGATCACATGTTAGCTTTGCTGAAAGACAGTACAAAACGCACAAAAATGGGTTTGGCATCACAGCAAGCAATCGAAGCTTTTCATCCCACTAAAATGGCTCAGGGATTTGCAGAGGCTGTGTTCGATTTGCCTAACGATGCATATAATTTAAAACATGCAAACTAGTTTCAGTGTCTCTGGCAACATTCGTTGGGTTATATTTGCGGGTTTATTGCTTATATTCTTTCAGACTACTCGTGGATTACCTGGATTTATTGTAGATGAGTTCAGGTTTGTTATGTCTAGTGACTATGTATGGCCTATTAGTGTCAACAATGTTGAACGATCGATTTCGCTTCGCGTTCTACTTTCTTATATGCGATGGTTACCGTTGGCAATCTTAGCGACAGTGCCATTAAGTTTAGCTTTACAGAAACGCATAATTCCACGTCCGTTAAAAACGGTTGATGCTAGTGTCATACCATTTTTTGTTTTCATACTTATTTCATGTTTGTTCTCTATTGATCCGAACACATCATTACTTAAAGTGTTCTCTGTTTTTTTGATGTATGGTGCAGTTTTTTGGGGAGTTTGGCTTTATGTTGATGCGGTTGGGATCGAGGAGGTTGCTAACACAATTATTGATTTATCAGTGATTGTGTTCGGTTTACATATTATCAGTGCTATTGTAAATCCGACAGGTGCATTTCCATACTTAGGAAGATTTCAAGGTTGGACTTTTAATCCTGGTATTGCTGCAGGTCATGCGTCATTATTATTGCCTCTAGCTCTGTGGATTGCATTACAAAAATCTCGATGGCAGTATTGGTTGTTGGTGAGCGCAATGTTATTTGTTCTGATTCTGTCACAGACTCGTACGGAACTTATAGCTGCAGGTGTCGGTTCCACTTACTTTCTGGCCCGTACTTACCCTAAGCGGATATTTGTTTCCCTGATTACGACTATATCGGTGTTGTCTATTTCTTACGTATGGATTGAGGCAGGTCCTAGGATGTTTCCATCTGGTACTGAATTTGGATTAGGTCATATAGCTGATACATTGAGTGATAATAATTTGAATACTGGACAGGAATACAACGAGTTAGAACTACAAGATCCATGGTAC
>DFQC01000003.1:24737-69774 GCA_002377585.1 Anaerolineales bacterium UBA3499 | reverse complement strand
TATGCACTGTATCCAAGGATCAGATGCACATCGACTAATTCGAGACACTCAAAATACGAGCCATCTTGGAGTCGGCGATAGAATAACCGAAATGCTATTACCTACAACAAATTTCGAATCTGTGCGCGACTTACTTCGTAGTGCTAATTTTAGTCACACACGTCCTTATCGAGGCACAAAGCGTGAGATTGATTATGTAAGATCAGCCCAAAAAGAAGGTGCTAGTATCATCCAAAGTTTCCACCCTAGAATCACGAAGCGTGGCGGTCATTTATTCTCCGTAATTTCAGATGTCTGTGCTATGGCAAACACCAACGGCGGAGTTATTTTTATTGGAACAACCAGTGATGTGGACTCACCGCATCCTGGAGTCACAAATATATCGCGCACTACATCCACCCTTAGAGGAGAGATTAGTAGACGTATTACACCCTCCCTTAACTGTTCAATAGACAGTCTTACTAGTCGAGGCAAGAAAGTTCTACGAATAAATGTACCCCGTGGCGATGACCCGCCCTATGCGATAGATGACAACAAGATATTTGTGCGCGACGAGTCAGAAACCACAGCAGCTGTAAGAGATGAAATAGTACAACTGACCCGCCTACCACGCAAAAGACACAAAACTCACTCGGAACTACTCAATGCTGATCCTACGAAAAAATCCGCATCAAAGAAAATTGGACCGCCTAGGACAGGTGTTGAGATAGTTGCCACTGAGGAACGTGACGGAACCATATACCACACCATGCGTGACCTACGCAATGGGAATCAGGTAAAAAATGTTACCCGAGCTTCCTCCAGACGATTATGGCACTATGCAATAATGCAGAGGGAAAACGATATTAATATGAAAGATATCAAGATCAAATGGCAAGGTGATCTTGGCTTTATCAAACACTACAGGAAAGGTCCAATCACCCGAACAGATCTTTGCCAACGGGCAAAAGATGGCAATATTCGCATATATTATGGTGTAACAGAAGATGGCCTGCATGGACCTTGGCGAAAACTAGCCAAAACCTCAAAGTAAAGTGAATAAATCAAACCCTGACAAATATCCAACAGTAGCAGTACTAACCGTCAGTGACCGAAGTGCACTTGGACTTCGTAAAGACCTTAGCGGACCAGCAGTTGTACAATCTATTCATAGCCTCACAGGATGGGATTGCACTGAAATAGATATAGTTTCTGATGATGTTAATGAAATAAGTGCAAAACTATCTAGCTGGGCTGATGACGACAAAATCAATCTTATCATTACTACCGGTGGTACAGGAATGTCTATCCGAGATGTCACTCCAGAAGCCACACTTACGGTGATCGAAAGAGAAGCTCCAGGACTGATGGAAGCAGTCCGAGCTGCCAGCCTATCAATAACACCTTATGCAATGCTTTCTAGAGCAGTAGCTGGCATACGCGGACACAGCTTAATTATTAATCTTCCAGGGAATCCAAAAGCTGTAAACGAAGCACTCACTGTACTTGCGACCGCACTACCGCATGCATTAGATCTAATATCAGACCATCATACAAATAGTCAGCACCATTCCCGCAAGCCAGAGATTGATTCAGAATAGACGATTGTCATTCAAAACAACGCCGATTTAGTAACTAAATCTCATGCTAGATAGCATAACCAAAAAACACCTTCACCCACATGTAATTGCCATCTCCATAATCATACTAACCACTATTATATTTTTCTGGCCCCTACTAATCGGTGGTGACTGGCACATACCTTATGAAGGAGGCGATTTAGAATCATTTATATGGCCAAGCTACAGATTCGCTGCCGGCCGCCTACATACCGACACCATACCATTATGGAACCCTTATCTTCATTCTGGCTCACCATATGCCGCTGATAACCAGTCCGGATTATTTTATCCACCAAATCTCATACTAGCAATATCCCCTGACATCTCATACCGAACAATGGAATGGTTAGTCTTCATACATGTTTTCATCGCTGGATCAGGAATGTACTTCGCGGCTAGCCATCATTACAAAGCCAAGGACATTAGACCACCACTAGTGGCAGCCTTAGCATTTCAATTCTCATCAGTATTTGTTACACACATCGGCAACCTAAACATAATTGCTAGCGCCTCATACCTGCCATGGATATGGTTATGCACTCTTCGTCTCCGTGATACACAAACATTAACAACAGCCAGCTTCTTGGTAATACCACTTTCATTATCAATTTTCTCAGGCCATGCTCAAATGTCATTAATAGTCTGTATACCCATATTTATTTATGCTATATGGCAACTAAAGATAAAAGAAACAAGACTAAAATGGCTTGGTCTCATGTCATATACAGCTGTTTTAACCATTGGTTTATCAGCAGTCTTTGTTTTACCTTCCATAGAGATGTCTCAATACACACATCGAGCTAGCTTCACTTACGACGATGCCTCTAGTTTTGCTATTCCCATAGAAGGACTAGCCGGAATTATTTCTCCACTCCTCTTCGGTCGAGGTGCAGCCCATTTCTGGCCAGGTTGGGACCGAGTAGAACTAGGTTTTGCCGGACTAACAACTTTGTTTCTTGCAATATTGGGCATACACATTAAAACAGTGCGCACACCTTTATTATTAATTGCTGTAGTGGGTGTTATAGTAGCAATTGGCAATGCTACGCCTGTACATAAATTAATGTACAATTACATACCCGGTTTCTCTCTACTAAGAGTGCCAGCAAGATTTATCTTGCTAACAAATTTTAGTATCTCAATGCTAGCTTGTGCAGGACTACACTACTGGCAAACCGACACCTCTAGCATTAAACGTATCATGAAATACCTCCTAATTACAACTATAGTTGCAATTATTGCACTAGTAATAGCCTGGGCTGTAGCTTCTCACAAATACCCTAATAGCAACTCAGGTACTTTAACAATTACTATGATCATCTGCCTAGCAACACTATTATTAATCAAACTTGCTGGTCCTAGATGGATAGTATTGATACTTGCAATCGAATTAATGGCTTTAGGCGCATGGATAGAAATTGACCATCGTAATCCCGATAAAGGATATACAGAAGGGCCAGCTGTCAAATTCCTTAAAACACAACCAGCACCCTATCGAATAGATGTTGCAACAAGCAGCTGGCAACCCAATGCACCTTTAGTTCACGAAATCGAATCGATAGGCGGATTGCACAATCCCATGACCATTTCACATTATGACAACTACTACTGGTCTGTAAATCATCGAGGCTCCCCGCAATACAATTTCCTCAACGCCAAATTTCTAGTTGCGGACAAAGACAAGCCAGCTGCTGATGCTTCATTCATACCCATTTACGATAAAGACCCACACGTAGATATATACCTTAATACTAACTCTTTACCAAGAATAAATCTGATCTATAACACTATTAATGTAGTTACTGAACTGGAAGCATTTGATGCGATTCACAGCCCGAATTTCGACCCACTCCAAGCTGTCGTTATCCAAGACGACAAAAAAATAAATAGTGGTTCGACAGATCAAAGCTCTTTAAGCTATACGGAATACACTTCACACTCCCGCAAAATCCATGCAATCACTAAATCAGATGCCTACTTAGTATTTAGTGAAGTCTGGTACCCCGGATGGTCTGTTACAATCGACGGGGCTCCTTCGGAATTCTCAAGAGCAAATTATGCATTTCGAGCAGTATACCTGCCTGCTGGAGAACATATAGTCCATACTGAATTCAAGCCTCAAATCTGGTATGTTTCCCTCGGAATATCAATATTTGCTCTACTAATCATAATATTGACAATTAGTTCACCATATCTAATCAAACAAAGCAATATTCGATGAAAATCATTCCCATTACCCGAATATATCTTTTAGCAATTGTTATCATTGCATCCCTATTACGGATGACACTTCCTGGTTTGTCCGAATTCAAAGCTGATGAAGCCCGTCTATATGCATCATCATTACATTTCATCACCAACCTAGAAATACCTACACATGGTATTACATCATCAATAGGTATTCCAAACTTCCCCATAAGCACATGGATCTATGCGATTCCTCTCACATTATGGAAACATCCATATTCAGCGACAATATTTACAGGACTATTAAATTCAGTATCCATCATATTTTGCTGGTACATCACTAAACGCTTCTGGAACACGCGCACAGCATTAATCGCTACTATGCTATTCGCATCAAGTCCTTGGGCAGTTATATTTTCAAGAAAAATATGGGCACAAAACACACTACCTTTCTTCGTCGGTGCTTGGGCTCTTTCTGGATTAATAGCATTACATGAGCGTCGCACGTGGCCTACTTTTCTGCATGGCTTATTAACATTCTGTATACCACAAATCCACTTCTCTGGATTAGCACTAATCCCCATTAGCTTAATTAACTTCATAATATGTCGCAAGCAAATAACCTGGAAACCACTCATTATTGGCGCTACCAGTGCAATGGTATTAGCAGCACCATTGATAATGCATTTCAACAATAGTGGGTCTTTACCAACACTATCCCTGTTAAATAATTCATTGAAAACAACTAATTTTGAGTCACTAAAATATTATTGGATGCTTAGCATAGGTAGTGACATACATTCAATTACAGGCCCCACCAAATACGCCGACTTTCTATCATCAATCCCTGATTACACTGCAGTCCACTGGCTTTGGACGATTCTAATTATTTTAGGATGCGCTAGACTAACAATCATGCACCGCTTGCAATCCTCAGCGACTCGCATGATACTCTCCTGGCTTATTGTCCCTCTACTAATACAATATATCAGCCCTTTTGATGTGCACTTACATTACTTTATTGTTACCTTTCCAGTGCAATACATTGTTGCTGCCATAGGAGCAGATCAACTTTTGAACATGTTAAAACCTCAAGTATTCCGGACAACTGGATGGAGCCTGGTTCTTTCAAGTGTATTCCTTCAAACCTGGGCAATCATCTCCTTATTACAATATGTCTCAACGCATAACACACAGGGCGGTTTTGGCACACCGCTATCAATGACAATGAATGCCATCAACAAGGTGCAATATCTATATTCTAATACTGACTCAAGCGAAGTTTTGATATTGGGTATTGGAGATGACCCGAATATACATGAATATCCAGCCATTTACAATTCGCTTCTAAGCAACATACCCCACCGTTTTGTTGACGGGAGATATTCAAACTTATTTCCAAAGCTACCTGCAATAGTTCTTCATCATCAGACCGCTAACTCACAGACTATTCACAACCATTATCATCAATTATCATTCGGAAAATCATATGTGCGACTCCGACCTGGTGAAGGCACCATAACAGTTTCTAAAATATTACCATTTGGCATTACAACTAATACCTATCACCCATTTGAACCCCCACGAACCTTAGCCAATGGGGTTTCAATACTAGGATATTCTGCGCACACCACAGAAAATAGTTTGGAATGGGCGATCCATTGGAATCCTGGTGAACAAACGACTACCAAATATCACTTTTTTAATCATCTATACAATGATACTGGCGAAAAACTCGGCCAGTCTGATTCCCCGTCATTCCCGGCTAACCAATGGGAAGAAGGCGACAGAGTAATAAGTTTTTTTACAGACAAATTCAATAGCCAAGTGAAGCAGCTAAAAGTCGGAATGTATACATATCCTGGCTTGGAAAATATACTATTCATAGATGACTCCGGAAAACCTTTAGGAACTGAAGTGACTGTGCGTTTGCCGGAACATCAATAACCTCTCCTAGAAAATTTGGCCGCACTGCTTAAAGCAAAAAGACAAGTCAGTAAAACTAGCAACTTGCCTATAGTTCAACAAATTTTATCTGTTTAATGCTTGATCTTAATCGTTAATCGTCAGTTACACCTGGCAACTCAATATCTAACGATCTTAAAGCTTTCTTAAGGTCTATCAAACTTTTACGCCCGAATCCAGATATTGCTAACAATGCTTCCTCACCACCTTCACTAAGTGTTGATACCACATCTTCAGCATTATTGATATTAGCCTCAGCCAAAGCTGACAGTGCTCTTTTGCTTAATCCAAGCTCTACCAAAACCACTTCAGAAGCTATCTGCTCTGGAGATTCTATATTTTCTTCAGTTTCAGCAACATGTTTTTGTCGAGCCTCAAGCTTTCGATAAAATCGTTCTACTTGACCTTCAGTATCAACTATCCTCTGTTCACCTGTATAGAAAGGATGACATTTATAACACAAATCAGTACTTATAGATTCCAGCGTCGATCCAGTGATCCATGTATTACCACATGAACAGCTTACTGTCGCTTCAGGAAAATATACTGGATGAATATCAGATTTCATTGGTCTTCTATATCCTTCTACTATACATCCATAGTCATCACAGAAACTTTTTTCTGACCACTCGGGAGACTATGGTAAATAACTTCTCCATCAGCTATCGCGTAAAGAGTGTAGTCCCTACCAACCCCAACATTGATTCCCGGTCTAATTTTGGTGCCGCATTGGCGTACTATTATGTTTCCATTGCGCACCTTCTCACCGCCAAACTTTTTCACGCCTCGTCTCTGCGCATTACTATCCCTACCATTACGACTTGATCCACCACCTTTCTTATGTGCCATATTGGATTCCTCTCTGATATCTATGCGCTAATCTCGTTAATCTTTACTCGCGTGATTTCTTGTCTGTGTCCTTGCTTCCTACGGTATCGCTTCTTTGGCTTATATTTGAAAACCAGTGTTTTAACACCCCTTTCATGAGATAATACTGTACCTTTCACACTTGCACCTTCAAGCAAAGGCGTACCAACATGCACCTCACCATCATCTGATATAAGCATCGCAGAAAACTCTATCTTATCTCCCTCTTTTTGTGGAAGACGGTTAACAGTTATAACTGACCCTTCCTCTGCTCTAATCTGGTGTGAGCCAATTTCAAGTATTGCAAATTTCATATAGCCCTCAGCCCCCTATACAAGATAGTACCCCGTCAAAGCGGGGCACGAGGAAAATTATACTAGGCTCAATCATCATTGTCAACAAACAATAGTCCGGTACGATTGATACTTTTTGCATTTATGCCCATGTATTCTAACAATTCGCCAGGACGACCAGTAGCTCCAGGACAGGCCGAAAATCTGACAAACAATGTCGGTGTCATAGAATCTCTCTCCACAACATCCAATGCTTGGATTAAGGCTCGCATATCATAATCCTTTCCACGACGCTGACGAATTACAGACTGCATACCCAGCAAATCGCTTATCATTTTCTGAAGTACCTGAATATCTATATCGTCTCCTAACTCAATAACATATTCGGCCGCACGCAATCTAGATTGCAATGATTTCTCCTTTAGTTCAACCTCCACTATCTCAATAACCTCTAACCCATTCGGCAAACCATTTGCCAAGTCATTTTGCAAACTATCAGTTGCGATAGTTTCTAATACCCATATGTCGAGCAATTCGCATTCGCTCATAATTCCTAGAGGTAATGCTGAAGCTAGCTGCATCTTAGGCTGAGGATTAAAACCTTGCGAATAAGCTATCGGGACTCCAGCTCGGCGCAATATCCTAGCCCAGGTTCTATGCAAATCCAAGTTGCCTATCCAACGCGCCTTTCCAAATTTAGAAAATGTAATACGTATCCTATACATGTTACATACTATAATACCCTGACATGATCAACTATGTCTACAAACGTATACCACACCTACTGTTACTAGTACTATGCCTAATAATAGGTATAGTACAACTTGACAAATCAACAGTCAATCAAGGCCTATTAGCAACTTATTACAGAGATGCTGAGCAAGGTATACCACCTATATCGCGTGTCGAAAAACTTATAACTATCAGCAGCAACGATCACTATGGAGTCTACAACGGTTCAATCGATGTCAAATGGGAAGGTTATATATGGTCAAATAATAAAGCTATCATACATCTATCTGTTCCACATGACCTGGATGCACATTTGGTACTAAATGGACAGACAGTTATAAGCTCAATCGCAAATGAAGAACAACACCCAAAAAGCGTACAAACCGAGCTAGTTCAAGGTCTAAATCCCATAATGTTTCGCCTATCACATGCTGATATAAACAATAACTATTTTTCTGATGGCCTAAAGTGGGAAACTTCAATGGGAATTCGATTGATCCCAACCAAATATTTATTTCCATCATCATTGAAGAACAGTCATGCAGTCACTGCTGTTGCATTGCGATACCTACAGGACTTATTTACCTTGACAGTAGCATTTATCGTTGGATTCGTAATCATCACAATACTATTGCGATATTTCCATTCGTGTACTAGTGATGAAAAACTTTTTATAATACTAGCTGTAATATTAGCCTTCATACTTCGACTGATATACCTCAACGACCTAATTAGTGGCCTCATAGAATTCGATGCCTTACCTAATGGGTCTGATCAGTTAGTATACGAAGCCGACGCGCGAGATTTAATGCGTGGGTTATGGCCCGGAGATATTGATTTTTACAGACAACCAGGCTTTACTTGGCTCTTAGGTACATTGCACCTACTCTTTGGAGATAGCTTAAGATCATTCCAGTTTCTGCAAATACTTTCCGGATCTTTATCCTCAATTGCAGTCTACTTTCTAGGGAAGGAGATTTTTAATAAGCATACAGGCCGTTTATCAATGATTGTTTGGGCCATCTGCCCTCAATTAATCTTCTATGATGCACAATTGCTAACTCACGCAATCGAGGCTCATTTCACCGTTTGGATATTGTGCGCATGGTGGTCAACCATTAGATCGAAAAACTGTATATCCACTACACAACCGTCCTGGCTTATCTGTACACTATTGTTAGGCCTAGCTTCCGTCATACGTCCAGCTTTCCTAGGAATACTTCCATTCATACTCATATCGATTAAGTCCCAATTAGAAACCTATAAGTTGCCTATTCAATTCTCTAAGATATTTACGATGCTAGCAATAACATTCGTCCCGATTCTACCAGTCACTTTTCACAACTTTCAACATAGTGGCCAATTACAACTGTTTTCTGCAAATGGTCCCGTCACTTTATATCTAGGCAACAACCGAGATTCGGCTGGAATAGGGCAATACTCGCCCGCATTTCTAGCTACTCATGAACTAGTAAACAGAGGAAAGACCACCTTTGTTGAGCAAACTATGACCGACATTCTAGACAACCCTAAACGTTGGTTAGGACTTATGGCTCGCAAAACAGCTCTTTATTGGGGCAATCTGGAGATACCAAATAATGTTGATTTCTATAAAGAAGGCACCAACATATCCCCATTATTGAGATATTTACCGATACGATTTGGCGTTCTTGCAGTACTAGCATTTACAGGCATTCAACTAGCCATAAGCCAAAGAAACATGCATAAACCAGGGAGATTGCTTCTCCTATCTATGATAGGAGTACTATGCATTACAACAGTGATGTTCCATGTTGTTTCTCGATTTAGAGTACCAATATATGGGCCTTTGATACTCTTTTCTGCTTTTATGCTCACTGAAACATATAAAAGGATAATTACTAGAGACACCCTGCTAATCGCCAAATCACTAGGCGTCATAACTATTAGCAGTGGACTAATCTTGGCATTACCCTATATTGCTGACAACAGCGTTCCTCCACCAATTGAAACTCATGTCCCCAAAGAAAGCAGCGCTGACAACATACAGTTCGGAAATGAGTTAACCCTACAATCACATAGTAATATTGGTGCCGTTGAACCTGGAGAGCCACTCTTTATCAATCTTTACTGGTCTATTAACGACCCTGTCATTTCTGAATATCATGGTTCAATCCAACTACTAGATCAAAACGGCAAGAAAATCATACAGACTGACCATAAACTTGGTGGAGCATCATTTCCTTATCACACTACAATGTCATGGGACACAAATAGTATTGTTCGTGACGAATATGTTCTTTATGCCCCCACAATACTGACAACCCCTATTGCCCTTGATGTGTTAATTGCAGTATACGACAAACAAACGGATAATCGAATCGGAGAAGCTATCATTGACCGCATATCTATTATTAGTAAAGACACTCCACTAATTCCGGAAACTGCTACAATCATTAATGCTAATGTGGGTCCTGTATCACTATCTGGATTCACTCATGAAATAAATAACAATATCCTAAGTCTGACTTTATACTGGAATTCAACAGAACCGTCATTAGTAGATGGAGTAGTATTCATACACATATATGACGAAACCAACAATTTCATACTAGGCCATGATTCGCCTCCACGCCAAGGCACTTACCCTATGGGATTATGGCGACCCGGCGAAGTAATAATTGACACTCATCAAATACCAATTGATGAGCTCAAAAATCCCAAGTACAATCTTCATGTTGGAATATACGACCCTGGGTCAGGAACACGTCTTCATGTGGTTGATAACAGTGGTAATAATGTCTTGCATAATTCACTACACATGTTAGAACTAGCCATTAACTGATACACACATATTATGGTCATCACAAGAAATAAATTAATACTGATAGGAACCGCAATACTCTTACTAGCATCTTGGTTGCGATTAAACGATATAGGCGCAGACCCATTTATGGCCGACCAAGAACGTATCAGCGTATTAGCCTCGAATTTTGCTCGCGATGGTGACTGGCAAATACTGGGGACAAGGATGTCCGTCGGCAGCCTGAAACACTCGCCATTAACTATTTATTTGTATGCACTTCCTTACAGCCTAGATGATAACCCAAGAATCGCAAGAATGTTTACCGCCGTGGTAAACCTCGTCGCTATTGCACTAGTTCAATTAATCGGGCGACGTTATTTTGGCCCAATCACAGGATTGCTAGCTGCCTTATTTCTTGCAATCAATCCCATGACAGTACACCATAGCCGCTTCATATGGAATCCTAATCTAGCACCTCCATTTGTCATGTTATTTCTGCTCACAATATTGCAGGGTTTTTATAGGGGAAAAACTTCTGGAAGACTCGCTCACTTACCCATGCTATCTCTGGCTGGCCAATGCCATCCTACTCTGTTCCTCCTGGCACCAATGGCGTTCATAGGTTGGTTACATGCATGGAGACATTCCCAAAGCAATCGACGCCACATCGTCATCCAAATTCTACTAAGTGGTCTAATATCACTTGTGCTCATGGGGCCATGGATTATTGGCTTGTACAGACATATCTCTACTTTAGAATATCTCCGACAAATACCCCATCGTGATGCGCCTGGTTGGCAGGAAGTAATACATATGATCCATTCCGCATTAAGTGGTTCATTCGATACATTCGCTCAAGATGTTCCTTCGATACCTGCTTTGAGCATTCTAACAATTGTGGCTACTCTGTGGTTGACCACACGTGGGCTTGTCCGGAAAGATGGCTTGCCAGGTCTTTTAGCAGTGACAGGATTTTTCTTAGTGCCAATTGTGGTTATTGCCCTCTCCACTCCTTTGATAAAAACCATTACCGAAACACTATTTTTCGCGAAAGGAGTAGAGCTGAATTGGTGCATATGGATGACCATGGGCAATGCATCACTAATCCAAGCCGCATTTATAGGCGGAGTATTAGTACGCGAATCCAAAAAGAGCCGTCTATCCTGGTTTTGGAATTGGCGTGGACTATTACATACTAAATTGCTAGTTATACCCACAATTCTCGCACTATTAGGCGCTACCGCAATTCTAATGCGGGCACATTTACAATATGATTATCGTGCAGATACCGGCTTAAAATCACTGTACTCGGGACAAAATACACTTGATGACAGTGCCGATGCACTTAGTTATGCCAAGCAGATTGCAACTGCCAACAATCAGGAAGTAATAATACTCGCTTCTAACCCACCTCTACAAACATTACAATGCGTTGGTTGTAGGCATTGGGAAGCACTAATGCTAACTAAATCCAATAATATTCGAGTAGTATGGGATGGGTACGGGGTTCCATTGCCTACAAACGGTGCCACACTCCTTGCACCATTCAACTATAATGTACGACCCTTCCTATTTTCTAACAACGAAACTATTTTTACCTGGTTTGCAATTGCCCATCTACCATCATCTGACCAATTTAGACCTGACTTGCCATTAGTACACCCTGTACAGTTCTCTAATGGGGCAACGGTCTTAGGATTTTTACGTGAAGTTCCTAACAGCATGCCTTCACCTGGAAAACCCTGGACTATACACATGCTTTGGCGGACAGATATGCCTAATCCATCCCAAAACAAATTCTCAGTCCAATTAATAGACAGCGATGGAATGAAATACGGACAAGTGGACCCTCCTGGGACAACCGACAACCAACGGCAGCCTGGCGAACATATACTGAGCCAATTGGATTTTCAAATTAGTCAAGATGTGCCTCACTCAGGCCCTCTGTATCTTCGTTTTAGCATGTACAATGAAGCAGGCCAGTCAGAAATTATCGGTGCGACTACTACCAGTCCAAATCTACTACAGTTTCGCCGCACCGCCATACCATTAGCTAGTATGCCAAACAATTTAGATCTAGACAGTTTTTCAATGGACAGTACACTCACACAAGGACAACCACTAAATATTATTGCCAACTGGAAAGCACTCCGGCATCACTCCAGTTTAGATTCGCTAATCATAGAATGGAAGTTAGTCACTGATGACATATTAGAAACAGAGCTCTCAGCATCTGAAGTATTATCTACATTAATTTCCGATGATTCTAGTGCCGAAACGAGACATTTAGCAACTGATAACACTATTGTATTTGAACAAACTACTAAGTTACTTCCACAGTCATCTACAAATGCTATACCCAGCAACACATTTTTCAAGGAGTCATACAAGCTACGTATACCAACAGACTTATCACCTGGGAAATATCAACTAACCTTATATGCTAGAAATTTGTCAAATGCTACACGTATGCTAACTTTCTCCGATAATCTTACGGTCAATCCTAGGAAGCGCACATTTAATTCGCCGAATATGGCCCATTCTGTAAATGCGGTTTTTGGAGATAAGATAAAATTAGCAGGTTATGATACAAACCATAACGCTAGTCAATTGCATTTGACATTACACTGGAAGGCACTGGGGCAGATAGATACTGACTACAAATACTTTGTGCACTTATGGGATAACGACAAACTAGTTGCCCAAATCGACACGATGCCCAACTCATATCAGTACCCAACTTCGTGGTGGGCTCCCGATGAGGCATACAGCGATCCTATCGTAATAGATATTAGCAACCTGCAATCCGGACAATACCAACTTTCTGCCGGCGTTTATAACCCTTCTAGCAACAATCGTCTAGTAATAAGCGAGGGACTAAATAGTGATACTTTTGATAACACTATTAAACTACTTCCATTAGTACTAGAAAAATGAAATTATGGGTCAATAAGTTTTAACTCTTGCAATGGTGGAATATCATTCATCATCCCATCTGACAACTTATTCCAAATAATCCCAGAAGTAGGCTTGGGATGTCCTTCAACATTGACAACACGCTTAGGAGTAACGATATAGTCACACACGGTATCAAACTCATCCACTTCTAACTTTACAGCTACCAATTGTGACTCATGAACAAAAGCAATGACTGGAGTACTATCCGACACTACTCCTATCTGACATAACATCGCCCATTCCAAATCAAAAAATCCGTGGCCCTTGCCGAATCTAACACCAGAATAATTCACAGCTGATGCTCCAGTAATCAATATGTCTAATTTGTAGTTATCTCTTATTTGACTGAGACTAACATAGTGACCTGTTTTTTCAATATTGTCAAGACATACGGAATAACTAACCATATCCTCGCCAACATCTTCAGGCGACACCACAACGAAGCCACGCCGTATACCATAGGTCGGCATAATTTGGGTTTTACCATCTATCAATATCTGTTCTCTAACCCCCTCTAAGCAATTGTCTGGAGTGACAAACACAGTATTGGCTGACTTATATAAATCTAATTCAACTAAATTGTTCCGGGCAATATCACTATCATGAAAATCAGGTATGAACTGATTAAAATCCAAATGGAATCTGCTATCGGGTATTGCAACATCCTTTAATTGCTCCCAAACCAACTTTCTAGCCGACATCTTGTCCATTACTTCACAGTTCCCGGCAGTGCCATAAATAACATTAGCATTATGCGTTAACTCAAGTTTATAGAATTGAATTTATGCCGCAAATATTCGAGCATCACCAAATCTATACAGTCAGTATCGCCTTCAATTTTCCAACGCTCTTCAAGATTCTCCCTACCCACAAATGACCAAAATGCTTGCTTAGAAGCTTCATTCCATTCACCTATTTCATCTGCCACATCGTACCCTTCACCTTTTAGCAACAATTGCAACTCTGTTGCAATTTGCTGATCAATTATGATCATATCCGAAACCACGGCACTTCCAAAGAAAAGATGGTGCATTTCTACCAGCCTACCAAGCTTTTTTACCGGATCGTGATGATCGTCGACACGCAAGTCCATATAACGATCAGTATCACCTCCGTAACCACCACCTGGTTTCACCACCACAATCGCTGCCGACTGTTTACCTCTACTGTCTCCTCCCACTGCATCCCCAGCTTCGAGAGCAGCTACAAGCCTATCAGCCAACTCGCCTGCGGTAGAAACAAAACTAGCTTCCATAGCATCTAAAGTTTCCGGACCAACTAAAATATTACCCTGACAAGAGTAATACTCGCCTATTAGATGACCCGCCCATTCATGACACTTTATACCTGTATGCGCAGCAACACCACCATGTGCGTCAACAATTGCAAGCTGTCTCGTTGCGGCCCCCGGATCATTGCAAATCAGTTCCGATAACACTTCAGATGCTGAATGACCTTCTTCTAACATCTGTAACCCATAAGGACCAAATCCAATCTTAGCATGGGCCTGTGTCGCAATTGCTCCAACCTCCGATTTTGCCCAAGAAACAATAGAACCAACCGCAAGAAATTTGCTAGCAACAGCTACACCAACTGAGTTGTCTTTTGGGTCAGATGCTACTATTGAAAAAGTATTAACACTGATTGACATTCGCTCTCACAATATCAACTATTTTTTATATAGTGTCCACATAGCCAAGCATTCCGTATTAGTTAGACATACAATATATAATTATCACAAGACAGAAGATGCTAGCTATGCTATGGCCTTGCCTCGAGCAATCTGCGCTCCACTGCAGCTACCACCGAATAGTTAGGATCACAAACATTACCAACTCTGAGCTCCAAGATCTGAGTAATCCATAGCAGAGCATCAGTAGTATTCATATCATATTCTGTAGATACCCAGTCAACCAAACCCGTACATGCAATTCTTGTCGCATCTTCAAGTGGTCTAGCACTCCCCACAACCATCATATAATCGTCGTTGGTTATCCTTGGCCATCCAATAGCTTTGCCTTTTATAAGCTCGAAACGACAAACTAAATTAACCGGCACTTCACAAGCAACGCCCCCAATCTCACCATGACCTTGAGTGGCGTGTCCATCACCACAAAAAAACAAAGCGCCTTCGTTCAAAACCGGTAAATGCACGGTGTTACCAGCACATGTCTCGGGACAATCCATGTTACCCCCATAGTGCGCAGGAGTAAGCGCATTGATCGCTTCGAGTTTTGGCGCTGTACCAATAGTACCCATAAATGGGGCTAATTCAGTACTGAGATCACCAAACCAAACCCGATTATCACGAATAGGCAACTTGCGCACTATGTCTGGAATAGATTCTGTCAACATTTCCGTAACTGCAGTTGGTGTTAGTAGTCCGAATTTAGGTACCAAACCAGTGACAGCCCAATCGCGAGTAATTTCGATATCTTCAATATGCACCAAAAGAGTATCTCCATCCTCGGCACCATTCACAAAAATAGGGCCTGCCTGGGGATTCAAGTAAGGATACTCGCAAACATCAGAAAATTTCTGGTCTTCCTCTACCAACAAATTTTCAAAACAATCGACACAATGTATTCGGACAGTCTGCCCAGGATCAACTTCAGCTATTGGCTCATGTGCCGCAGAGTACGTATACGGATATTCTCTCTCCTGATATACATCCAGAATACTTTCGCTCATAGCAACCCCTCCTATTATCTAAATAATGGCCAGTTGATTTCTATGCAATACATCCTATGTTATTCTTCCATCTCCAATCGCACTCGTTCTGAGAATTTGTCTATATTCGCTACTGCATCGTAATACTGGTCTAAATCACTCATCATGGGTTCACATGTATTTTCAACATAATCATCTAGAGTCTCTGATCCTTCATATGCAATCATCGAATCAAAGCAATCTGATGACGATTGCAAATAGTTCAAAGCTTTCGAATACCAATCGTTTAGATTCTCCTCAAACCTTATGAAATCAAGATTAGTGAGAACCTTTGCCCCCATATTCCTTAAGGATGTATCTGTAATACTAGAGAGACAATTTGGAGGCGACACGCGTAGCAATTGCGATTGCAATGCCTGCGCAGCATACTTTGCTTTAGCAAGTCTATCCAACCTGTCTTCGTCAGAAATAGATTCATCCCAGAGGGGCAGTATCAATTCTTCGTACGCTTCATGACTCTGTACAAAGGGATTGTAAAATGCCGAATATGCCTGATCCAAGCAGTTGATAGCATTGTTCATTTCTGCATTCACTGCTTCATCATCCCGTTCTGATTCATCTATTATTACATCATCATTAGCAGTATCTTTTTCACTAGAACCATCATTCATTTCGGCCACGTGCACGATCTCTTCACCTCGTACAAAAGCAGTTATATCACCAATAAACCGATTTCCGTTCATTGAAGTCATTCCAATCGTTATCACTATCATGACAACAAGTATCACCAGAAAAACTTTGGGTTTAAGCAGATTTTTCACGTTCACTCTATCCTATAAACATCAATTTAATTAGACTTGAATTAGTTCTATATCAAGTCTTTTTTTACCACGCAAATGCCTAGGCTTCACCTCAGGACACTCCCATGCATCCGCCGGGGTTTGTTTCCGCAATGGAATAAATTGAGGTAAAATCCCGCAAGCAAAACATTGGTCACGGCAATCAATCCTTGTTTCGCCTTCCTTGCTCCATTGATAATCCTCTAACAAGAATGACTTCTTGACCGCACTATCAATATGATCCCAAGGTAACCCTTCATCGCCTTTTCGCTCTCGGTGGGTATAAAATTCGGTATCCAATCCGCATTTCTCAAAGGCTCTAATCCATGCACGATAATTAAAATGCTCCCACCAACCATCAAATTTAGCGCCGTTTTTATAAGCCTCAAGTATCACATTTCCCAGCCTCCTATCACCTCGCGATAACCAAGACTCCATCATTGTTTCATGCGGTTTATTCAAATTGAGCTTCAAGCCTCGTCCACGCACTTCGCGCCGTAATAATCGCTGCTTTAGTTTGATCTGCTCCAAACTGTCCGACGGCGACCATTGGAAAGGTGTGTGTGGCTTAGGAACAAACGTGCTTACACCAACATTCAGCTTAGCTTTGCCTCCTGCCACTTTCCTGCCCTCAGCCAAAACAGCCTTTGCTAAGTCAGCAATTTCCTGAACATCTTCGAGGGTCTCTGATGGATGACCAATCATAAAGTACAGCTTTAAAGTTGTCCATCCTCTAGAATATATTTCTCTGGCAGTCTCAAGCAATTGCTTTGTAGATACTGGTTTATTGATAATCTCTCGCATACGTTCAGATGCTGCCTCAGGTGCAAGCGTAAAACCTCCACGACGACCAGCCGCCTGCAACTTATCCATCAAATCTACAGATACAGTCTCAATCCTCAAGCTAGGCAATGAAATATTTAGATTAAGATGACCAAACTCAGTGGTAATAGCCTCAACCAATGATCCAATATGTTGATAATCTGAGGATGATAGAGATAACAAAGCCACTTCTTCGTATCCCGTATATTTCAGCATTGACCTAATTGCCTCAACAACTTCATCGACCGATCTCTCCCGAACTGGACGAGTAATCATTCCCGCCTGACAGAACCGACAACCTCTAGTACAACCACGCATAATCTCAATAGGAGCACGATTGTGTACTACATTCACAAACGGAACCACAAACTTAGTTACTGGTGGAGGCATCTCCTTTACTATTCTTTTCAAAACAGGCAATGGTGCTGCTTCGTCAATCGACACAACTTTTTTAAGAGTTCCATCAACATGATAAGTTGCACGATAAAACTGCGGCACATAAATGCCATCAATCTGAGCTAGTTCTCTATATAAATCGGTGCGATCCACGGCCTCTGCCTTATGGTGATTATTACTATTTATATTACGACACCATTTATGCACAGCTTCAGCAATATCCAGCATTGCTTCTTCACCTTCCCCGATCACGAAAACATCAATAAAATCAGCCATCGGCTCAGGATTGAACGTAGAGTGTCCTCCGGCAACCACAAGCGGATATTTACCTATTACACGATCTGCACTACGATACGGTATATTTGACAGCTTTAGTAAATGAAGTGTATTTGTATAGAGTTGTTCATAGGGAAGCGAAACACCTAAGATATCAAAACAGCCAACAGGATGATATGACTCCAAAGAATATAGAGGAATATCTTCTCTAAGCATAACTCTCTCCATATCCTGCCAAGGCAAATAAACCCGCTCAGCCAACATATCTTCACGTTGATTAATTAAATCATATAATATTGCTAGACCTAAGTTTGGCATACCCAAATCATAGATATCCGGAAAAGCTAGCGCGATCTTTAACTTTGTACTAGACCATTCTTTGACAATGCTATTTACCTCACCGCCAACATAACGTGCTGGCCTTTGGACTTCATGAAGTACCTTTTCAAGTTTATCTGCAATAAATTCAGGTTGCATATCTATCGAATTCCATATAACTATGACCTACAATTCTCATCACCCAACATATTATAAAATGCTAAAACTGTGTTCCCGTATTGCCTCTTGTCAAAGAGGAACAAGTTCTTGAAATCATATTCGGTAAATTCAGAAGGATCCATCTGCGCTATCACCCAGCCATCATTACTCATCCATTCCAAATTATTATCAACACGCTCTAATGCCGTAATCCACATACCATTATATTGAGGTGGTGCTATATAGATATATTCGAACTTATCTTTTTTAGAACGACCCAAATACTCAAACGCATCAACCTGTTGAACATTACCCTTATCCGACAGCTTAGTTACACTAAGATTGCTATTGATCACGTCAATAGCACGGGAGTTAACATCAAGAAACATCGCGTATGATGCGCCTCGACTCAAAGCCTCTATCCCAACACTACCCGTCCCAGCAAACATATCCAATATTCTAGAGTTAATAATGTCAGAACCGATTATATTAAATAAGGCCTCTTTGACACGATCAGTTATCGGTCGAGTAATACTAGCATCGGCCTGTTTGAGACGCACTCCACGTGCCTTCCCTGATATAACTCTAATTCTACTCAAGATGCACTATAGTTTCAAATCAACCATATCACGTAAAGCTCGCAAATTACCGTATGGAGTAACTATTGGCGCAACACATCCTGTACCCAAAACCAATCTTTTACCATTGGTGGATTTTATCGCATCTAAACCTTCCGCATATATTTCCTTAGGAGTACCTTGTACCAAAGTGTCCTCCTGCCTTATTCCACCACACACAGCTTTTGGCCATGATTTCAAACCTTCACTCAATGAAGGTTTCGTTTCTCTATCATGCCAGTTTAGCACTGATGCTGGATAATCTACAATCAAGGAAAACATCACATGGTTACCATGTAAATGCAGTACATTTAACCACAAATCATCAACGGCATTCAATATTTGCAAATCATATGGTCTAGCAAATTCTCTATATTCAGATTCAGACAGATCCAAATGACTAGCCCATTGAAGCGCATAGAAGATACCACTAATACCTGTTTCGCGAGCCGCTTCTATGAACCTAATGGTTTGATTAGTGATAATTTGAAACGCATCTTTTATCACATCGGGATGCAGACGTATGTGTAGAAGCAATTCTTCCGCTCCTACAAGGTTTCTGGCCTGTGTCATCGGACTAAAAACAGTCTGGATAAATGGAGTGTCATCTTCAAGGCCCTGACCTATCAATTCAAGACCTCTGATAATTTCTCCCATCTGACCTGCAAGTGGGCTTAAAACTTTTAGCTTCCTCCATTCATCTACAGTCTGTACTAAAGCCTCTCCGTAATCACGCGTACCATGCGGACTACCCCTCCAATAGGTTGTAGCTCCCCAATCAGTCAAGCAGTAACTACTTGCAGGAGTCACTTTAACAAAATCGAAATCAAAATCCCTCTGGAATGCTAATGTTGCGGCCGCAAATGCATCGCTGCTTTGGTCATCCACTGGCTGATGACGCCAAGCTGCAACAGGAACACGGTCAACCTCACCGCCTGAAATAGCTGCCATTAATCTTTCTTTCTTATTCATTTGTTTTTATCTCTCAATATCTTTTCCACAGACATGATAACATTAAAGTAAATGAGTCACTACATCAACTTGGCACTCAAAGCACTTGCAAAATCAATTGGCTTCGTTAAAGAACGAGAAGTATTGTGGTTGTTAATTTTTATAGTAATTTTCTCTGCCCCACTACGAATGTACAACCTCAATACTCACCCACCAGGTTTGTTTGGAGATGAAGCAGCAGATGGACTGGACGCTCTCAGTATTATTTCAGGCGATCGACCCTTATTTTTGACTGAGAACAACGGCCGAGAACCGTTGCATGCGTATTTAGTTGCTCTATCAACAAATTTACTAGGACGCACTCCCGCGGCAGTAAGATTACCATCCGCATTGGCTAGCACACTCACTATACTAGCTTTATTCCTCGCTACAAAAGCAATAACAGGGACCCGTATAGCCCTAATCGCCTCTATTATCAGCGGATTTACAGTTTGGCCAATAATGCTTGCGCGTCTAGCCACTCGACCAGCTTTACTGCCATTAGCTCTATCGATAACCCTGTGGGTAGTTATTGAAGCATATAAAAGAAACAACAACAAATTATGGGTACTTGCAGGACTCATGCTAGGCATTTCTGTTTACACTTATACACCTATACGATTGCTAATAATATTCCCTCTATTATGCCTCTCAGCTCTATTTATTCGACAGATAAGGCGAAGAATATTATTAAGCACAACCTATTTGTTCTTATCCTTCGTGATTATAGTGTCTCCGTTTGTTATTTATACTGCAAACAACCAAGAACAAGTGTTGGGTCGAACAACAGGCGTCTCTGTAATTGATCTCAATGATGAACCATCAGAAATATTAAATACTACCGTATCCCAAACAATAGCCGTATTTCAGATGTTCTCAGTACCGGGCAAAGGTGATTGGAATTTACGTCATAATATACCAAACAGACCAGTATTTGACCCAATAATGACTTTTGTATTAGTAATAGGACTTATAATTGCACCAAAAACATTAGGTAAACACAAATTAGTGCTTATATTAAGTTATTCCATTATTGCGCTATTACCAACCATACTATCTGAAGAGGCGCCACATTTTGGTCGTGCAAGCGGAATATTACCTATTTTATTTATTTTTCCAGCACTTGGACTATCCTGGATACATAAACAACTAAAACAGCTGACTGAAAACTTTATTTCAATAGTCATTAGCTCTGCCATAGTTGGTGGATCAATATTGATAACTATCCATGATTACTACCTAGATGAATATCTAGTTCAACCCACCACTGGCTTTTGGTTTGATGAGCAATGCACAATAGCTGCTATCGACATAAACAAATTTATAGGAGCCGGATGGCAGGGAGACAATGCAGGGAATGCTAATATAGCATACCAAAGGACTGATAAAATGGTGTTTATCGCACCAAATGTATGTCCTCAATACAGTAGTTCGGGCTACTACACGATACAATTTCTTGTACCAATGTATTTAGGCTCTACACCACCATTCCAACGCTACTCAATAGATAGGTTACCAAACCATAACGCACTTGCTAATAATTTGCTTTTTCTAGGTATTCCAGGCGATGAGGATATATTGATACCATGGCTAGAGGCAGATTACAATATATCTATACAGGATGGTCCATGGACACCACCCGATAAACTGGGCAATTCGTGGCTTGTATACAGGTCCCTATACGCAACATCTAAGTAGGTTACTGTACTGTATAATTTAAGGATACAGGAATGCTTTCGCCCAGCAACCACCCATTCTTATCAAGTGCAAGAAAACGCTCACCCGTGACATGGTCCCACAATCCAACATGTACTTGATACTCTCCGGAAGGAGCATTCTCAGCCACGACAATCACATGCTCATCTCTAACATATTTATCCACAGACCATCTACTAGTAGGAAAACTGGCAGGATTTACTTTATCTGATTGACCCCATAACTCCCCATTGTCACCACGCAGATGCAAATATACCTGATAATTACGACTCGGGATAACATTAGCTTTCCAATATAGAACTATATCTAGAGATTCTCCGGGTTCTAGCACTGTGTCTCCAGCATCGTACCCAAGCAATTCAATCTCATCAGCTACACTAGCGTACATCCTATTTTCTGCAACATGAACGTTTCTGCCAGATGAATGATATTGAAACCAGCCCATAGATCCTCCAAGCACCTTGAGCCCAATACCCACAATCAACACAATTGCAGCTAAAGCGATACTAGGACCAGAAATATGGTCCATATCACTAAGACTATCTCCCTTATACTTAAACATATTTGTAAAAAGTATAACCACTATTAGGATGGCAGAAGCCATACTTATTGTGCTAGCCAAACTTCTTACAGGAGTAGAAGCCATTTCGAGCAGCAAATCATATTTGCCTGCTGGCAAATTGACTGATATACGCCCATCGGGCACAGTAATATCAATTGGCAAATCAACACCATCAATCGAAGCCGTCCATCCCGGAAAGTAGAAACGTGAAAATTTCAAATCAAATGGATTTGAACTCGATATCTGCAATAATTCAGATTGAGTACGACTTCTAGCAACACTAATATTAGTACCATCGGGAAGGCTATCTCTCTCAAACTTTTCAATCTGCTCTACACCGCTTCTAAATTGCTCGGTAATAAATGCATCTGGTTGAGGGATATACTCTACATCAACGGGTAGAAAATCATGACAACATGTTGTTCCAAACCACTTTCCTTGTAATTCCTCAGAGTGAAATCTCGCAGAAGATAGCTCTCCAAATTCGCTCCATGCAGGAGGATACATCAAGGGTAAAGCTGACCACACAAGCAAACCAATTGCACTAGCAGGAGCAAAGGTCCTTACCCATTTAGAATTAATTAACAAAATCCAACGCATCGACATACCACACAGAGGAACAATAGCCAAGGCAGCAGAACCCAAAAACCTCATTGGGAATTGAAAGTACCGCATCGGCGGTATCATTTCCCATAAACCTTGAGAGGCTGAAGTCATCATATAAGTTGCCGCAAACACCCCAAGAGTCATCAACAATGTGTCAGAACGTCGCAGCTTGCTATTGAACACTGTAGCTAGACCAAGAACGCCCAACGCTACCTGTACCCACCCCAAACTAAATCGAAATACAGGGAATGCAGCACCGCTATCTGACCAGATAGCAGGTGCGATCAATTCTGACAAATCGATAAAATGCCTTCTAAAGTCATAATGTCCTATTCCATAATAATCCATTCGTACGGCATCACGCTCAAAACCTGCCGGGAGCCAATATAAAGCCGACAAACCCAATCCGAGTAACACCGCTACCCCAACCGCATATAAATTGCTAGACGATCGTTTATTCCCATCTGACCCCACAAGAGTTAAGGGAGTAATTAAAAACTCCCATAGCAAAAACACTAGTAAAAATCCATAAGCAACGAGCGCAGTTAATGGATGAGATAACACCACTGCAGCTAAACTCAACGCGGCAATAACAACAGAGTGTTTTGTGCCGTACCCTCGGACTTTATCAAATGCCCAGAAAATGACAGGAGATATACCAATCGCTAGAGTTTCAGCAATTTCACCACGCGCATGAGGTTCTAAAAAGAAAATATAAGGCGATAAACACCATGCAACCCCCGCTACCATTGCTTCAACTCTTCCCCATCTATTGGCTACAAACAAATACATGCCCAGTGAACCAATAAAAGCTGCCATCACCAAGACAAATTTGCTTCCTGCTACTACTCCTAATCCAGTGGCTAGACTGTAATAAGCAGCCAAATGATATGCCAAGGGCGCATAATAGTTGAATATCGGATATCCATTACCGTAATAAAAATCTGGCGCCCACCGGGGATAATACACTCCCTCAACAATAGATCGTTCTACTTGAGCTGCTCGAAATATGTGAATCTCAGCATCAGTATCAGTTGGCAAACTAGGTTGCGAAAGAAAAGGCCAAGCGGCCAATGTGGTAGCCACAAAGACTATTAACAAACCAGGTTCAAACTTATTGAGAATTTTATTCACAAAATATGTAGTACACCAACACGTTCAAAATATTAGCTAGTGACTCTCATCAAGATTTGCTAGCCAATAACTCCGGGATTTCCTCTGGATGATTAGCAATTAGTGCACCAGCACTCATCAATGCTTGTATCTTGTCAGATGCCATTCCAGAACCACCTTCTACTATAGCACCAGCATGTCCCATCCTCTTGCCTGGGGGCGCAGTCTGACCAGCTATAAATGACACGACAGGCTTATCTACAAACTTACTAATGTAATCGGCTGCTAACTCTTCGTCTGAGCCGCCAATCTCACCAATCATGACAATTTTCTTAGTCTCCCGATCCTTTTGAAAAAGATCTAGCACATCAATGAAGTTAGTTCCATTGATCGGATCACCCCCAATACCCACGCATGTGGACGATCCTAGTCCTTTCTGGGACAAAGCATACAAGACTTCGTAAGTCAATGTGCCTGATCTTGATACTACACCTACATCACCCTTCTCTGCTATATGTCCCGGTATGATGCCTATCTTTGTCTCGCCGGGCGATAAAACACCCGGACAATTGGGTCCAATGAGTCGACATTCTGTATTGTCAAGATGCGCTCTAACTTCCATCATATCACTTACCGGGATACCCTCTGTAATACATATAACCAATGGAACTCCCGCCTCAGCAGCCTCAAGAATTGCATCAGCAGCAAATGCAGCTGGAACATAAATAACTGAACAATCAATCGGATTTTCTGCCAATGCTGCCTTGCATGTATCATAGACTGGAATCTTATCAGCAATTATGTCTCCACCTTTGCCAGGAGTGACTCCAGCAACAATCAATGTGCCGTAATCTAACATCTGCTGGGTATGAAATAGACCTTCCCGGCCGGTAATACCTTGCACCATAACTTTAGTGCTAGCGTCTACTAATATACTCATATCATTTCGACGATATCAGGCCGCTAGAGCAATAGCTTTTTGTGCTGCATCTGCCAAAGATGATGCAGTAGCTAATTTAGCGCTGGCCAACAATTCTCGCCCCTCCTCTTCATTAGTTCCAACTAATCTAACTACCATAGGAATATCCACACCTACTTCTTCTATTGCATGAACAACGCCTTTTGCTACTTCGTCACATCGGGTAATTCCACCAAATATATTAATTAATAAAACTTTTACACCCCCATCCTTTAATATTATTCGCAATGCTGCAGAAACTTTTTCAGCAGTCGCACCACCACCTATGTCAAGGAAATTAGCAGGTTCTCCACCGAAATACTTGATTATATCCATGGTTCCCATGGCTAGCCCAGCACCATTCACCATGCAACCGATATCACCGTCGAGAGCAACATAAGACAGGCCATACCTACGCGCCTCGTTCTCTTCAACCGTTTCTAAATCTGAATCCCGCAATTGTTCCAAATCACCTTGACGACCCAAAGCATTCTCATCTAATACCATTTTTCCATCAACAGCAAGTAAATCGCCTTCACTAGTCACGACCAACGGATTTATTTCGGCCAATGTAGCATCACTCGCTTTATACACACTATATAGAGATTGACATATACTGTTAAATTGCTTCCACAAATGCTCAGGCAATTTAATTGAAACTGCCATATTCCTCATCTGATAACTTTTTAGTCCTAAAAACGGATGTATATGCTCTCTTACAATCATTTCTGGAGTGTCTGCAGCAACCTCTTCAATGTCAATTCCACCTGATGCCGAAGCCATAATTACGGGACGCTTTTCAAGTCGGTCGTTAGTAATACCCAGATATATTTCCGTATCGATACCTACTGCCTGATCAATCAACACTTTACGTACAGTCAAACCAGATATTTCCATACCTAGAATTTCGTCCGCATACGATCCGGCAGCAATGTGATCCTCCGCTATTTTCACTCCACCTGCCTTTCCACGTCCACCAACTAGGACTTGCGCTTTAACGACCACATTACCACCAATCCTAGAAGCTATGTCAACTGCTTCAGCAGCTGTTGACGCAACATCTCCGCCTGGTATTGGAATACCATATTCAGAGAACAAACGCTTACTTTGATATTCATGTAACTTCATTGACTTGCTCCTCTTAACGAAGCCGAGATTATATCATCATGGCCCATCTTAGTCACTATCATTCAATAAGCTTAAAACTTACAATCTATTCTGTAACACCTTCAAAATACAAAATTCTATCATTATCGGTGTCAGTTACATACAATCCACCAAATGCATCCGAGTCTATGCCCGTGGGAAGATCAAAAGACTGTAAATCATTTCCATAATTTCCCCATCCTAACACAGGCGCGCCATAAACATCCCATGCCATAATACGATACCCTTCAGGAGCACTAGCAAAAATTCTGCCAGCGTTGTCAATAGCCAGAAATGGCTTATTATCAAGTGACTGCCCTTCCCACTCCGGCACTGACCATTCCCGAAGATAATCCCCCTCACCTGTAAAAACCTGAATCCTCGCATTCCACGTATCTGCCACATAGATCGATCCATCATCACCGACCACTATCCCAACTGGTTCCTCTAATTCACCTTGCAATGCACCGCCCTCTCCTATCTGCCTTACCCCAATACCTTCCTGGGTAAAAACGGATATACGCTTGTTACCAGTATCAGCAACATAAACCAACCCATCAGGCCCAATAGTAACTTCGCGTGGACCCCACATACTATACAAATCGTCTCCGTCCCCAAAACTTCCCCAAGAATCTTTCATCTTTCCATCACTATCAAATTTTACTATTCTGTGATTCCAAGTATCAGCAACATAGACCATACCGTCATCACTTACTCCCAGGCCCCATGGCTCATTCAATACATCAGTAATATTATCGCTGTGGTCAATTATTCCGTAGTTGCCCCATTGCAATATGAAGTTACCATCTTGATCAAACTTCTGTATACGGTGATTAAATGTATCAGCAACGTAAACTTCATTGTTGATACCTACTGCAACATCCCGAGGCCTGTTAAACTGACTTGAATTATTACCGTTTGAACCCCATACAACTGACGCAGAACGACTTACACTGACAGCTTCAAACGGATCAACATCGACTGTTGTTGGTTGAACATCTATCATGGAACCCATACTCCACAACTTAGCCGCAAGTTTTTTGTCAACATAAAACCGCATCCTATCAACAACAGGCCAGTTGGACAATGAATAATCAACCCCATTAATATCGCCGTATCGTTCATAATCACGCCTATACCAAATGTCCCACAATGCAGCCAATCTTTCTGGATCATTTATATTTTTAGAAATCCGTTGCATATCCAATCCAAAATAATCCTGCATTGGCCACCACATACGGATATATTCAAATGTATGATAATTATTTCTTAGCAAAGCTTCTACTTTCGGCCAATTATTGTTGCCGGCAATAACTAATGAAGCGTCCTCAAGCGCTTGCCTTGACGGTTCACCACCAAAAAAGACTTGATTACTATAATCGCGCAAATACCACGTGAAAGGCCAGGAAACATCATCATCATAGGCAACCTTAATCCCTAGCCCATCAGTAGTACTACGAGAAATTTCCTCAACCTGATCCATCACCACTTTAATGCCTGGTGCACCAGAGGCGTAGTTAATGAACTCGGTTTGTTCATCAAATTTGATATAGTTGGCAATTATGCCAGTACGGACAGTAAGGATTGCCAGAAAACCGACAATTGCAGTATGGATGATATATCTAAATTGACGCTTTCCAATTTGTCGCACTAAATTCACACTTGCAAAAATTGCTAAGGCCAAAATGACCAATGACGAAATGAAAGTCATTGTGTCATTCAATTGAAGTGTTGTTGTACCTTGAAAAGGAATACCATGTGTTGATGTGCCCCACCCCAATAGTAGTGGCAAAAATATCTTCGTCAAATCAAACAATACTATTCCAACTACTAGCAACAGTCCACCCAAAACCAATCCTTTACTAGCACCTAGTCTTGTCCAGTCTACACGCCTAATCCAAAACCCAAACACCCAACTGGAAATAAATATCATTGGAAGACTTAAATGTACGGTAAGCCACGGCATTTTTTCTCCAGCCAAAACATATATAACAAATGCAGATATGCACCAAAACATTAAGAAAGACAGCAAGGGGAAATCAGAATTCCAATTCCTCAAATATATTCTATCTGCGTTATCTGTTCTTATTCCTCTAGTAAATAGCCATCCACCAGCCATCGCACCTAAAGCAGGAAGATATTCATACAATGGGATAAGCACCAAAAAGTAATAGTACCAAGGCTGATTACCTCTCTCCACTGATTGTTGTTCCATCCAATAGCCTAATGATCCAACAAATCCACTAGTCAAACCCCCACCATTGGAGAATACGGTAGTGAAAAACAATATGTAAATCGAATAAAATACTCCTGCACATATCATCCATTTTTTTCTGTCCCATGACATACCAAGACCTATAGACACGATCATCAATACCGCAAATGTGGAACCCGTTCGCCACATGCCCGCAGGTGTATAGTCTAGTGGATCACTGCTTAACAATGCACTTACAGGCAAGGCCACAAGTTGAGGTAATACTAAGGAGGTCATAACAACCAGCAAATGAAAACTAGGGTATACCTGTAATGCTTTCCATCTAGCCCCAAAAACTGTAGCAGCAGCCAAGGCCACTAATCCTACAGCTACAATACCTGATATATTCATCATACTAGCTATATTAAGAAAGCCAATATCAATCAAAGCTGATCCATCACCGATATCGTAACTCAGCGACAATAGTGCCATCATACCAAATAACACTGCCGCAACAAGCAATACTACGAACATCTGTTTTGCCAGTCTATTGGGCCACCTATCTCTAATGTTGTCTCTTACAAAGAGTAACCCCAAGAACAACATCCATACAGCATCATATAAAAATGCTACTTCTTTAGTTGCATGGTTCAATGCCATAGCACCAGCAAGAACATACAGCCATTTTGGATGCTTATTGTCAAAGTATTTCACAATAGCTATCAACATAATCAATACCCAAACAACGACTAAAGATTCATTGCGCACATATCTGGAATAGTAGAGCATCATTGGTGAAATAGTCATCAATCCAGCCCCGACAAGTGCACCAACTCTCCCCAAAACATCACGAAAATACCAAAACAAAGCAATAGCAACAATACCAAACACCGCAGACGGTATTCGCGATGTAAAATCGGAATCTCCAAACAAGAAATATGTGAAAGCTACTACATGGAATTGCAATGGTCCATGCATTAGTGGAGTGTGCTCAAAGCCACGTCCTTGAGATAGCTCCCAAGCATAGTATGTATGCAGACTTTCATCATGACTAATTACTCTAGCGCCTAAGTCATACAGTCGCAATGTAGCTGCAAAAAACAACAATATAATCCACACGACTTTTTCATAATCGAGCTTTATCACAATACCACTTTGTGTAGCATCTGGTTTACTATTCATGAAATAACCCTTGCTAATCAGGGATTTGTATCTCCTTGTCTTGTCCAAACAACTATTGTATCGAAATTAGTCCCAGATGGTCGGGATTTCGAATTACGTTTATCCTTAGCGACAATATTGCTATGAGCATAATAATCATGATAAAGTTGGAATTCTTGACCCATATAGCGAGAATCCATAATAATCGACTCAGATAAACCAGGCGTGAGTATTACAGACGGATAGCTCACCAACGCTGGATTTTCACTCCACTTGACATTATTAAAATCGCGCAAACTCCACGCGAGTTGACGATTGAATGGACCCATCACTTTTATATCAACTTCACGAGGATGACCCACATATCTCAACGACAAATTTCCTAGTGTTTTTAGCATAAGCTTATCAGAACCTGTGTTCCATGTCTTATGCCAATTGTTTGCATGCGCACCATTAGTAGCCTCAACCATAGTCCAGCTTCGATGGATTGACCACACTGTAGAGAAGACGAAAAGTATAATCATCACACTTACCATAGATACCCTTGCCGACCATCCCGCACTGAATAATGCTACAACTAAAACTAACATACCCACTAACACTAAGACCTGAATAATTGTATTTCTATCAAAACCATAATCAGCTGTACGCAAAGCAAATTCTTGGCCACCAACAACTATATATCCAAACACAATCAATGAACCTAATATAATACCTTCCACAGTTGCCACTATTAACTCATGACCACTCCATTGACTTTGGGAAACCCATATCATTACACGTGCACAAACAACATACAATGGAATAATTACCCAAACAACATCTCTCGATTGAACTCCGGAATATACTATTCCGTACAATAAACCGCAGATAGCCAAGACCAACAAGTTTCGCTCTATACTTCTAGCATTCTGAGATATAAATAAACCCACAACGGCCAACAAAATTAGCAAGGGTTGATTTAAAAAAACCATCTCCGGAATCATTAGTTCCGAGTGCATACTACTGTATGATGACCATCCCAAAACCCAATGATTCCAAGGCTCAGCTAAAACCATAAAACCATATCTATATCTAAAGAAAGATGTCACAACAAGCAAACCAATTAAAACATATGCTAAGACACCGTTAAAATTAGATGTTCGTAGAGTTTCGAATACCTGTTTGGTTAAATATGTGTTGCGGAACAATATGAACATTATGAATAGGACAGGTATCACAAAACTCCGTCCACACATGATTCCTAGAACTAACCCAATAACAACCATACCAATACCATGTCGCACTTTTAAATTATTAGCACGCTCAATACCTAGCAGCGCGATAACAAGACATACTAACGATATAGCCATTCCATCAGCCGTTCGCGATATCATCACAAGACTTGGCGATACTGCAAATAGTGCCATCATCACACAAGCGCCAACTCTACCAAGATGACGACCAAATAAAAAAGGAGTAAAAACCAGAACACTTCCACACAACGCAGTTACAACACGAGCCGAAATTGAATTTGCTACATCAGTAACCCAAAATATAATGATCTGAGTGAAGTATACCAACGCACTATTAGCCAACCAATTAATATCCACCAACTCTTGACCACCAACTATTAACCAAGCAAGTAATGCATTCTCAACTTCAATATCTGATAACGGCAAAGATCCCAATTTGTGAAATCGCAGTAAAATACCAACCGCACCAAACACTAGCCACCAGCAAACATCAAACCAAATACCAATATCGTCACGACTATACGTTCGCCACAAGGCATTCTTAATTCCAGCATCATCTTTTTCTATTTCTAAGCCATTAGTAAAGCTCATAAATATCTACTGTCTCATTGGTATATATCTTTTTCATGTGGTTATCAAACTTTACGAATCCATGATCCGGATAATCTCTACGTTCTAATGCACCTAAGTACACATACTTGATCGCATAGCGCGACATAATATCCGAAGCAATCGACCAATCTTTAGTGGAATAAAGAGTCTCAATCGCACTTTCTCTATCACCGAATTCCTCATAACCACCTCGCCATTGCAATTCATGGCCAGGCCATCCCAAAACCGTAGCCAAACCTGTATAAGTAGATATCCTAGCATATTCACTATAACTACCACCTACAGCTTCAGCTATCACACCATCCTCATACAGAAAGTGATTTATCCACCTAATTGCGTCATAATCTGATTTGTTTGTTTGCTGAAGGTATGCGGTGCCGTCTAATGTCACAACCCTATTCCCACCTATCATAGTAGCACCAGTAAAACCTTGAGTTTTTGACCATACAGAAAACACGCTATACATCAACCCAGAAAATAACACTACACACACGATAGTTCCATATAGCATAGCCACGCCTAATTTGCCATAATAACTAACACGCCAAATGCCATAAGAAGCTACTATAGACCAGAGTATCCATGCCTGATAGTAAAACTTAAAAACAGTATTCATCCGAGCACCAAAACTATCACGCAAAAAAACAAATTCAGGTACAAGTGTTAATAAACAGCCAGTGAATAATAATAACAATACAAAGGGCCGCACGCTTGATCTTACGCGAGATTTATTAATGATACTGATCGCAAGGCTTGCACACACAACTAATATTGCAGTCAGAAACACAGAAGTCCATGGGCTTTCAATGACCCTTCGCTTTATAACTTCTGACATAGCTGCCTCTCTCGCAACTGCTCCGAAAACGGAGAATTTAATTCCTTCCAGCTCTGTCTGAGTGAAAATCAACATTGATAGTGCTACGCTAACTAATATCAAGAACATCAATGTGCCGACCCCAAGATATACTCCAACTCTCCATTTGACCCAATCTTTATACTTTGCAGTCTCCCATATCAACCACCCAACTACAGGCACCAAAAGAACACCAAACATCACCATGAATTGCGCAATACGAGTTGGATAAAAAACATTTGGAAGAACACCTGCTGCCTGTGACTGGAAACCAATATAGAAAGGCCAATATAGCAAAATGCTGACTACAATAAGCATACCTATTGAGATAAGATGCCCTAGACCAACCTTTTTTCTACCTAATAAGTATCCAACCGAGCTTACAAATAAATATATTGGATAGTCCCAGGTGTTGAGGAAAGATAATCCCCCAATAATCAACCCAAAAAAAAGAAGCCTAGCTATATCTATAGTCGGCAGAGAATTTTTTGAAATAGCATCTCTTTCTATTACATCAGACGCACCTTTTTTGTTCCCAACATATAACTGAAGCGCAACATGTATAGCGAGCACAACAAATGGCAATGCCAATAAATGAGGGTGTAAATCACCCAACAAAAATGAAAACAATGGGAATTCAGTAATTGGCTCCAACACCATTACGGACCCATCAACATTCCTATCACGTACCACGCGTGATGCTTGCCACCACCATAAATACCGCTCAGGCATCCACAAATCACTCAGTGATGGAGCATAGTCAATCCATTTAATATCCAACCATCTCCAGAATTCGCCTGTACCTAGACCACGTTGATGCAGGACCTCTAATAGGCCATTAAGATTTCCACTGAACAGACCTATAACAGGCGCCACAATAGCTCCCACAAATGGGCTTGTCATAGTGCGCGCACTATTTTTATGAAAACACCTCGATTGGTTGCCGAAAGTACGAGAAATAAGGTTGTAGCTTAGCCCAAAAATACCGACGGCTGTAAGCCCAAAAACTAAAGCCAGACCCAAGTTAAATCCTACAGGTGACGTCACCCCACTAAAGCTTGTGATTAGAGCTATAATCACATAACCGAAGTAATAATAACTTATTGCATAGCCTGATAACCAAGGGTCTTCTGGTGGCATAGTACCATTTCGCAATATAGAATTCATAAATGCAAATTCCATTGGTTTTTCAGTACCAAATATGTCCGGATTATGAGACCTTACATAGGCCCAAAATCCGAGTGTAACAACAAACAACATTTCCGTGATAAGTACATAACGACGATTTTCCCTAATCCAAATCAAAGCGTCACTAGTTTCACCAAATCTCCATCCCACAATAGCGCAGATTCCAAACGCGACCAAAATTCCAGTTGAAGTTAGCTTGAGATAGCCTAAGGAACTCAAAATCCAAAATGTATATCCCACCAACAATAGGCCCACTGCCCTACAAACAGCGTAACCGCGATCATGTAGATTTCCTAACATACGAAATGTGAGCGGCCATACTAACAATCCACAGAAGGTTGCAATTGCCCACCAGTACAAACAAGCTAAGATTTCAACCATTAATCTGCTCTCACACTGAGAGTTGTATCATACTCATATATGAATACACTATCATTTCTGTAGGCTACATTCAACAAACCCATGTCAGCCATCCGCCGAAACTTATCCACACCTTCCAATGGATAATACGCCAGCTCGTAGTCACCCACAACAACGTACTTAACAGCATACCGATCAAGAAATCTTAGTGCATCGTCAATATCAACATCCGTATAAAACGAATTAATTGCTTCTACTCTATCAGTAACTAAATTAGAAGGTATAGATGCGCGCTGCTGACGTTGATGCCAGTTCCATCCAACCACACCGGGCAATCCAGTATAAACTGTGTAACGAGATCCTAGCCTATATTCCGGTGCATGCGCTTCGACAATCACCGGAGAACCAATGACATTGTCCTGCATCCATCTTATGGCATCATAATCAGCTTTCAGAGAAATTGATTTGCCTTTGTCTTGGTAACTTGCATATTGCAGAAAATCCATCCCATCTATACCTGGTGGACTTGCCAATGCCATCTTATCACGCGCCTTAGCTGGTATAGCGAGAATAGCATAAGATATTGACATCAAAAGCAAAATCGATAACGGTATATACCAAACGATTCTTGCGCTATATCTCCATTTCCTTGTTTGCCCGATAGTCCACGCCAATGCAACTCCTCCAACAACACTAAATAAGGTCCATGCTTGCAAATAAAACTTAAACACAGTGTTCATACGTCCTATATCACCGCCAAGACGCACGCACTCGACAAACAATGTAAGCAACAGAGATACAATCAATAGTCCCAAACTAATTAGCTTACCGGGACTCTGTCCAGGTATAATCATCAGTAAAAAGCACCACATAACAAATATTAACACTAGTGGTGCAACTACTACCCCAAAGATATATAATCCCAAACCCACAGTTCCTACCAGCAAAAGAGCACCAACAAAAAATATGTCAGCAGATTTGTTTCTGTTATCGAAGTAACCCCGATGATACTTCTGCATCAAAATACGAGTTTCTCCAAACAGGAATCCGCCAACCAAAAATAAAAATAGTCCATATACTTGAAGGTAGGATGCAATCGGAGTGGTTGATCCGCGCCAAATTTCTAGTTTGGTATATGATGAACCATACCATACTGAATAAGGCAAAAAAAACAAGAAGGAAAGACCAATTAGAAGGCATATATCCCTTATGTAATGCGCAATTCTTTTGTGACTAGCATCTCGATAGCGAGAATCACAATACTTCCACAATATACCACCGCACCCAAGCAACATGTATGTGGGATAATCCCAGGTGTTTGTAGCGGTGAGAGACCCTATTACGATGCCTCCCAAACACCAATGCATCACAGATGCAAACTTGGATCTTACTTTGCCTTTTCCCAACGCTACTGATATGGACCATGCTAATCCCATCAAAGTTAGCGGCAACGCCATCATGTGTGCATGTAAATCACCATACAAAAATGTAAACAATGGAAATTCAGTTATTGGGCCCGATTCGTTGACCCCGTGAGGAATGATACGAGTTGCGTTCCAGTACCACTCTCCGGTACCAATAGGTATGGTTTGGTTGTTAACAAATACTTCGTATATGCCACGAATGAACGCTGGGGCTTGATAGCCATCTCCTAATAGTTGAACATTATTTTCACCGACTCTACTCATTCCCTTATATATAGTTTCAGGCTGCCCTAAGTTCCCCATTATCACCATCAAAATTGCCCCTATGTAGCCAGCGAGTGTAGGAGAAAATTTGACACGCAACTTTTCTTTAGAGCGAATATTAACCGACAGATTATAGGACACGCAAAACGCTCCAACACCAGCCATAGCAAACAATGTCGGAACCATCAAATTGTACGTAATAGCAGGCAATATCCCAAGCAACTTGGTAGGTATTGCAGCCATAACATAGCCAAAATAATAATAATTTATATAACCACCACTAAACCATGGATCATAAGGCGGAAAATATGTGCTTTTAGTGACTGCATTGAAGTAGGAAAAGTCCATGGGTTTCTCACCTCCATAGACAGGATGCCACAAGTCAGGATTCGCACGTCTTATTAGCAAATCAAGTATAAACAAACCGAACCATAGCAATTCCACTTTTAGCACATATTCCCTGTTCAATATAAGCCAATTGCCAATCTTCTTATAATGGTTTATAGAAATATATCCTGACAATATAACCAATATTCCAATAACAACAGTTATAGTTCCGCGATCGAATTGAAACCAGCGAACGCTTACAAAAATCCATGTCAACCAACCCACAATTAGCAGTGACACAATTTTTGATATTGCATATCCTTTGTCTGACAATCCCCCAAACGCCAGAAATGTCACTGGAAACATTACCCAACCAAGCAATAACAATAACAATGACCAAGCTACTACACCTAACATATGATTAGTATTTAACAGGCTATATCTATCAAACATCTTTGACCAGGTGCCGCCCATTTGCTGCGCATCTAATATATCAGCCTCAAACATCAAAGTGTTAGGAGCATTTGTCACTTGTTTAGGTGTCATCCAAACAACTGAACTGAGGTCAACACGACCAAGGACATCACGCACCTTTGTAATTGAAAAAACATCTGTTTTCTTGAATATATATACTTTTGGATGATCATACACCGTGAATGGTTCTTCAGCATGCTGATCAGACATTGTCCAACTACCGATATTGGGGTGACTGGCAAACTCAGCGACAATTTCATATCCAAGTTCTCCAGAAAATAAAGCTTCGTAATAAGCTACGGTCAACGGATATCGCTTTGGCAATCTAGTTATAGAATCATATTGTCTATTAGAAGAGATAATCAAATAATCGCCCGCATCTAATGTCTTGATAATATGCTCACGCTTACTTTCGTTATCATTCCAATACAACTCCAAATTGTGTCCAACATATATGCCACCATACCCATCATATCCATCAATCCTCAGTGGAAGACCATCATCCCAGCTAGACTCATTCACCAAATGAGCCCCGCTAATTGCTATTGGGCCTCCAGACATTGCCTGACTGACCAATGCATATTGAACCCCCTCCTCAACATAGACAGGAGGGTCGAAGATTAAGGAACGTCCTGAATTTGACCCAAAATCCCCTTCCAATGTAGCTTCTCCCAAAACATCATCGGAATAACCTACCTCAGATAAAGCCACATGTAATACTTCCGGACCGTCATCATTGGTCACATCTCCAATATGACCAATTGTCACTGTAGAAATGAACCCGCTTAGTTTAGGGATAAACATCAGGGAATGACTACCACTATTCTCATATATAAATCCAGCCGGCATAGGTAGTGGTTGCACACTGGTTTCATCGTTATTTTCAATAATTACGGTGAAAGGACCCGGAACTTTCTGATAAATCCATTCACTAGCAGATACACGTGTTACCGGACGTGTATAAATACGGGTGAATGCAAATGCATAGAACAAAGTACCTGCAATTACACCAGCAACTACTATGTAACGTCCAAATAACACTAATTTACTAGTTAAAAAGACCATACTATTTATATGCTTACTAGCATCCAAGTCGAGAAGCTTAACTAGTATCCAAGCCGCCAGCAATATTAGAGTTGGATAAACAGGTAAAAAGTACCGTATAGGTTTTACCCATTGAGTACCCTGCCACAAGAAGTACAGAATACTCCACACCACGGGTACTACATGGTATACCCATTCACCTTTTCGCCTATATATCTGCAGACTTGCCAGTACTAACCCGAACCATGCCGTTACACCTAATGCGGGCCCCATACCCCATCTAACCATATTTACCCAAGGAAACACGAGTGCTTTACGATTAGTCCATTGATGATTAGGAGGAAAATCCACCTCTCCACTCATTTGTCCTCTTATCTCAATCATATTGTCAACCCACTGCGTATTGGGAGCGAAATCCAAGACAGACGGACCTTCAAAAGCATATGGTTGTAATATTCTAAAAACAAGCAATGTTAGTATTCCTGCAAGAGCATATCTTAAGCAAATCAATGCAACTGAAATCTTTGCAGAAATGCCTGCCCTGATATTCGTATAATTACAAAATGTAGCCAGAGGGATTAATACGATTAAAGATACAAGGTTTATTCTTGACGCTATAGCTACTCCAAGTACAATACCAAATAAACCGTAATTGTAAATTCCATCGAATTTTGCTATTCTAACTGCAAATAATATCGCTAAAGCGACAAATAAATTCGCTACAGAATCTACAGTAAAAAAATGTGCCTGTTGCACTAAAGCGACTGTGCCAGCATACAATAAAGACGCTAATATCCCAACGCGTCGTCCGTACAGAAGGGATCCAATAAAATACAGAATAAGTCCAGATATGACATCGCATGTGCCAGATACAATCCTTCCTACTAAATGTATTTGATCATAACCACTACCTAAATTGAAAGGTATACCTGACCAAAGATTTGTAAGATGCAATCCAAAATCGTTAATCCACTCAGCCAAATAACGCACTAAAAATATAGGCGCAGTGCCATATACAAAGAAACCAAACCCTCGATTGTATGGATTCAAACTAGATGTACTAGAGTCAAAATAGGACTTCCACCCGCCATCAACCGGACTGATACTAGTGGCAACCATAGTCAAAAATCGCTCATCAGGATGCAAATGATGCAGATCATCCCAATTAATACCGATAAATCGGAAATATCCAGATATAGAAATCAAAACAAGTGTCAATACAAGTCTAGAAAACAATCGACCATACCACTTTAATTCACTGATCTTATTTAGCAGTAAAAATATATTACTCATGAAACTAACTAGGATCATTAAAAACAGAATTCGACTTATTACCCGTATGCTTAGCAACTATAATCATATATGCTCCATGAGCGGGTAATTTTTCTTCATAGTGGGGCCTAAATATCTTGTCAGTTAACCTTAGATTCTTTTTTCTCTTTGACAATATCCAATTTCCCGTCAATTTTCTCAACAAAAGAGAAGGTAACCCAAAATAATGACCCAATTCTATGGCCTGTAATGCAGTCTTAGAACAATAATAGGTACAAGATTCCATAGCAAAGCCCGTATTATTCAAAAGCACTTTCCATTCTGCCGGAGTATGGTAATGCTTATGGCGAGAGATCTTGTCAAAAAATATCTCATAATACTCAGCCAATCGATATAACCTCCATTTTTGTAGGATTGACTTAACTGCCAGAAAATCCCTAAAGAGCTCGCTTGGCACAGTAAATACCAATTTGCACCCCGGGTTCAATACCCGGCGTATTTCAGAAAGAGCACTCTCCACATTTGATATATGCTCTAGGACTGAATTACATAATGCACTATTAAATGATCCTGATTCAAATGGTAAGCCTTGATTATCAGCCTGCACAAGTGCCCTATAACATTTCCTGACATCAGCTTCATCTAACGAAGACTTACTAGGATCTATTCCTATAGCATCAAAGCATCTAAGGGAAATGTGACCGAAGTGTCCGTCACCACACCCAAAGTCCAAAACTGGTGCAGGAAATTCGAGCTCCATTATCATCCGTGCCTCAACAGATCGAAGCAATGCACGAAATGCAGGTATTTCTCTTAGTTGTTTGCTAAAAATATCGTCTTCTGGATACATAAACTGTTTATATATTAATTCATTCAGCTAAAATAGCGTGCAAATCAAATGTTTTTTATTTGCTTCTGTTTGGATATTAAAAGTTTGCGGAACAAACTCTCATATTGTTCAGCCACTAAACTTGGTGCAAATTGAGCATAAATTTCATCCTTGCGCATATGATACCGGTCGTTTTCATCCAGCAATCTCAGTATGCCTTCACCAAGCTTGTCCGAATCACCAGGTTCCACCGTAAATCCCATGCCCGTCATCTGAGTAGGAACCCTTACGCCGGGGAGATCACTCGCAATAGTCGAAACACCGCACAATGCAGCCTCTATCTGCACTAACCCAAATGTCTCAGTACTGTTTATACTAGGCAAAACGAGTAAATCACATGATCGATAAAACCGAGCCATATCATCACCATCTAAAGTTCCTACAAATTTGTAACATTGTGAATACTGCTCGAATATAGGTTTGAGTCGTTCGTAGTAGGCAGACTCACCAATTACCTGATCGATAGGCCCAGCATGTAGTATTTTTAGGTTCGGAAATACTTCAAGCAGCTTAGGCAGCGCATTAAGCAAAAATTCAATACCTTTATCAGCGGCAAGTCTACTAGCTACTCCTATAATAGGATAATCACCCATAACGCCATGTAGTTTAGCCCATTCTTTCACTGATTCACTGTCAACATCAGGTACAGTAACCGGAGGTAATATATAGTGTACTTTTGAGAGGTATCGACTTAGCAAAGGCGAACTAATGGCAAAATCAGATGTGTATGCGCAAATAGCATCGGAAAGTCGAGCTGCAACATGATTGCTCCCATCAACCAACAAATTCACTAGTCGATTGAAAATTGTCCTTGGCAGCAGCAAGTCTGAGTGGTAAGTCAATATTGATGGCTTACCCAATATACGCGCCCTCAAAGCAATCCCACTAGCATCCAGCTGTGGCAAATGTATACTTAGTACATCATGTGAGTAGACCAATTTGCTTGCCACAAAACCGATTGTGGGCATTATCACACCTTTGCTCACGCGCATAACAACCGGCACCCTAACAACACTCACACCATCAAGCACTTCACTCGATGGCAAGTTTGGATCAAAGCGGGAAGTAAGAACAGTCACATGATGACCGCGTTCTACTAACGCTCGCGCAAGACGTTCTACATATATAGTCAACCCTGAAACATGTGGTCGATAATAAGTTAGAGCAACTAATACTTTCAAATTTTCACCACTAAAACTGTTGAAGACTGCCAGTCAATAGTAATACCAACTCTAAACTAATATAGTTTCACAATATTATACTGAGCGAGCCTCATGAGTGTACAACAATAGGCACTACAAAATCTCCCAAATGATCTTCCAAATCTACTAGTAGCGGCAATGTATGCATACAATCTTTATTATATAAAACATCTGGTTCAGATATAATACACATGTATACATCAGTTCCAAAGTAACTTATGGATGGTTTTTTATGAAAACTATGACCTGTATAGAAGTATGGAAAGAAATGAATTCTATAACTGCTAATGGAAACATAGAATTCAATTATTATAGAACAATAGATATGTCAGATTACCTGATTGAAACTGACCTTTTCCCAAAACATGTACTTGAGGCATATACATTATGGAACCTTGGGAAAGATCTTAATCCGACCCAGTCATCTGTATTTTCAGACCAAAGAGGCGGCGGACAGGGCAACTACCGCTCAGGTATAACCAAAAAGATTGATAATGTAGTCACTGCACTACAAAGCTTTCCACACTCCAAACGAGCAGTTATAACCATCCCGAATAACTCTTTCGCTCACCATTCTAATGATGATGACGCCAAGTGCATGCGAGAAATACATTTTCACCTAAACGGCCACATAATAAATGCTACAGTATTATTTCGTGCGCAAGCTGCCCTGATATTCCCAAAAAATATTCATTTTATAGGTAATCTTATGGAGGATATAGCACATCGCATTAGCCCGACAATCAATCTAGGCCAATTATCTTATCTTGCTAGCATACTAGTTAATGACCGCGAATAATCAGGCGAATCACTAATAACAATTGTGAATTATTTAATATAATTACAGCACCAACCTAATGAGGATGTGTATTTCTTAATATTGCACCATGCAACTCAGGATTAAAATCTTTAGGCCATCGAGTATCTACAGTATATTTAGCATTAGCTAAATCCACATTACTCATATCACAATGTAACATGTTAGCACCGCTAAGATTTGCTTTGCTTAGGTCAGCATTAGTAAGCACTGCATAGCTAAGATCAGCGCCACTTAGATCAGCCTGAGACAATTCTGCATTGCGAAGATTAGCTCTAGACATATCAGCGCCTATCAGATCAGCCTTGACCAACAAAGCACCTTCAAGATTAGCCGATCGCAACCATAGAGGTCTTCTCCCAGAATTCAGCAGAATAATAATTTCCTTGTGACTAAAATCGTTGTCTTTATAAATATTCATTCCCGAATTGGATACATTTTAGTCGAACTTGCACTAATTACGCATTGACTTAATGAGTTTTTTCGCCTGCGCAACCAAATCATTCAGGTTTTCTCCCTCAAGATACAATCCTATGATACCTAATATAGCCATTTTTATAAAAACAATCAAATGCAACATGATCGCAAAAGCAAGAGCAGTTTCTTTATTTACACCTAAAACAGCCAAAGCAGCCACTGCGCTAGCCTCCCATATTCCAACACTGGCGGGCACAGATGGTAAAGCAATACCTAGCGCAAGTAAAGCTGTCACGAACACACCACCATACAGTTTTTGCGCAGGTGAAAAACTTAGCAACAAATAATATGTGGAAACAACTGAAAATATCCATATAACAATACACCAAACCGAAGCCATCACGACACGCCTACCTCGCACTAAATCTATACTCTCAAAAAATTTCTCGAACGCCTCATTAATCCATCCACCAAATTTATTTCCTAATCTACTAGTACCAATTCCAACGATCATTGCAGCTCTTTTTCTATTTCGCGCCACGGCAAACAATCCCATTATTACTACCATGACCGCACCAACAATTAAATAAGCAGCTGAAGTAACAAGACCATGTTCCGGGACAAAAGGCAGTACTAAGAACAACATAATAAAAACAGTAACCACATCAAGCATTCTCTCTAATACAGCAGTCGATAGAGCCTGCATACCTGTAACATCACTATTTCTAGTCACCAAATAGACGCGGCCAAGTTCGCCTATGCGCAATGGCAGTATGTTGCTCAGGTAGTAACTTATGTTAGTTATCCAAAACAATCTGGTTCCGCTCACTTTTTCCTCTAATAGTACCCTCCAACGCATACCACGCGCCCATAATGACAAAGTCTCCAATATGGCAAACGGTATAATGGACCAGTAATTAAACTTAGACATTTCAGCAGTCAACTTTTCTATTTCAATCCCTCGAAATAGAAATATAATTGCGCCTAGACTAAATAACACGCCGAGTAATATCTGCCACCGTCTCTTCATAACATTAAAATCATTGTAGTTTCTATTTTAAAAACATCGCCTGGCCAAACCATTTAATTTACAGCCGGCAATTATAACAGGTGAATAGATATATCATAATTTATTACCCATTACTCATACACACCCTGACCGTAAAGTAGCACTATAGATGTTTGTATATGATAATATGACAAGAGATTGAATCATTACATAAAATTTTTTGGAGCAACAATGAGCACATCAACCACACTTTCACTTGTAGCACTAGTTGCATTTGGATTAACTAATTTTTTTTGGAAGTTTGCGACTCCCAGTAAACCATATCAACCAAGCTACCTAATGATACAAGGACTGACATATATAGCAGTCATGGTCATAATCCATATAGTACAGAAACAGCAATTTACTTTATCCGTCAAACTAACCAACCTAGCAATAATTACTGGAATATGTGCATCCACAGGCGCAATTGGTACATTCCTTGCGTTATCAAGCGGTGGTGAAGGCAGCAAAGTATTTCCAATAGTAGGACTAAATATGGTAGTGGCCACAATATTATCCATTATATTTTTCAGAGAACCTGTTACAACCCAAAAACTACTCGGGCTTCTATTTGGCATAACATCAATATTATTTCTGACACGTTGAAAATGGCAATGCCATAGTATGCATTGAGCCAACTGCCCAAATACTATAGTTCATTTAATCTTACGACAATAATATCTTCCCACTTGATGCACGACTCTCAAGATATGCGTGCGCATCAGATGCCTTCTCAAGTGGAAACACTTTGTCGACATTTACTTCTAGATCACCTATGGCCATCCAAGCGAATATATCCCTGGCTCTTGCCAGCATTTCACTACGATTCTGAGCATAATGACCTAATGTAGGTCTGGTCATGAACAAAGACCCTTTATCATTCAATATTTGTGGGTCTACCGGGGGTACTCTACCACTAGACTGACCAAATAAAACCATATGACCACGGGGTTTCAAACAATTTAGACTTTTTTCAAACGTAGTTTTACCAACAGAGTCATAAACTACATCAACACCAATATCATTTGTAATATCCATGGTCTTTGCTTCAAAATCACTGTCAGTATAAATGATGACTTCATCTGCACCTAAATCCATTACTCTTTTTGCTTTCTCATGTGTAGAAACAGTTCCTATTACCCTAGCTCCAAATTTATTAGCCATTTGCACAAGCAGGAGGCCAACACCGCCAGCTGCAGCATGTACCAAAGCCGTATCTTTTGAGCTCAACGAATAGGTGCTAGTTGATAAATAATGCGCAGTCATCCCCTGCAACATAACTGCAGCGCCTATTTGACTGTCCACTCCCTCGGGCAATACTACTACCTTCCAGCTAGGAACTACTACATATTGTGCATATGAACCAGTACACATAGCATAACCTACTCGATCTCCAACATTGAAGCCTTCGACATCAGATCCTATAGATGCAACAACACCAGCCGCCTCCATCCCCGGCACAAAAGGCAATTCCCCTGCATAACTACCAGTTCTATGATAGACATCAATAAAATTTACGCCGATCGCCTCTGTCTTAACCAGTAACTCTCCTCTTGCTGGTTCAGGTGTATCTATTTTTTCATAACTGAGAACTTCCTGGCTACCATATTCATGAATCCTTACCGCATACATAGTCCTCTCCATAAATAAACAGTCACATTATATATACTAGTATAC
>DFQC01000003.1:0-24423 GCA_002377585.1 Anaerolineales bacterium UBA3499 | reverse complement strand
ATACTAGTATACAGATTCTATACCACTACATCACGTAGGTCATAAAACATTATGTACATACCTCAAATCCGAATATAATAACTAAATACTACAAAGTATAAGTGTGCACAAATGCAACCAATAGCTTCCTAAGGAGACTTATTTATGCCATTCTGTAATATAAAATCCCGCCCCGAGTTAGAGGTAGCCCCTAATGCAATGACTAAAACATTTTGGGGTGAAAATATGCTCTTATCACTAATAAAACTCCAACCACATACAGAAGTCCCCACACATCGACATACACATGAACAAGTAGGTATAGTGCTAGAGGGCGAAGTACTACTATGGATCGGAAACGAACAATGCCTACTAAAATCCGGAGACTGTTTTATTGTTCCTAGCAATGTAGATCATGGGGCCTGTACTGAAGCAAGCCATTCCCTAATTGCAGACATATTCAGCCCAATACGTGAGGAGTTTATATATTGAATTCGACAAACAACACCAACAGGTTACACCGTCTGCGACGACATCGCACTATTACAATAGCGTTTATAGCCATTGCATCCGCTGCTATATTAAATTTCTCATTAATACAGGAGGTGAACTATATTGTGATTGGAGCAGGAATAGCACTTCTAGCTACCAGCTCTTATAACTACAGAACAGTTAGTAAAGAATTAGCTAAATACGAAGATCAAAACAGTAGCCACTAGCACTCATCGCAACTCCTATGAGTGACCCACCCAGGACTCGAACCTGGAACCAATTGATTAAGAGTCAACTGCTCTGCCAATTGAGCTAGTGGGCCATATTTGTGTGGCGAATTATATTCGCCGATAGTATCCTGTCAACTTATGCCTGAACAATTCCTGGCTTACATTTGGCATCAACCATTATCTGCAAACACATAAATCAACAATCATTTTGTAGCGCACAAGGAATGTCCCTTCAGACTAACCTAAGATAACCCTATCACAGTGCCAGTTTGCGGATCAACGTCAATGTCATAATATGCTGGTCTCGTAGGTAACCCAGGCATAGTACTCATTGCACCAACCAATGGATATAGAAAACCCGCACCTACACTAGCCCTGATATCCCGTATAGGAAGCATGAAGCCCGTAGGAACACCTTTTTGTGAAGGATCATGACTTAGACTTAGATGTGTCTTAGCCATACAGATGGGCAAATCTCCAAAACCGCTTCTTTCATACAAATTTATCTTCTGCTCAGCTTCCAAACTATATTCAACACCATCTGCCCCATAAATTTCACGGGCTATCAACTCAATCTTTTCTTTTATTGGCATTTCTAATTGATACAAAAAGCTAAAATTAGCTGGACTATTGCATGCTTTCATTACTGCTTCACCAAGTTTTATTGCACCAGCACCACCCTCCGCCCAGTGATTAGACATCACTGCATCCTCCGCACCTGCCTCCAACGCGATACTACGCACCAAATCTACTTCTGCGTCGGTATCATCCTTGAATCTATTGACTGCTACAACAACCGGCACGCCAAATCGCAGTGCGTTTTTTATGTGTGCAACCATATTTGCACATCCAATCTCAAGCAATTCTAAATTCTCGGTTTGATATGCCAAATCCAATGGCTTACCTGCACTAACTGTCGGACCGCCTCCATGCATTTTTAAAGCGCGAATTGTTGCAACAAGCACTACCGCATTAGGTATTAGACCACTATATCTACATTTGATATTAAAGAACTTCTCCATACCTATATCAGCCCCAAACCCAGATTCAGTCACGACATAACCATCGTGGCCAACTAATTTAAGCGCAATTTGATCTGCAACAATTGATGAATTGCCATGAGCAATATTTGCGAATGGACCTGCATGTACTAAAGCAGGAGTACCTTCTAAAGTCTGCATCAATGTTGGCATTATGGCATCTTTCATCAGCACGGTTAACGCACCACCAACACCTAGATCATCAGCAGTTATTGGCACCTCATCAGTATTTGTTCCAATAACCATACTGCCCAATCTCTCTCGCATATCAGCCAAATCGGTGGTCAAGGCTAAGATAGCCATAATTTCACTCGCAACAGTAATATCAAATCCAGTTTGCCTTGTTCTTCCTTTTTCCTTGGGCCCTTCTCCAACAGTAATCCGACGTAAAAATCTATCATTAACATCTAAAACACGTTGCCAAGTGACGCTATCCGGATCAATATCGAGTCGCACAAACCTCCTTCGTTCTTCCTCGGTCAATTCATTGGGGTCCATCTTGTTTATACCGAGCTTTTCAAGCCGTCTAAGCATGACAGATGAAAATTTCCTCTCCCCTTCACCATCAGGTGGACACAATCTCCCAAACAATGCGTCATCACTTTGCGTTGATTCATGAAACATTCGTGCATCGATAGCTGCTGCTAACAGGTTATTTGCCGCAGTGATAGCATGTATATCTCCCGTCATATGCAAATTGAATTCTTCCATAGGGATCACTTGACTATAGCCACCACCAGCAGCCCCACCTTTTATTCCAAATGTAGGCCCTTGACTGGGCTGTCGTATACATGTGATTACTTTTTTCCCCAAGTGTGCACCAAGAGCCTGACACAAACCCACTGTGGTTGTAGTCTTGCCTTCTCCAAGCGGAGTAGGTGTAATAGCAGTAACATCAACATAATTTCCATTTGCCTGATTAGATAATCGCTCTTTCACAGCAAGCTTTACCTTGGCCTTATGATTACCATATAGCACCAATTCATCTGGACTTAAACCAATCCCAGCAGCAACCTCAGTAATTGGTAATGGATCGATAGCTTGGGCAATATCAATGTCATTAGGTACAGGTGACAACAATTTAGTTAATTTTCTTTGCATCATTGACTCCATTCTTAGTAAACACCAGACTATACATAGGTTTTAGGAAGCAGGCTACCACCTACCTCTATCTAATCTTACTGTGCGATCTGGTAAAAGTTCTTTGTCTACTCGTTTAATACTAACTGCACATGCTTTGAATTCGGGTATTTTAGCCTGAGGATCCAAAGCATCAATTGTAAGTAAGTTAGCCGCTGCTTCTACAAAATGCATAGGGATAAATACAACTCCAGGGCTTGTTTTTTTTGTTACGCTTGCTCGGAGAACAACCTTTCCCCTCCTGGAACCCACTTCAACTGCATCACCATCATCTAAGCCCATACGCACCGCATCTATAGGATGTACATCTACTCTTGCCTCAGGATATAGATCATCCAACTTGGAATTCCGAGTCATAGTCCCGCCGTGCCAATGTTCTAACAAACGACCAGTAGTTAGTATGAATGGGTATTCATCATCAGGTTGCTCATGCACTGGAACATACTTTAACGGAAAAAATTTAGCTCTACCAGAGGGGAAGGTTTTGTCAAACAAAAATGGAGTCCCAGGATGTTTGTTATCCAATACTGGGGTTTGCAATCCAATTTTATCTATCCTTTTATACGAAATACCTCTATATTCAGGCACAACTCGTCCCATTTCCTGCAAAATCTCCTCTGGATCGTTATAACTCCAAAATGTAGACCTCGACCTACCTAACAACTCTTCTGCTCTTTTAGCTATATCACATATTATCTCCCAATCGCCACGCACTTGACCAATCGGCTCTATTGCCTTTCGAACGCGTTGCACTCTCCTGTCGGTATTAGTAAACGTGCCGTCCTTCTCCGCCCAGGAAGTTGCCGGCAAAAACACATCAGCATATGCTCCGGACTCATTTATAAATAAATCTTGAGCCACAAGAAGCTCCAATTCCTCCATATGTTTTCGTGTTTTATTAAGATTCGGTTCTGTCATCATGGGATTTTCACCCATAATATATAGTGCTCTTACTCCCCCTTCACCAACGTTCGACAATATCTCAGTTGTAGTCAAACCTTTTTCAAGATTCAGGCTGCCTGATTCCAAATTCCACAAATCTTCCCACTTTGATGCGTTCTCCTTTTTGTCTACTTCCATATATCCAGGATAGTGGTAAGGCATACATCCCATATCAGATGCACCCTGTACATTGTTCTGTCCCCGTAATGGATTTAGCCCCGTACCTTCACTTCCAATATGACCAGTCAACAATGCTAGATGAACCAATCCTAGTGCACTAGACGTCCCATGTGCTAACTGTGATATACCCATTCCCCAATATATTGCGCCTCGTTGGGCCTCAGCATACATTCGCGCTGCCTTAACTATAAGGTCCCGCTTTACCCCTGAAATACTTTCAGCATATTCTGGTGTAAATTCTTGCACAGATTTCTTGAACTCATCAAAACCTTCTGTGCGATCCGTAATAAACCCAGTATTTATTAATCCTTCATTAATAATGACATTTGCCATCGCAGTGAATACAGGCACGTTTGTACCTGGCTTCAACGGTAGCCAAAGTGCCGCATAATCACATAACTCCAGTTGGCGTGGGTCTATAACAATGAGCTTTGCACCATATTTCTCTACGGCTGCCTTCATTTGCAAAGCGATAATAGGATGATTTTCTGGAGTGTTTGACCCAGTCACTATGAAACAATCGCTTTTAATCACTTCAGCAGCTGTGTTACTCATTGCGGCTGACCCAATAGCCATTTGAAGAGCCACAACTGAACCTGCATGACATAGTCTAGTACAATGATCAACATTATTTGTGCGAAACACAGATCTAAACAACTTTTGAAGCAAATAATTATCTTCATTCGAGGCTTTTGCACAACAGTAAACCGCTAGAGCATTGGCCCCATCACGCTGATGTATTTCTACCAAACGCGTGGTTACGTAATTAAGCGCTTCGTCCCAAGAAACTTCTACCCATTCCGCAACGTCAAATGCTTGCTTGCGTTTACCGGCTTCTTGGGGTTCTTTTCTAATCATTGGTGAAGTTATTCGTCTGTCACTATAAATATAATCATAACCAAAACGTCCCTTCACACATAAATTACCCTGATTCACCACATTATTAAAATCCGAAGTCACGCGATAGATATAATCGTCTTTTATATGCAAATCTAGACCACACCCGACCCCACAATACGGACAGGTTGTTGTCACCATCCTACTATTCTGTAAGATTGTCATATTAACACCATCATCACTATCCAGTTTGATAAGGCCTTTCTTGCCTACGTTTCTTCTTACGCCTCTTAGATTGAGTGAGTTCTATAATTTCATGCTGAGCATATCCAGTTTCTAGCAACCATTCACGTTTAGGCTTAAGTGCGCCAGTAGGACAAACACCCACACATTGCCCACAAAAGACGCAGCTAGATGAAGTCAAATCCTGATCGTAAAAAGTGCTAATACTAGTTTCATGTCCTCGTCCACTAAAGTTAATCGCATAAGAATATTGTGCATCCTCTGCACAAACCTGAACGCACCGCCAGCACAATATACACTGCGAGTAATCGCGTATAAACATTGGATTATCATCAATAACTTCACAATCACGTTTCCACCCTTCAGGAAACCGTTCCTTCTCAGCGCCATAAGCATTCAGCTGATCCTCAATCTCAGGAGACTCACTTAAATCGATAGCTGAATCTAACATTTCTAGTATAGTTTTACGAGCACGCATAACCCGTTCGCTAGCAGTACTTATCATCATATCTGACTGAGCTATTGCAACACAAGCCGCGGCCAAAACTCGCTGACCTTCGACCTCAACAACACATAGACGGCACAATCCATATGAAGTACAGTGCTCGTGATAACATATAGTAGGCACGTTAGCACCACACTTCCCTGCTGCCTCAAGCAATGTAGTGCCTTCGGGAACACTAACCCGTTCACCGTCAATAGTCAAAGTTATATCGTTGCCCATCGTTAATATTTTACTCCTCAATCAGATCAGGCCACTTATCCATCGCACTAATTACGGCAGTCGCTGCGGTTTGCCCAAGTCCACATAACGACGCATCAGTCATGGTCCATCCCACATCAAGCAATCGCTTTTTATCTCCACTTTTCACTGTGCCTCGCACTACTCTGTCAAGTATTTCATATTGTCTTTGTGTTCCTAACTGGCAAGGATAACACTTACCACATGATTCATGCGCAAAGAAATATGCAAGCTCACTAAGTATTTTCTGTATTTGCCGCGTTTCGTTAAAAACCATGAGTACGCCCGAACCAAGAGGTAAATTTGCATCACGCAAATCCTCAAATGTCAATGGTACATCCAGATCCTCACTTGTAGCAAAAGCGCCAGCGGCTCCTCCTACCAATATTGCTTGCAGAGCACCACCCTTTACCCCGCCAGCAAGATCCTCAATCATATGCCTAAGTGTGACTCCGAAAGGCACCTCATAAAGACCTGGCCTCATTACATCACCCGAGAGACAGAATAGCTTTGGTCCCGGAGACTTGTCAGTACCATAACTTCTAAACTGATCAGCTCCCTCACGTATAATCATTGGAATGTTACACAAAGTTTCAACATTATTAACTACAGTAGGTTTGTTAAAAAGCCCATGTGTAGTGGGGAAAGGTGGCTTTATACGTGGAAACCCTCTTTTACCTTCTATTGACTCAAACAAGGCTGTCTCCTCACCACATATATAAGCACCAGCACCTACTCGCACCTCAATATCAAAATCCCACCCAATTCCACAAATGTTGCTACCTATGAATCCAGCACATCGCGCCTCATCAATAGCTTTACTAATTATCTCGACGGCCTTCGAATATTCACCTCTCACATAAAAATAGCCTTTTTGCGCTTCTATTGCATAGCCAGCTAGCAACATTCCCTCAAGCACTTGGTGGGGATTATCCTCCATTAGCACACGATCCTTAAAAGTCCCAGGCTCAGACTCGTCTGCATTGCATACAACATATTTCGGTTGACCAACCGCACCTGATGCGCTCTCCCATTTGTAACCAGTAGGGAAAGCTGCGCCCCCTCGACCAACCAAACCTGAGTCTTTGACTTCTTTTATAACATCGCCAGGAGCGCCTTCCTCGCACGCTTTTAATAGTGCCAAGTATCCACCTCGCGATCGATAAACTTCTAAGCTTATAGGGTTTATCCCACCGCAGTCTCTTGTTAAAACACGAATATCACCATCGATTACGCTTGTTGGACGCTTTGCATCTAACCCAAGCCACTGTTCAACACCATCCGGATCTAACGATGCTAATGCTGAATCTCCAACTAAGGCTGCTGGAGCATGGTCACATAACCCAAGGCAAGTGGTACTTTCAATTGTCCATTCTCCATCCTCAGTTGTTTCATCAGGTTTGACACCCAAATATTCGCATGCGCTATCCAAAACTTCCTTAGCACCGGCAATAGAACAACTAGGGTCAGCGCACACTCGTACAATCGTACGTCCCACTGGCTTACTGTATAACATTGTATAAAAATCAATCACACCAAATACATCTGCCAAAGGAACTTGAAGTGCGCGCCCAATAGCTTCCGCTACGGACTCCGATATCCACCCATATACTTCCTGAGCTGCGTGGAGTGCCGGCAGCAAACCTGGACGCCCTTCAACAGCAAATGGAGCGATAATATCAAGAAGTTCCTGATCATCTGGTTGTTTGTAAAAGCGTTCTTTTTCCACAGTAAATTACAGGTAGTTAATGATTTTTTACAACCTTATATTTTTAAGCCTAAGACTATTTCCAACCACAAAAACCGAGCTAAATGCCATTGCGGCTGCCGCCATCATTGGATGCAACTCCCCCATCACAGCAGCAGGAATCAATAAAACATTATAGCAAAAAGCCCAGAACAAATTCTGCCTGATGGTACTAACAGTAGCTCGGGATAATTTCAATGCACTAACTGCTGCTAGCAGGTCGCCCCTAACAAGTGTAATATCAGCAGACTCCATCGCCACATCAGTACCAGTACCTATTGCCATACCAACATCGGATTGTGCAAGAGCAGCGGCATCATTAATACCATCTCCTACCATCGCCACATAGCCATCAAGAGATTTCTCGCTCTGAGAAGTGCTGACCACTTTAGCTTTATCAAGTGGCATCAATCCTGACAGCACTCGATCAAGTCCCACTTCTTTTGCAATCGCACCTGCAGTGGCAGTACTATCCCCAGTAATCATTAGTAATTCTATATTTGATGCACGTAATTCACTAATAGCTTCTATAGAAGTAGGCTTTATCTTGTCAGCAAGTCCAATTACTCCAACAACTACACCATTTATTGCCGCCAACACGGCTGTCTTAGCCTGAATTTGTAGGGCAGTCATAGCCTCCTCAACTTCATGTGACAGTACAGTGCTAGGGCCTAAAATTCGTCTATTACCTACAACCACATTATTATTATCCAAAACAGCGCGAACACCTGCGCCTGGAACCGCTCTAAAACCAATAGGTTTTCTAAGGCTTAGACCTCGAAGAGTTGCTGCACCGACAATCGCTTGTGCAAGTGGATGCTCGCTGCTTTGTTCGATCGAGGCCACTAATTCTAACAAATCATCTTCATTATTTATTTGGGACTGACCTGCCCATATTATGATATCTGTAACAGTCGTATGTCCCACAGTAATCGTACCGGTCTTATCCAGGAACATCGTACAAATATTAGCAGTTTTTTCCAATGTCTCACTATCACGAAACAATATACCCTGCTCGGCACCTATACCTACACCTACCACAATTGCTGCAGGCGTAGCCAATCCAAGTGCGCATGGACATGCTATTACAAGCACTGATACCATGTTTATCATCGCACTAGTGAAACTAGACTCACCCACCCAAAACCAACCCGCAAAAGTTAGAAGCGCCAACATGATCACTCCTGGCACAAATACTGCCGAGACTCTATCAACATTATTTTGAATGGGAGCCTTAGATGCCTGTGTGCGTTCCACAACATCAATTATTTGTGCCAGCACTGTCTCTGACCCAACTTGGGTTGCCTGAAAGGTAAAGCTTCCCCGCCGGTTGATGGTCGCACCAATCACTTTATCTCCAGGAACCTTTGTTACATCTAAAGGTTCACCTGTTAATAAAGATTCATCCACAGTGGACTCACCTGTAAGCACTATTCCATCTACTGGAATTCGTTCGCCTGGACGCACCAAGATAACATCTCCAACAATCACCTTGCTTCCTGCAACCTCTCGCTCGCCATCATCAGACACTACGCAAGCCGTTGTGGACTGTAAAGCTAACAATCTGGTAATCGACTCTGCAGCACGTCCTTTGGTTTGCAATTCAAGATATTTACCAATCCTCACAAATAAGATTATTACAGCTGAAGTATCAAAATAAACATGCTCACCTAGACCATACCAACCCAAAACATTCCCCAGCAAAACCAAAAAACTGTACATATAAGCAACACTAGACCCGACCGCCACAAGCACATCCATATTTGCTGATCTGTTGCGTATGGATTTATAACCTGCCACATAATAAGGCCATCCCACATAAAACTGAACTGGAGCAGCAAGCACACCCACAATCCACGACATCAACTGAGCCAAGTATGTATTGTCAGCTATCCAACTCATTTTGCTTAGCATTGATAAGACAATTATTGGAACTGTTAATATAGACGCAACAAGCAACAGTCGTTTATGCTTTGCAAGCTCCTGTTTACGCGAAGCGTCATGAGCGTCATGCACATGCCCGTCATCTACAATATATTTGAAGCCTGCACCTGCAATTTCATTTTGGAGGTCATTATCACTAATAACAGTTGGCACATACTCCACTGTTACATTCCCGGACACATAGTTAACTCCACAACTAAGTACACCTTCACATTTCATTAAATAATCTTCAAGTGATCTTGCATCATTGTCATCCATCAAATTAGTGGCGCGAATTTTCAGGCTATTCTTTATCACACCATAGCCAGACCCTTCAATATTTTCAACCAAATCCAGTAAAGAAAGTTTCTTCCAGTCATACTGCACCATCACTCTTTCACTAGCCAAATTTACACTAACATTGTCTACGTACCGAAGTTTATCCAATCCGCTTTCAATTAGTGCAGCACAATTAGCACAAGTCATTCCGGTAACAGGCAATATCATATGAGCTTCAGACATATCAATTTAACTAAATATAGTTTGATGATCAATTTTAGTCATACACAAAATTATACCCTCAAGTCGCTTAAAAACATCTATTCGAGGTAAAATATCTCCATGATACCAAGAGCACCGGATGTTTCAGTTATTATAGTTACTTACAATTCCGCACAAGTAATTATTGACTGTATTGACTCAATAATCAATAACAGCCAAGACGTGGAAGTGGAAATATTGATCGTTGACAACGGATCTACAGACCATACCTGCGAAACAATTACACATCATTATCCTGACATAAATCTAATGTCCGGCCACGGCAATCTAGGATTCGCAGCTGGCAACAATATGGGAATGGAAGCAGCACAGGGTCGACATTTCCTTATACTCAATCCTGATACAGAAGTTTCATCGGGAGCTCTAAAAACCCTGACAGATTATGCTGACCTACACCCCACAGCAGGAATGATTGCTCCTCACTTAGTTAACCCTGATGGCACTCTACAACATTCAACGTTTCGCTTCCCAAATCTAGCACAAGCTTTTTTTGGCTTTTTCGAAAAACTGGTGCCCATTGACTCGACAATCAATGGTCGATATCCACCAGAAGCATACCAAAAAGAAAGATGCGTCGAGCATATCCTTGGCGCAGCCATTTTTGTCCAACGTGTCCTGTGGAACCAAATCGGCGGTATGGATGAGAATTACCATCTATATTTTGAGGAGACCGATTGGTGTTACAGAGCACGTAAACTGAAATGGAACCTACACTATTTGCCGTCTGCTACAATTATGCATAGGGGTGCCCATAGTACTATTTCGAATCCTGAAAGAAATTCTGTGCTATTTGCTCAAAGCCAATCTAGGTTTTACAGAACAAATTTAGGTGTGTTTTCATACTTAATGCTAAAGCTAATTACCATAATTGGTCTAGAATACTGGGCAGTCCGCTCTGTATTAGCCGTATTAAAGGGAAATTTAACAACTGACGAATGCTTGGTTCGTCTACAGAGTTATCATAAAATTCTTTGGGCATAATTATGCAAGATATAGCTATAGTAATAGTCTCCCATAATTCATGGGCACACTTGCCAAAATGTCTCGACAGTCTCAAACTCGCTATCAACGATATAGATGCAGAAGTTTTTGTTGTTGATAATGCGAGCACAGACCAAACTTGCAACAAAATTAAGGACCTTTATCCATGGTGCAATTTGATAAAATGCGAAATCAATGGAGGTTACTCTCGAGGCAATAATATTGGATTAAAAGCAGCTGGCTTTCCAGTATCCGCAACTTTCCGACACGCATTACTATTAAATCCTGATACGGAAATGCCTATGGATGCGTTGCATGCATTACTGACATACATGGATAGCCAATCGAACATCGGTGTACTTGGACCCAAACTAATTCTAAATAATGGGAAATTGGACAAAGCATGCAAACGCGGATTACCAACCCCATCAACAGCTTTCTACCACATGTCTGGCATATCGAAAATATTTCCAAAACATCCCATATTTGGACGTTACCATATGACGCACATTGACGAGAATGAAATAGGAGATGTAGACTCTACAGTAGGTGCTTGTCAACTTATCAGAGGTGAAGCACTAGCAAAGGCTGGACTGATGGACGAAACCTTCTTTATGTACGGCGAGGATCTTGATATCAATCTAAGAATACAACAGTTAAACTACCGAATAGTATATTACCCAAGAGTAATTGTAAAACATCATAAGGGGACTTCAACCCGCCAGACACCTAGCCCCATGATACGCGAATTTTATAGAGCTATGAAACTTTTCCACCACAAGCATTTTGAAGCCCAGCACTCAGCAATCACCAACAAGATAATTTATGGTGTCATCACAATCATCTGTCAATACAAACTTTTTCAAAACAGATTGAAGCCATCACATAAGAGAGTAGTAGGATCAGCTCCGGAATAATTTAGAAGCACACCTAAGTCAGACGATACGCCAGCGAAGACTTTCCCCCTTAAGCGCAGCAACAACTTCATTAGCTAGGTCAATTCCTGCCCTATCCTGAGCTTCAACAGTCTGCGCACCTATATGAGGAGTAACCACTACATTCGGATGTCCAATTAACTTGGAGGCATTCGGAGGTTCTTGCTCAAAGACATCTAAGGCAGTACCAGCTATCTTTCCCGATTCTAGATTCTGTAAAAGGGCATTCTCGTCAATCAATCCACCTCGCGCAGCACAAATTATTCTAACTCCATCTTTCATCATATTTATTGCATCCACATCAATCATGTTTTTCGTTTCTTCAGTGAATGGAGCATGCAGAGAAATATAATCTGACTGCATAAGTAATTCATCATAACTTACAGCTATAACATTTAGCTCACGAAACCTTTCATCAGATATGTATGGGTCGTATCCAATTACTCTCATTCCAAAAGCATTTGCCAAGCGAGCTACTTCGGTGCCTATTCTACCAATTGCTATTAAACCCAAAGTTTTACCGTTTAACTCATAGCCTCTGACATCGCTCTTCGGCCAATTGCCAGATTTGACTTCTTTATCACAGTAAGGCAACCTGCGCGCTAAGCTTAACATAAGTCCAATAGTCAGCTCTCCCACTGCGATACTTGAAGCTAGTGGTGAGTTTACTACTAACACACCATTATTTCTGCAAGCCTCTATGTCGATATTATCTACACCAACTCCACACCTACCAATTACCTCTAACTTCCTACCACGCTCAATCAACTCTGATGTAACCTTGGTCCGGCTCCTAACAATAAGTGCATTGTATTCTCTAATATTCTCTACTAGCGTACTTGGCGCAATACTGTAATCACAGTCAGTTTTACAGAAACTTTCTAATTTTCTTACTCCTACAGAAGCTATTGCATCTGCTATTAATATTTTTTTTTGTGAATCAGACATCATGTAATCTCCCAAGCAATGATCTACATTAAATAATCATAACGCTACATAAGCTCACACAAATATTTTGTTATATTCACCAAAATATTCAGTATAATATATATTGGTAATAATTTAAGTAATCGTTTATACGATAATAAGTGACTAAATACAACATTAAACAACATGAATAGCAAATCCATTATAAAACATCTCGCAATAGAATTGTTCATATACGGTATATTAGTGTCGGCGTATGCATTAATAGTATTGGAATTTCTTTCCGACCCGCTTAATGACATGTTTAACGAAAATATAGTTTTGTATGCATTCGCAGGCTTAGTGATCATAGTGTTGCAAGGAGCATTTCTAGAACGTATTACTTCATTTCTTATGGTTAGACTAGGTCTGCCTCATTCCGAGTAAACTATGGTTTTCCCTGTATCTGGCGTAGAAATCAACCCTTTGTATTTGGCCGCAATCGGCTTTTTGGTCGGCATCCTTGGTGGATTCTTTGGGGTCGGTGGAGGCTTTATTGCCGGTCCAATGATGTTCCTAGCTGGTGTACCAATGAATTTTGTGGTTGGCACTGATTTAGCCCACATGACTGGAAAATCAATGGTAGCAGCACGACGCCATAAAATATTAGGGCACGTAGACGTCAAATTAGGTGTCCTAATGATAATTGGAACTATCATAGGTGTTGAAATCGGTGCTCAAGCAGTAGAATTAATAGAAAAAATGGGCAAAGCTAACCAAATCATTGGATGGGCCTACGTAACTATCCTTGTTGTAATAGGATCGTTTACAGCTATCGAAAGTATTCGAGCAATCCGCATGATTCACACACAAAAAATAGACGCGAAAGAAGCTATTGGATTTACTGGATTGACAAAACGAGTCCAACTAATTCAAATTAAGCCCATGATATCTTTACCTAATTCAGGCATAGCTTCAATTTCCTTATGGGTCATCATATTAGCAGGATTACTTTCGGGAATGCTTGCTGGATTCCTAGGCGTAGGCGGTGGATTTCTACGGATGCCTTTGATGGTCTACGTATTAGGTATTCCAACGCATGTAGCCATAGGAACTGATTTGTTCGAAATAATATTTTCAGCTGGATTTGGCACTATAACACATGCACTAAAAGGTAACGTGGATATTATGATTGCTCTCATTATGCATACTGGAGCAGGGATCGGAGCACAAATAGGTGCAGTAGCAACACATCACTTTGCCGGACCACGCATACGACTTCTTTTTGCCGGAATGCCATTCATTGGAGCAGTACTAGTCATATGGAGATTGCTTGACGGAAGCACTGGAGCTATACATTAGAGTTATAATTATGCAAACGCTTCTCAGCATTAGTAAAAAACCTTATTCAACATCAACTATCAATATCGGCGCCATGGTGGCCAAAGCATTGGACTCTAAGGTAACTTTATTTACAGTTATTGAATCTGAGTCCTCAAAAGCTCAAATTTATGACGAACTACAATCAATTGACAAAGATATCGCAAACCCTGCAGATATATTAATTCGCCAAGGTAACCCAGACAATGAGATTATTTCCGAAACAAAGTCTGGGAAATATAATCTGCTTGTAATTGGTGCCAGAACACACTCTAGTGTTCCTACAGAATTTATCTTTGGCGACACTACGCATAGAATTATTAAAGACTCACCTATTTCAGTGCTTGTATCACGCGGAATAACACAAAATTTAAATCACATACTAGTATGTACTTCCGGACCAAGCGCTAGATTTGATGCCATTAAAACTGCGATCAAGATGTCAAAGCACACAAATTCAAAGCTCACATTACTACATGTTAGTACTGCTATACCAAGCATGTATACTGGCCTAACACAAATGGGCGAATCCTTAGCAGATCTATTACAAACCGATACGCCCACGGCTCAGTACCTAAGGGATTGTGCTGCTCTACTGAACAATGCGAAAATCGACGCAGAAATAGAATTGCGACATGGCACACCCACTCAGGAAATTCTTCGTGATATCGACCGAAACAAGTACGACCTACTGATTATTGGAGCAGCTAAAAGAAATTCAATCAGCAGGATGCTTACAGACAATGTGTCAACACAACTAGCCATGACCTCTCCAATAGCAGTTCTTGTCATTCGTAACAATCTATAAAGTAAATAACTGCAAATGAATAATAAAAACGCCGAATACATCAAACATTCAAGTCACTCCGGAAGTCCACAGACAGATAACATCGAAAGCAAACGTTCCGAGCTAAATGAAGCATTATCTAAACACATTAATAACCCCAGAGTCTCTAAAATAACATTTGCAGTAAGCTTTGACGCCTGTACACCCGGGCGCAACTTACAAGGCACCTATAACAAACAGGATACTCCCACAATACCAATAGAGGCATGCTCAAGACCAGGAGGATGTAACTGCCGCTATATTCCAGTACTAACTGAAATATTTCCCTAGCACAAGACCATGAATAACGACAATCTTAAATCGTCGTGGTAATATCATCAAACAAGAGAAATGCTTACCGACTACCGAATACGGCAACGTGATCACTTACTCCAGATAGTACGAGCACTAACACAACAACTTGACCTGGAATCCGTATTAACACGTATTTTACGAGCATCTACTGAAATGCTCGCAGGCCGAGCCGGCCTAATCGCTCTTAGAGACCAAATTGATGGCGATGACAAAAATGGTATAGCAACATTCTCAATACATGCTCAACATGGCGTATCACCTGAATTTCTAGAGCATTTTGAAACAGTACTGAAAAACACTACTTCAAGTGCAGTGCTAGTAGATCCGGCCCGCTACATAATAGCAGAACTTGAACAACGCTTGCATATGCTAGCTCGTAGTGGTCCTTTCAATCTAGAAGGAACTATAGGCTTACCATTAGAAGCACGTGGCGACTTAGTCGGATTACTGCTAGTACTACGAGCTTCTGCTTCTCCATCATCTCAAAATGAGATGAAAATATTGCAGGCGTTTGCAGATCATGCAGCTGTTGCTGTAACTAATGCACGACTATACGAGCAAGTATCGCAAGAAAAACGCCAACTTGACGCATTACTTGAAGGATCAGCCGATGGAATCATGATTCTTGATTCAGGCCATTTAATACTCCGCTGGAATAAAGCTTTAGCGCAACTGTCAGGTGTTACTCCAGCCAGCGCACTTGGAAGTACCCATGATGAAATAATAAATTGGTCAAGCATTCCAGACCCCAACCTGGCTGATGCCGAAGCCCGTGGATGGCCATTCGGCAGTGCCGCACCACTGTATGTTGAAGGCGACTTGCTACAATCAACCGGACAAGAACTCGCTGTTGGAATCACATATGCGCCAATATTTGACCGCAATAAGCGGCTTGTTAACATAATTGCCAATGTGCGTGACATCACCCGATTTAGAGAGGCCGAGCAACTTAAAAGCACCTTCATCTCCGTAATTAGCCATGAACTTAAAACTCCTGTCTCACTAATAAAAGGGTATGCAGGCACACTACTACGCGAAGACGCAACCTGGACAAAAGATACAATAAATGAAAGCATCACGGTTATTGAAGAAGAAGCAGATAGACTAGCAAATCTAATAGACAATCTTCTTGAAGCATCCCGACTACAGGCTGGTGGAATTGAACTAAACATCTCCACATTTAATCTAGGAAAACTTGCAAAACGATTGTCCAGTAAGTTTCAGACCCAAACTGCCAAACACAATATCTCTGTACATTTTCCAGAAAATTTCCCGCTCATAGATGGAGATGAAGAAAGATTGCTACAGGCCTTGAGCAACCTACTATCTAATGCAATCAAGTATTCACCAAATGGTGGTCCGATCAAAATATCTGGACGAACTACGAGACGAGAGGCTATAGTTTCCGTCTCGGACACAGGCATTGGACTTCCTATCAACGAATTAGATAGAATATTCAACAGATTCCACCGCGCCAAAACAGCTGAAACTTCGCATACACAAGGAGCGGGTTTAGGACTTTATCTTACAAGAGCGGTGATTGAAGCTCATCATGGAAGAATTTGGGTCGATTCTGATCCAGGACATGGATCAACTTTCCATTTTAGCATTCCAATTAAAACATAAGGTGACACATGGCATTACTTGGCTCAAATTCACTAGTTAACTGTCCACGTTGCAAACAACGCATAACTGTGGACATAGACCAGATACTTGACGTAGCAGTAGACAAAGACATCAAACAACGTTTACTATCTGGAAACATTAATATTATTGACTGTCCACTGTGTTCATTCCACGGTATGGCCACAACACCTATAATTTACCACGACCCAGAGAAAGAGCTCCTACTAACATATACTCCTGCCGAACTAAACATACCCTTGCCAGACAAAGAACAATTATTTGGTGCACTAACTAGAACAATTGTAAATCGAATACCTTCGGACAAACGTAAAGCCTATTTACTACAACCAAAAGAAATGTTTTCAATCGAAAGCATGAGAACAACCATACTAAATGAAGATGGCATAACCAACGAAATGATTGAGCAGCAAAGATCCAAAATGGAGCTCATAAAAACCCTAATCTCGACACCCGCCGACATGCTTCCTGACTTGATTAAAGAACGAGACGAAGAACTGGATGATCTCTTTTTTCAGCTACTCTCCGCAATAAAGCAATCGCAACCTTCTGATCAGCCAGATTCACAAACAGACATATTAGAGCAACTTGAACAACAACTACTATCTCACTCAACTTTTGGGAAACGTTCCCAAGAATATGCTACTGCCTTGCAAAAGTCAGCTGCTGATCTAGAATCTATCGGTTCCAAACTAACACGCGAGAACTTTCTCGATCTAATATTAAGTGCCCCCGATGACACACACATAACATGTCTGGTTACACTAGCACGTCCTGCAGCAGATTATGAGTTTTTCATACTACTAACCGATCGATTAGAAAATAGCACTCCAGAAGACCAACCCAAATTGAAGCATATACGATCTTTGATACTAGAAACTATTCAAAAGATTGACCAAGCCTCCCAACAAAAAGCTGAAGCTGCTCAATCAATACTTGCATCAATCATTAAATCGGATAACCCAAAAGCAAAAATAGAGGAACACGTTAAAGATATAGACCAATCCATAATGTTGTTACTCCAACAACACATAGAAAATGCGCAATCTGCTGGCAACAAGGATGAAGAGACTAACCTACTACAAATTCAAGCATGGTTGTTTGAGGTACTACACCAACATGCACCACCCCAACTAAGGTTCATCAATGAATTACTAGCTCTTAACACAAGAGAAGAAGTCATAGAAATGGCTAAAGCTAGATCTAATGAGTTCGATAAAGATATCCTAGAAATTATGAAAACTGTAGCCGACCAATTACAATCTGATCAACAAACTGAATTAGCATCAAAACTGCTCGACTACATTCCAATTGTTAAAGACGAACTGGGTATTCAATAAACAAATGTAATTCTCACAATACGGGGTTATTTAGTCTAAATCCATGTCCTCTTACAGTTTCTACATATTGATGTTCTGGATCACATTCATCTAATCTGTCTCGCAATCTATGTACTAATGCATCTATCGACTGTTCAGTCACGCCTTCTCCCAACACATCAGGCCATACAGCCTCAACAACCTCATCCCGAGTACACACATCGCCAATATTCGCATACAACAATACTAACAACCTATACTGTGGTCTTGACAACAATGGCAATAATTCCTTACCTCCACACCAAACTCGTCTAGACTGCACATCCAACTGCATACGTCTCTCTTGTGAATAAGCAATATTCAACGGCACCGTAGCATCCGAGCCAACAAATGCTATTTGTACAGCTGTAGCTATTGCCACAAAATCACCGTCATTTAACTTTATTGTCCCTTCTACAGATTTTTCATTAACATAAGTTCCATTCTTAGAAGTATCTTCTATTACCCAATCACTATCACGCTTAGTAATTACAGCGTGCTTACGAGACACAGTGTTATCAGCTACAACAATGTCACAATCCGAGTCTCGTCCAATAGTCAGCTTGCTTTCAGATAAAACCCATCGTTGTCCACGAAGCGGACCTGACTGGGCGATTAATACAGGGGATATATCAGCCATCATCTATTAACCTCCCGTACTCAAAACAACCTAGCGGTATAATTCTGTACACAATATGCCTATTATACATATACTAATGCATTAGACATGTCTATCTCAATTGGAAACACTTTAAAAGACCGGTACCTAATCGAGCAATCTATAGGGAAAGGTGGTATGGGGTCCATCTGGTTAGCTGCCGACAACCGACTAGAGGGTCGTATTTGTGCAGTAAAAGAAATTGTAAGGGACCATTCAGAAACTCCCGATCATCAACTGCAATCGCGCACCCAATTTCATCGAGAGGCATCAATACTTGCAAGACTTGATCACCCTAATTTACCTAAAGTATCAGACTTTTTCACAGACGAGGATACTGACATTCTTATCATGGACTATGTCGACGGAGAAGACCTTCTACAAAAGATTGAATCTCAAACCCCAGGATCATTCCTAGACGAAAATCAAATACTACTATGGACACACCAGATACTACAGGCGCTTGAATACCTACATTTGCAAGACCCACCCGTCGTTCATAGAGACATAAAACCTAGCAACATAAAGGTAAACACTGCTGGGATAATCAAACTAGTCGATTTCGGACTAGTCAAAGTTATGACACCCGAAGAAAGAACTGTAACAATAGTACAGGGTCGCGGCACAATCCACTACACACCAATAGAGCAATATGGGGGAGATGCGGGACATACTGACCTTAGGTCTGACGTATATTCACTTGGATGCACACTTTACCATCTTCTGACCAATCAACCTCCACCAGAGGCAAAAATTCGCTTTTTGCATGCAGACAGCATGACTGCAATCCGAACCATAAATCCTAATGTAAGCCCCCGCACAGAAAGAGCAATACACTGGGCCCTGTCCCTTCACCCAGAAGATAGGCCAGCTACAACAAACGCCTTCCAATCGGCTCTATTTGAAGGGATTTTCCCGGACGCCCAAGGTATACCAGAATATATGCCTGAAACATCTAAAGAATGGGTCCAACATGCCCTAGCAGACCCATTACACCGTGACCTGGCTATAGTATCAACGCTATTAATTATTCTAGCTGTCATCACTACGTTTACTGCCTAACATCCTTGATCTAATACTATCAAACGACAACTCGCCGGGAGTAATAGTACCAACCAATAGCCCCACAAAACCACCCGCCCATGCCAACAGAGCCGGTGCTAATCCCACAAAATTCAACAACAATTCAGGAACCGGTAATTTTAGGGCGTAGTAATCATACCCAGTCCATACGCCCACTGTCACAAACAATATCAATCGCACTCTGGATTTCAGTAATGGTGCCATACCCCGCATACTAGCAACACTCCATCCTATAGCACTAATTACAATCATAGCTAGTATTGCTGACATAAGATCGCGAGGATCGATATGAACACTGTCCTCCAGTGCGTCATTGTTGTCAATTACTGTAATCACTTCTCTGACAGAATCAGGAACTGCAGTATTAACTACAACAACTTCTGTCAATATATCGCTCGTAGATGTAGCCTCCGTAGGACTAGTAGTCTCAAGTATGGCAACCTCCAAAGTCCCCTCCGATTTCAATGCATCATCATCTGCCAAATTATCAGAGTCCAATAACACATCAAACTGTAATGCATCTGAAATGGCATCACCACTTCGTGCTCTAATTTCAACCAAACCCATTCTATCTACTACTAATGTTCCATTTGCAACCCCAGCAACGGTTTTGGCCACAGCAAAAGTTTCAGTAATACCCCCTTCAGCAAGATAAGACGCGTCAAACTCCACGATAGTACCATCAGGAACATTCTTTAAATTGTGATCCACCAATTTACTAGTTTGAAGATTCACCGTACTTCCTTGCATAATTTCCTTTACTACAGCATCAGGAGTTGGTAGGCCACTAATCGAATCAGCAGACTCATCAGAAGAGTTGTTCACTAGCGCATTGTCAGCAATGTCTGCCTCACCAATATCAACTATAGGCACCACGACAAAAGTTTGTGTAGGGTCAGGTGATAAATTTGCCTGCAAATCATAAGACACCGCATCAATTGATATTGGAGGAGCTTCATGTGGAACTATTTCTTGAAATAGGACTCGCGCTGCAACTTCGATAAATGGACTACTATCACCATATAATCCATAATAGGCTGTAAATTGCGATACAGCTGTAGCATCAAGATAATACGGTGCACCCGTAGCGAATACTATAACTTTTTTGTCAGATAACAAATCTGGTCGTTCGGTTAACAATAGATCTAGCGCACTTCTATCAACACCTTTTTCGGGCTCACCAACTGCAAAAACTAGCCAATCCGCCCCAACAAGTGCACTCTCAATCTCACTAGATATCTGAGAATCAGATAAGCTATCATCACTATTAGTTCTGTCACTATTTGCCAGTGACGACTCGTCAGATGAAATATTTACATCTGCGACATATTTAGTCAAATCAGCTAAACTAAAGCTAAATAGTTCCAATGTGCTATTTTGACTAATTCCTCCAAATCCATACAATCGCTCAATCGCTTTCTCCAATGATTGTACCGGCGGTCTCACTTGTTCTTTGCATATACTACATGTACTGAAAGTACGAGAATCTGTAAAAATCACAATTCTGTCGAGAGCAGATGGGCCGCGAGGAACGCGACTAACAAACTCAGCTTTAGATGGACTTAACAACGTAACAGCCTTCTGTGCAACCTGAAATACTTTTCCCTCTTCTATTTCAACCCCAAATAACAACGAACCTTCAGTGACATTAATGATTGACATATCTTTGTCATATAAACGTAATTTAATAGCAATAATACGTTCTACAGCACTGTCCACCCTCTCAGCAAATGCAGTATCCTCACGATATTTACGGACGAATAATTCAATAGTAGATACGACCGTAGCAAACTGATCTTCCGATCTATCGAAAACAAAGTCATCTAAAAACAATATGTCATTACCAGCTAAAAATGCATCTCGAGCAATTTCGAATGCCGGGAAAGTTTTGTCAGTAGGATCATAAAATCTCCTTACTCCTTCCCTCCCTAAGGCTGAACTCATAATCAGTCCGCCCTGTTCACGCCAATCGTAAAACTCTTGCATGTTAAACAACTCAGCCATAGCTCCAGAGTCCAACCCAAAGGGTCGTGTGTCTATAGACAATGACCCTTGCCATGCAGAATATCTGGCTTGTGCAGGCATTAATACATCAATAGTTTCTTCTGATCCGTAAGGCAATCTAGTAACGGTCCGGTAAGGCGCCAAGTCGACTGCAACCAACTCTTGCAAAGGCTTGTTCACAACAGGAACATTCATTCCACTACCACTATCAGCACCACCCAAACCAGGAAAAGATTCTCCTACAAACGCAATACGTCCACTACTGCCTCTATGCACACCAACAATAAATGAACGAATCATTTTGCCCACCCAGTAAGGATTACCCCCGAATGTATCTAATCCCGTACCACCAGTACTGGTTCCCACTCGAGAGTCCGCAACATCCAATCTAGGACCCACATACAAATTGATGCCAAGTGCACTCAATTCAGAACCAGCTATCTCACCCATTGAAAGTGCAAGGTTTGTATCCCATGTAGCACCTACTGCCATTGGTTCAGGTATACGCGTAAACCCTCCACCCGTATTGATATTCTCACCTAGATTTTGATTGTACTTAGTGCCAATCAGCAGTGGCAGGTAACCACTGCTACTGTTACCTGTTGAAGGCAGTCCAATCGCCTCTTGTGATTCCTGATTAACTTTTTGCCACGCTATTCTCTGGAGACCTTTTGTTAATTTCGATGTAGACAAAACCATATCGTCTTTATCAGTAAAATTATCATTTTCCGCCATCAGCATAGCTCCACCAACTCGATAATCATAAATGAGCTTGTGAATTGATGTCTCATTGGAAATATCGATGCCATCAAATCCAACCAAAAACAACTGGCCCACTTTCTGTTCTGGAGTAAGTACAGCCATTATGTCTTGAATTTGCGTCCGATTGGAAGCAGCTCCCACACCACGACTTATACAAACAATTATTGTCAAGATACCAACTGATTTAGTAAGTAATTTGCAATTTAATTTCATTACACTTCTCAATTTCCCAACTAGCCAGCACAGAAAACAGCGAGACCATCGCAATCATACTACCACTTAACCTAATTCTATGAAATTGACTGAATCCAATTTGTTACATTAGTATGCAACTCTCCAAGACACAAATCTCTCATCTCATACCAGTTGATAGTCATATCATTTTTTGAGAACCACGATGCCTGTCGACGTACGAGTCTACGGCTCGCCTTCCGAATCCTACGCTTAGTTTCTGCAAAATCAATATCTCCATTAATAAAATCTATGACCTCTCGATAACCCAGAGCAGACATGCTAGACATATCCGATGTACAGCCTTGTTTAATCAATCTACTAACTTCCTCCACCCAACCACTAGTAAACATTCTATCAATACGCGCATCAATTCGCATATAAAGTTCGCTTCTTTTCATAGTCAATCCAACCACAAAAATGTCATAACTAGGTTTAGTTTTTGTCCGCAATTGGGAAAAAGGCTTTCCGGTACTTATACATACCTCCAGAGCACGGATTATTCTCCGTATGTTACGAGGATCGATTGTTTCGGCAGCTTTTCGATCCATTTCCATTAATTTAGTGTGTAACGATCTAGAACCTTCCCTTTCGGCATACTCCACTAATTCGTCACGTATAGTGTTGTCCCTAGGAATAGGAGGTATATCCCAACCTTCTGTAATTGCACGCACATATTGACCAGTCCCACCGACTAACAGTGGTATCTTGCGTCTTTGCTGTATATCATTTATCACATTATTTGCTGCGTTTTTATACTGAGCTAATGACCAACTCCTGTCCGGAGTAGTCACATCAACTAGATGGTGTGGAATCCTTCCCATCTCTTTATGTGTCGGTTTAGCAGTTCCAATATTCATACCCTTATACAGTAAGCGAGAGTCTGCCGACACTATTTCTCCACTTATCAGTTCCGCCAAAGATATAGCAGTCGCAGTTTTTCCAACAGCAGTAGGTCCAACCATTACTATCAAAATTGGTTTTTCTAACATCATATGTCTATCATATCATCGACAACACTATTCTAGGGCGCCGCAGGTATAATTAATTCATGCCAGAATTTAAAGTTACAGCTCCGTACCAGCCTACAGGCGACCAACCCGAGGCTATCAGAGATTTAGTGAAAGGACTTGACACTGGTTTAGCCCACCAAGTACTTCATGGCGCAACAGGAACTGGCAAGACTTACACGATAGCTAATGTTATTGAGAAAACACAAAAATCAACACTTGTATTAGCCCACAACAAGACACTAGCAGCACAGCTATATGCTGAATTCAAGGA
>DFQC01000035.1 GCA_002377585.1 Anaerolineales bacterium UBA3499 | reverse complement strand
AGCAACACCAGGTCGCCCGAGTACAACATTTTCAGCGATTTCATTCCATCTATCTCCTGGGTCATTCCCAAAAATCTGAGCAAATTCATCATCTAGTTTATCCCAGAACGGGGTACGTACAATTCCGGGAGCAATACCATTCACGTTCACATTATATGCTCCCATAGCCATTGCAAAACACCGTGTAATGGACATTACAGTCGCTTTGCTTGCACTGTAAGCAGCAGCATATGCATCACCTGTCCGCCCAGCTCCTGAGGCCATATTGATGATTTTTCCGCTTGATTGTTCCCGCATCGGTACACAGGCAATTTGAGATAGAAAGAACAAACCTTTTGCATTTACGTCAAATATGAGATCCCAATCTTCTGGAGTGACATCTTCTATAGGACTTACTACGATGACTCCGGCATTGTTTACGAGAATATCCAATTTCCCATACTTCTCCATAGTAGAATCTACAAGATCCTGTGATTGCTGTATGTCGGTCACATCGTATTGAATAGCTACCGCATCACCCCCATCGCTGTTTATTGATTCAGCCACTTCTGTCGCAGCATCAGCATCTAAGTCCGCTATTACCACTGAAGCGCCTTCCTTCGCATACCCTTTTGCCATTGCTTTGCCCATACCTGAGGCTGCACCTGTTATGATAGCAACCTTGTTCTCTAATTGCATATTACATTATCCTCCTTACTATTGATATATAAGTGAAGTTCATTCATATTTGCAGTTGCTATGACAAAACTCTTACGATATTGACTAGATACTAGTTTATTTAACGAGAGAACCGTAAACATAGTAGGCACCCATTTCGTGCTCAGATTCATCAGTGAACCAGGTTTGCAATCTGTTAGATCCTGATTGTAGATTACAATAAAAAACCGCTGAATGATCATCTGTATCAACATTAGTATTTTGTTTGTAATCACCAATCTGTATCCGACCACCTGTTATTGCCAATGGTACTCCAGCAGGCACATCATCCACAAAGGGAATACCAGTAACAGCTGGTACACCTTCACGTATGGGTATCTGCAATTCAATTGGCCAACGCCTCAATTCAAACTTATATAATCCATTCCTTTCTGCACGTATTGCCCAATATCCATTATCTTGCATTCCCTCGCGTACATGTACCTGACTATACAACCCCTTTTTTCCATGCCAGGAATGACAGGTGAATTTAGTATGCTCTTCAGGACCTGATCCAATTACGATATCAGAATATTCATCAAACCTAACCGAAATATCGTTCCACCACATATCGTACTCTTTGAGTAGCTTAGATGTAACCTCAGGATATTGTTCAAATAAGTTGCAAGATTGTCCTGAATCTATATCCACATTGAATAATTCTCGCAATCCTAACCCCCATTGCTCAGTAATCACTAGTCTCCATGATCCCATAATCACTTCCAGATCTTTGTGTTTTTTTGGGTGATCCAATTGTTGATTATGCACAAACAATATTCGCTCGTTGTCCCCAGGTCTCCCATTCATAAGCTGCGGGGACAAATCAATACCATCAAATGATACTCCATCCGGATAATTAAGGTCACACATACTTATCAGTGTAGGCATTAGATCAAAATGAGCAGTTACAGAATTTATTTCACGGCCACTGGTTAATCCTCCCGAAGGATAGCGAATGAAGCAGCTATTTCTATGTCCACCGTCATACGCCCAGCATTTCTTACCACGCATACCTGCATTGTAACCATCTATACAGAATCCTTCTTCATCCACTGATGCACCTGCAGACGTTCCGTTATCGCCCAAGAAAATAACGATAGTGTTATCTTCTATTCCAAGTTCTACAAGATTTCGATGTAATTTACCAATATTATGGTCGATATTCGTGATCATGCCATAGAATCTTGCACGGTCATATGGAATACCTAGGTCCTGATACGGTGTACTGTAATCCGAGTGAATATTGAAGGGTCCATGCGGAGCGTTAGTTGAAATGTAACAGAAAAACGGGTCCGACTCACTATCTTTTATAAAATTGATTGCTTCATCGAACCAAACGTCTGTGCAGTACTTGTCAAATCGCTCATATGTACCATTGCGCAAGTATTGTGCATCAAAATAATTGTTGTTCCAATAATCAGGTATTTCCCCTACAACACCCGCGCCAAACGTTAGAACATCTTGAAAACCACGATCCTGAGGCCTATACGGATAATTATCTCCTAGATGCCATTTGCCAAACATACCAGTACGATAACCAGATGAATTAAACACCTCAGCTAATGTGTTCTCATCTTCACGCATAATATAACGCCCAGTGAGTGTGCTCCACACGCCAGTCCGGGCAGAGTAACGTCCTGTCAAAAGAGCTGCACGAGATGGAGAACACATAGGATCAACATGAAAATCGGTAAGTCGAACAGAATTACTGTACATATGGTCTAAATTTGGAGTATTAAGCACCGAGTTTCCATGGCAGGCAATATCTCCATAACCCTGGTCATCAGTCAATATAAGTACCACATTTGGTGTCTTTGACATAGCTTCAACCCAATTGATTTAACCTAATTTGGCAATATATTGGTTGTAATGTCATTATGTAAACATCACCATCAATGCCAATATCTTTACTCAAGCCTTGCGTATAGGTGTACGCTTTACCGCTTTAGTCTATTCCAATCGTAAGATTCCCCACATATCCAAACTTGGCACAGTCACTCGAATACTATTCTTAGATTGAGCTAGTTCACAAACTGTGTCGCCATCAGTTCCTAAAGCAATAAGACTTGCATCTGAAAAATCTCTACCAAATAATGATGTATTTATTTCTATTTTGAAGTTTGTTGTCGGTCCACTACTATCTGTACTTGTCTCATAGTTTAGATTCAATAAATGGATCACAGCGGGAGCATCACTATCTTTTGCCTTGTAACGTGGTAAAGCTAGTATATTGTCTGCTCCAATTACCTTTATGGACGGCTCATAATCTACTAATAGGGTCTCCATATCGCCCGTCCAATCAGTTATAAGTTGACTATATGGACTTAATTGGTCATCTAGGCTGTTGTTATCACCACTAACTAGCCTGAGTATTCTTCGATATTGCTGAAAATCATGTGCAGCGACTTGATCTTCAAACCAAGCATTACCTGCAAAGACTAAACGAAATGGTACGTTATTAAGAGCTAAATAGGTGCACACACCCTGGTAATCGATTTGACCTGCTATATTGTCAAGCTTAGGGGTGGCTGCATCAGCTATACCCTGAGTTGAGTTCCATAACAAACCCATGAATTCCGTGTAATCTATGACAACAGCAACTTGACCAACAGCTTCATAATCTTCAATTAGGTCACTATTACTACTTACAAATTCATATATAGGTTCGTAATCGCCATGATTGCTAACATACCAACCATCTGGCTGATTTGCTACCCTACGCGTCCACATCCTGCTCGGAACCATAAAATTATGTCCACTAGCAAATGCATGTGCAATCCACAATCTACAAAATCCAGGTATTTCTTGCTCTTCAATAGGTATAAAGTCACCTGGACAAGCAGTACAAGCAATGAACTTTCCAAAGCTTTCAGCCACCTTGAATTCAAACCAAGCTCTACTAGGAAAGATTTGATTCTTAGGCGGCAAATACCTTATTTCCCTAGTGTAATAATCCATATGTTCTATAGAGAAACTATGGATTGGATGAGCATATGGAGCATTAGTACTGAAGGCAATTGGTTCTCCTTTGAGTTCATATGCATAAGTACGCAGTTCCCTGAAACAATTTGATGCTCCTTGATACTGAAAATCCAAAAATTCAGATAGTAAAGAAACACTATTTTTGTCGTTCCCTATACTTGCTGTAATAAAGTGCTCTAGTGTCACATTTTTGTTTTTAAGATAATTCTGATAGTCAAAATCATCTATATCGTGAATACCAATACTAAGTAGATGCTCTGCAGAATAGATTTCCTTCAAGTATTTGCTAAATCCTGCTTTACATGTTGCACAAAAACAACCCCCCTTTGCAACTGTAGTAATGCTGGGGATTACACAATCCAACATAATCATATCGGAACCACAACCTACCACCTGCTCGACTTGATATAGAAGATATTCCAAGTAACGGGGTGAATTAGTACAGTAGTTGTAAGGCGGATGTCCTCTGTAACGATGAGCCCACCAAGTCACAATTGGTTGACCGTCAAGATCTATACAGACAGCTTCCATGAAATGAGGATCATAATCAATCATCCCCATCCAATCCGCATCAAATTCCACTCGGCCCTGGAACTTCATGCCACACAAGCGTGCTTCCTCTACACGTCGCATGCACTCTTCAAGTGGTGGCAATCCACATCTATCTGGTTCAGGTAATAAGCCCCAGCCTAGCATTGTGGCAGGAAACCGCTGATACTCTTCCATACTGCCTGGGCGTGTCATGATAATATCAGAGCGAGACAATGTTTTCATGGTCATTTTCCACCTATCGTATACATTAAGATCAATATTTACGTATGAAAATTAAAAGTATTATCCTGGTTTTCTTACTGAATGACAACAATTAGAACAGTCCGTAAAGCAACATGGCGCACAAGAAGTCTCTCTTGTGCGCCATGTGTTTGTATCAACAACTAGCTAAAGTTATCTAACAACTTCAACTTACTACTCAGTAGCAAAGTACCAAGTCTCGGGCATGAACATTTGCCATTGCCTATAACTCCAACTCCACTTACCTGTGGTGTTGTTAGGTGGCGTGTTCATAAGGTCAGATGCAAACAACAGTGGTTGTGGAGGCAATTGAATGGTGCCTATCTGGTATAAACCCTTGAAAGACAAATCGTATGCTTCCTTACCATACTTCTTGTAATCATCAGAACCAAAAGCAGATTTACCCCAGTTGTCAAACGCCTCGTTCATCTTTTTTACGTCTTCAGGGGGCTCTTCACCTTCAGCTCCATCAGTATTGAACCACTTCTGCCATTGCACAGCTCCAGCCCTAGCACCCCAATTTGGTCTTAGATTATTTGCACCATTGGAATACTCTCCAATATCAACAATATCCAAACCCCATGAGGCAACATCATGTTCACCCTGGTTACGCAGTTCACTATACAGTCCAATCTCGATAAGCTTGAACTGCACATTTACACCTACAGCCTGCCAATAACTGGTAACCAACTCAGCAATCTTTAGCCAAGCTTCCTCTGGTACAGATGCTTGGTAATTGATGAAGAGTGGCTCTCCAGTTGATCGCAAACGATACCCGTCAGCATCCCGCTGATCAAGACCGAGTTCATCCAACAACGCGTTAGCTGCATCTACGTCATAATTGGCATAGTAATCTGCCATCCAATCCTCAAAGAACATAGAATCCGGTGTAGGAGCTGCTTGCGAAGCCGTAGCCAGACCAAAGTATACGAGCTCATTGATCTCGTCTCTGTTGATAGCCATAGACATTGCCTGGCGCCAACGTATATCGTTAAACAGTTCCTTCAAGTATGGATCTGGATGAGTTAGATTGAAGATAAAGCTGTATTCATTACCACGATTGTATGTTGCCAATGCAGTACGATACCCACCAGCTTCTTCATTAGCACGGTATGTTGGGTAACTGGTCAGCTTACCCCAACCGAAATGGGTATATTCACCAGCTATAGCTTTAAGATCTTGTACTTCCAGATCTTCTACAAGGATTCGTCTCAAACTATCTGTATACGGTAACTGATTACCAGCTGTATCAACTTTGAAGAAATATGGATTGGCTGTATATAACTTGTTACCAAAATCATCTTCAGAGTCGAACACATGTGTGTTGAGTGTTGGCGCACCCGGATCTATCTCGGAACCTAAATTCCAAGTAAAGTTATAAGGTGACATATGGGCATTAAACATCTGAACCCAGTTTTCATACCCAGCATCCTCTGCCTTCTTGTTGGCATCAGCATTGTAATCAATGTGGAACTGCTCAAAGTAATGTGCCGGACGGAAACCACGATTGCCTACCTCAGATGCTAATGCAAGCAAAAATGTTGGTTTGGCCTCTGCAAATTTATATTGAACAGTTGTCTCATCTACGCACTTGAAGTCCACGAGTTCACCGCCTGAAGTCCAAGTTCCGGCTGGAGCAGCGGTAAGTTCTGTATTTGCCAACACATCATTGTGGTAGAACTCAAAGTCCCTACAAGTGAATGGTTGACCATCGGAAAACTTGTGTCCCTCACGCAAATGGAAAGTGAAAGTGGTATTGTCATCAGAAACTTCCCATCCTTTAGCGATGTTAGGAATAGGAGTTGAAAGATCAGTATCAATCATCAAAAGTCGCTGGAGACGCATTTCTAACACATCCCATCCACAACAACCAGGATTAGTTGTTGGTCCCGCTAGTTCTCCACCGTATGAACCAATCGTATCCAAGTTCAATACAACTGCTGGTTCTGAAGGTAGACGTTCCTCGACAGGAGGCAGATCTGCAAACAGAGGATTACCACTATAGCTACTAATGGTTACACCAGCTGCTTCGGCATTCACATACTGTACAGGGTATGGACCCTCGTTACCAGTTTTAGCTGCCCCAGCTTTCTCCACTTCTACAATCTTCTCAACTTCTACGTATTCTGTGACAGGTTTCTCTACTTCTTTAACTACTTCCTTCTCAACTTCAACTTCTACTTCTTTTACCACTTCCTTTTCCTGTATGACCACTTTTTCCTCTACAACAACCTGTGGTTGACAAGATGAAAGTAATAAACCAATTACAGCTAGTAAACTAACTGAAAAATAGGTTATTTTCTTCATTTATATCCTCCCTCCCTATAATAAATCTTGCTACTAGACATTTAAATACTTCTTACTGCAAGCTAAACCTATAAATTCCAAGCAACAGATGAAACTTATTTTTATGATGCAATAAATATCATATAAACAAGCATATCTGTTTTATTTTTTTTTATTCGTGAATCCTGCTGAACATCAAATATGCTAAAATCATCGATGTCAGTGAGAATGTACCATGAGTTTTAGTGCTTGTCAAACATAATGCATGACCCTACAAAAAAGTAGGTGTTCGTATCTCAAATCTAGTCTATGATTCACAATAATAAGGTGACCAACAATGACCTCTAATTTTCCAAAACTTCGCTATCGTCAAGTCCATCTAGATTTTCATACATCTGAGTATTGTAAAGACGTAGGTGCAGAATTTGATGAAAATCAATTCATTAAAGCCCTTGAAATCGGTAGAGTAAACTCAATCACAGTTTTTGCCACTTGCCATCATGGATGGGCTTATTACCCAACCAAAACAGATATGGCGCATCCTAATCTCAAGACTGACCTCTTAGGCCGAATGCTGAAAGCTGGAAAGAAAGCCAAAATCAATATGCCTGTTTACATAACTGTACGCTGGAATGACAAAGCCTCTCGTGAGCACCCTGAATGGGTCATTCGAAACATCGACGGTTCAATGATGGGTCCAGACCATTCACATCCTCAGAATGCTAAAACGACTGGGCCAAGCTGGTACATGCTTTGCCTAAATAGCCCATACCTAGAAGAGATAGTTGTACCAATAACAAAGGAGGTATCTGAACTATACAACCCTAGTGGCTTCTTCTTTGACATAACAAATGAGCATGAATGCACGTGTGACTGGTGTCAAAAAACTATGCAAGAGCACGGTCTTGATCCTTTGAATAAAGAGGATCGCGTAGAGTGCTCTCGCATTGTCTACAAAAATTACCTCAAACGTGTAACTGACATAGTATGGAGCAACAACTCCAAAGCCACTATATATCACAACGGAAAAGATAAAATGGGACGGTATGATTTATATCCTTACTGGTCCCACCACGAAATAGAATCGCTGCCAACCAGTCACTGGGGATACAATTACTTCCCTACCTTTGCTCGCTATTTCACTAATGTTCCTGAGTTCGATTTTCTTGGTCAGACAGGAAAATTCCATTCCCTATGGGGAGAAATTGGTGGCTTCAAAAACCCGACTGCTCTCAAATATGAAGTAGCGCAAATGATCTCTCTTGGAAGCAGATGCTTAGTGGGTGACCAATTAGACCCTCGCGGGAAAATGAATGACGATACTTACAAAATAATTGGAGAAGCATATGAATATGTTGAACAACGCGAATCGTGGATAGAAAATACTACGATGGTAGCAGATGTAGCAATATTATCAGCAACTGCTTTACATGGAGACAATGATTTTATTACCAGCGATCTTGGAGCAAGCAGTATGCTACTTCAAGAACAAATATTATTTAAAATCATTGACCAAACCATGGATTTTTCCCAATATCGTTTGTTGATTCTTCCAGATGAAATCCTAATCGATCATACTCTAAAGTCTAAACTGGAAAACTTCATCCAACAAGGTGGTGCACTCATTCTGACAAACAATAGTGGACTTAATTGGGAAGAAGATTCGTTCGCGATCGATTGTGGTCTAACATATAAGGGACGTTCACATAATGATATTGAGTATATAGAAGCACATCAGTTGTCGGGCGACGGATTGATTAAGTCACCATTTTTAGTATACGAATCAGGAATAGCAACTGAAGTGACAGATGCAAAAATACTTGCAAACACTTGGTCGCCCGAGTTCAATCGCACTGTGGGAAAATTTTGCGGACATCGGAATACACCGTATGATAGATTGTCTGACCATCCATCCGTAGTTAAGAAAGGAAAGATTATTCATATTGCCCAACCACTCTTTAGAATATATGAGAAAATGGGCATGAAGCTACATCGAGACTTATTTAGCAACTGCTTGAAACTTGTGTACACGGATCCCCTACTAGAAGTAGACCTAAAATCTGCAGGACGCGCTAGCCTCATGAGACAAACTCACAACAACCACCTAGTTTTACATCTACTTTATGCTAGCCCAATTATGCGAGGAGAGATTGAGGTAATTGAAGACATCGTTCCATTATATGATATCAACGTATCGCTACGAATGGATCAGTCTCCTAATAAGATCACATGTGTACCTGAGGATCAGCCTATCAATTTTAAATATGAGTCAGGACACCTTACATTTGTAGTTGACAAGTTGGATATGCATAAGATGATTGAAATAAGTTAATGAGACTACAATAATGTCTCAGACGATTGCTGACAAACCAAATGTGTTATTTGTGATCACAGACGATCAAGGCTATGGTGATCTAGGTTGTCATGGCAATACAATCATTAATACCCCGCACTTAGACAAACTACATAGCCAGAGCGTCAGATTTACAAACTTCCATGTTGGTCCAACTTGCGCCCCGACCAGAGCTGGAATCATGACCGGCCGATACTGTAATTCCACAGGCGTCTGGCATACTGTTGGAGGACGTTCATTATTGCGAGAATCCGAGATTACTATGGGAGATATTTTCCGAGAGAATGGCTACAGAACAGGCATGTTTGGAAAATGGCATCTAGGAGACAACTACCCATTCCGTCCACATGACCGAGGATTTGAAAAAGCGCTTTATCATGGCGGTGGTGGGATCAGTCAAACTCCAGACTACTGGAAAAACGACTATTTTGATGATACTTATTTCCGCAATGGCATAACAGAATCTTTCAAAGGTTATTGTACTGATGTTTGGTTCGATGAAGCACTAAAATTTATAGAAGACAAAAGCGACAGGCCTTTCTTATGTTATCTATCGACTAATGCTCCCCACAGTCCTTTCCGCGTTCCGCCAATCTACAGCAATCAATACCATCAGCAAGTACCCGATTTCCGTTCTCGTTTCTATGGAATGATCACAAATATCGATGAAAACATATCTAGACTGAGAACAAAATTACGTGATCTAGGCATCGAAGAAAATACTATCTTGATCTTTATGACAGATAACGGTACTGCAGCCGGATGTAGCATGGACAACCATAATTATGTCGTAAATGGATTTAATGCTGGTATGAGGGGCAAAAAAGGTTCAGAATATGATGGCGGCCATCGTGTACCATTGTTCATACATTGGCCTAAAGGCAAACTAGTTAAAGGACGTGACATAGAACAGCTATCAGCAAACATAGATCTATTGCCGACACTAATAGAATTATGTGGCCTAACGCAGGTTGAAGACAGCAAGTTTCATGGTATAAGCCTAGCACCTTTTATTAGGGAGGAAAATAAACCATCACTGGACCGGGTAGTAGTGACTGATTCGCAGCGGGTTGAACAACCTATCAAATGGAAACAAAGCGCCACCATGACACAGCAATGGCGTCTGATAAATGGCAAAGAATTGTATGATATGCAACTGGATCCAGAGCAAAGATATGATGTCGCCTTGCAGAATCAAGACATAGTACATAACTTAAGACAACACTATGAGGAATGGTGGGAAATAGTTTCTACCAGATTTGATGAAGAGTGCCCAATTATAATTGGCAATGCGCAAGAAAAATGTACTACCTTGACAAGCCATGATTGGCATGGCGAAAGACAAGCGTGGAACCAAGGACAAATACGGAACGGTTTGGAGTGCAACGGATATTGGTCTATAAATGTTGAGAAGGATGGTGAATACATTTTTGAGCTCAGAAGATGGCCCAAAGAAGAAGATAGACCAATTAGAGCAGGCATTCCGGGTGAGACGATAGACCTATATCATGGTGGTAAAGAGCTAATGATAACCACTGCTAGCATAATAGTTGGAGATAGAGAACGAATTGAAAAAGTCAGTCCTGTTGCCAATAGCGTCGAATTTCGTCTATTTGTTCAGTCAGGTCCTACCCGGCTAAAGACATATTTCAACACTGAAGAGGGCACCCAACTCGGCGCTTATTATGTATATGTGACCCAAGCAGAAGACATCGATCTGCTGCACTAAAACATGTGCAAATAGTTCCTTCCATTTGTCTCATATAGACACAAAGTTATTATTTGAGAGATAGCCAAGTTTCAGAAAATGCCAAACAGCAAGATGTAGATGGTTTCCCATAAAAGTCTTCATTCTTAATATGACCCTTAGGCCTCTTACCATTAATGAGTACATCTACATCGCGAGATGCTTGCAATACTGTGCAGACAGTATTTGGCCATTCCGCTGATGGTATTTCTGCGTAGAACGGAGCCTCAAGAGAGTCCCAGCTTAGTGCTATTTCAATACCTTCCGCCTTAACGGTCTCAGTCCATGAATACTTAGGATCACCTGTGGAGGAAAAATCGTTAGTTTGAATTATTGGCATTGCTTTATATTCGTCAGGCATATCTCTAAATCCAGTATATCCAACAACTACTTCTTCTTTTAGCCAATTGGCAAGAACCAGATTGTCAGTCAAACAAAAACAATAGTCATCCTTTGAACTGAATCCGTTAGCATCAATATCGCTCAGCAAAAACAAAGCATGACCGTTGCCATATTGTGCAGAATAGACGATGCGGAACAAACTAATAGATGTAACAACTAATCCAGATTCCCTATCAAAAAGCCTAATATAGGGATTCTCGCCAGTCCAGATTATGTTTTGGGAATTAACTATGCTTGACATACAAGATTAGTATTATTTGGTAATTTATATCAACAAACTTGTGATTCCACAGTACAATAATGCATCCAGTCCAATCAAACTATAAACAAATGTCACCAATTAAAAATACTATCAAGCTGATCATTAGGAACATCAAACACCGTATTAAAAGGTGGTAGTTCTTCAGTCTTCATCCACTCGGGAAGCCTGTTGTCTTCAGGACCAAAACCCGCTGCATGATTGAACTCTATCTCGAGATCCAGTGTAATTTTGCCCAAATCATATAATACATCATCATCAACACCCCATCCATAACGACCATTGATCAAATCTCTCAGTGCACCAGGAGCACTTGCAAAACCAAACCCACCAAACAAACAGGCGCCCAAAGTGTCATAACCAGCCATCTTGATTTGAGCATCACGGGATACTTCCACCTGACCTTCCGGAGAAAGGTGGTCAATTTCTGCTCTAATACAATTGCCACAAGTATGATCAGCACCTTGAGGAGAAGTAGCATAAGTCACGCCATTGCCCTTAATGGCCCTGGGGTCATATGCAGACATAGCTTGACCCTTTACAGCTGCAACCCGCTCCACGTTTAGATGTTTCCCAGTTGCAACCACACCATTACCAAGCACCTTACCCAATGTGGTTCCAGAGCGAATTTCATACAATAATTTCATGGCACGGTCCGCATCTCCAAACTCAAGCAACCCTCCCTCAGCAGCCACTCCCAATGTGGCACCTACTTCAATTGTGTCAAGTCCTAAGTCATTGATCTCCCAATTTAACTTAGCAATATCATCCAAATTATCTATACCTAAATTAGACCCTACCAATCCTATCGTCTCAAATTCAACAGGGGATACAATTAATTCGCCAGTATTACTTGCAAAACAGTTAGAACATCTAATAATGCATCCTGACATGCAAGCGTGTGATGTGTCACTATCACCACCTCTTTCTAGCATAAGCTCACGCATAGTTTCTCCACCAATTGCCTCAGCATGTTCAAACTGGCCTGACGAAAAATTGCGCGTTGGTAGTGCTCCAAAACCGTTGCAAATCTCAGCCATAGCTGCAGTGCCATAATCACTATAATTTTTAGTCTGAGGATGAGCAAGTAATTTCTCCGTATAATGTTTGCGAGCTTCCTTGAACAAATCCGGCCTATCTAACGGTGGTTTCTCCCCATTAGCACCATCAATAACAATTGCTTTGATTCTTTTTGCACCCATCACAGCACCCAATCCCCCACGAGCACAAATTCTTGAAGCAACACCATCCTTATCCAAATTCTGAACACCGGCGGAGTACATACCCATTTCACCGCCTGGACCAATCAAAGTGATGCCCACTTTCTTTCCATACCTTTCCATAAGCTTCTCAGAAGCATCATATACTCCCAATCCAAATATGTCTTCAGCAGATTCGAAAACTCCACCTTTATTGTCAATCCGTAGAACCTGCCATTCGTCAGATAAGGGCTGTCCTTCAAGAATTAAAGCTCGTATACCAAGATGTGACAATAATAGACCGGTTGATCCTCCAGCATTGCTTTCTTTTATTCCATTAGTAAGTGGACTCTTGCCACCAAGTGAAATACGATCACATGAGGAAACCTTATGGCCCACTAGGAGACCTACTGACCAAATCAGTTTATTATCAGGACCCATTGGGTCACATCCAGCAACACCTTCATCCAGGAGTATTCGAGCTATTAAAGCACGTCCGCCTAATTTTCGCCAAGACTTTGGCATTGTATTAACAGATATATTCCTTGATTGAACGTTTACTCTCCACACAGAGTCATGCTGGATTGTCATATATACCACCTAACTAGTATGATGTTGATAATAAAATGCAACTACAATTTACAACCACATTATTATATATGATGATAGCATTTAAAAATTAATCCAAGTAATAATCGCCGATAAATATAGAGAACAAACTCGCAAATCAATCAACTAACCGTAAAGTGAATTGATCAAAGGAGTGCATACTCGTGATAGTGACACTCCTTTGATCAACTCTAAAGAAGAGACAATGAGAAGAAAAATAAGAAGATGAAGATAGGACAATTCAACTTATTAAAAAATGACTCAAGCTAAGCTTAAATCGTGTTTAAATTGTTTGTGCGAAAGTAAGAATAAATATCCCGAAGATTAGGTGTTAGACATATTGCTAGCCCATTGCATGGTATACAAATTGTAATAGCTCCCTTTCATAGCTAGCAGATCTTGGTGTGAGCCATTCTCAATTACTTTTCCATCTTCCAACACTACAATTTGGTCAGCATTTACAATAGTGTTCAAACGATGCGCAATCACAAAGGATGTTCGCCCTTCTAAAAGTACTTTCAAGGCATCCTGTATTTTCATTTCATGTGTAGTGTCAATACTACTGGTAGCCTCATCCAAAATCAATATAACAGGATCCGCAAGCAAGGCCCGCGCAAATGAAATGAGTTGCCTTTGACCCATACTAAGATTTACACCATTTTCGCCCACAATTGTGTCATATCCGTTAGGAAGTCCTTCAACAAAATCGTGTACGCCAACAGCCTTAGCACAGCGCTCAACCTCCTGATCAGATGCCTCTAGGCGTCCATAACGTATATTACTATAGATGGTACCTCCAAATATAAATGTATCCTGCAGCACAATACCCATCTGGGAGCGTAAGCTTCCCATAGTTACATTTCTTATATCATGACCATCAATACAAATGCGGCCATCCATCACTTCGAAGAACCGTGCTATAAGCCTAATGATAGTACTCTTGCCCGCTCCAGTTTCACCAACTAATGCTATGGTTTGACCAGGTTCCGCATTTATCGTTACACCATTGAGTACCTGTTCACCTTTCTTATAAGCAAAATGTACATCTTCAATGTCAACTTTTCCCAAACCAGCAGGCAATTGAACCGCATCGGAAGCATCTAATAAATCAGGACTTGTATCCATAAGTCCAAATATTCGTTCACTAGCAGCCATAGTCGCCTGAAATATATTGTAACGCTCTGCCATCTCACGTATTGGCTCGAAGAACCGATCCACGTATATCAAAAATGCAACGAGTACACCGGCTGTTAATGTGTCATTCAGCACTAACCAACCACCTACACCCACTACTACCGCAGTGGCAAGCGAGGCCATTAGATCGACTCCGGGAAAGAAGATAGCAGCTAGCCGAGCTGTCTCAGCATTGGCATCAAAGTATGACATATTTAAATCTTTGAAATGATCCTGGTTCTTGTTTTCTCGAGAAAAACTCTTCGTAACACGTATACCAGTTATCGCTTCATTAAGATAACCATTTATCAGAGACAAACGCAGACGAGCTGCACGGTATACACTTCGTACTCGCTTGCGCCAATAGTTCGTCAATAAAATCATCAAAGGAAGGATTGCAAATGTAACAAGTGCCAATCTCCAATTCATTACCAACATAGCCACTACAATCCCCAGCAATATGAACACTGATCTAGCAACTCCAGTGAACCACCACGTAATAAAATCCTGCAACACACCTACATCACTAATCAAACGACTCATCAACCTACCTACGCTATAGTTATTATGAAAATTCAGCGAGAGATTATGCATATGGCGAAATAGATTTGTCCGCATGTCAGCCACTACTTTGGTGCCAATATAAGCCATAATCAGTATACGAGCCCTATTAAAGACGAGTTCACCTAATGCAGCGCCTATAAAAAGCCAGGTCCACATTCGCAGCGCGTACATATCATCGAGTCTTATTCCTTCGTCAATAGCCTGAGCTACCAACCAAGGCCGAACAACGGCAAGAAGAGCCGTGCCAATCATAAGACTAACAGCAATGATGATTCTAAGACGATATGTGCCTATGTAAGATATTAATCGAGCTAATAAAGCGGCATCACGGGTACTGTCATGAAGTTCATCCTCATCTTCTTGTAGAAACCGAGAGAGTCTATTCTCGCGTTGTTGCCTTTCAGCAGTTTCAGCTGTTACTCCTTTCCTAAAAAGCCAGTTACGACCAGACGCACCATGAATGGAGCGGGCTGCTAATCGTTCTCCGGATGAATCTTTTGAATTTGTCATATTTACTAAATCATTCTTTGTCTATTGTATGCACACTTTGTACGTTCCACTTATTGACTTGAGATTACTCAGGATCATATTGAAATTCCTCCTGACTGCGCAATTGCAAGTCATACAGATTACGATAAGAACCTTTGTTCGCCAACAACTCTTCGTGTGTACCAAGTTCAATTATATTGCCACTTTCTAATACAATTATCTGGTCAGCCTCTTTCAAAGTCAGCAAGCGATGCGCAATGATAAATGTAGTACGCCCACGCATTAACATACGTAATGCCTGCTGAATTTGATACTCAGTTTCAGTATCCACACTGCTAGTAGAATCATCCAATAAAAGAATCGCTGGGTTCCTCAGGAGAGCACGAGCTATCGCAACACGCTGTTTTTGACCTCCACTCAAAGACACGCCTCTCTCACCAACAAGAGTATTATATCCATCGCGGAATTTCAAAATAAACTCATGAGCATTAGCCGCTTTCGCCACCTCGACTATTTCCTCATCACTAGCATCCCCAACACCATAGGCTATATTATCTCTGATACTTGTACTGAACAGAAAAATATCTTGCATCACCGCACCAACATGTTTGCGCAAACCATTGAGACTCATATCATTGATGTTAACCTTGTCAATCAATATACGACCATCTGTTGTGTTGTACAAACGTGGTATCAAGTTAATAATTGTGGATTTACCCGAACCTGTAGGGCCTACTAAAGCCACTGTCTGACCAGCAGAAACACGAAAGCTAATATCATTTACAATATTGTGACCGGGACGGTACCCAAAACAAACATTATCAAAGACTACCTCACCATTGACATGTTCCAATGCAATACTGCCAGAGGCAGCTGTCTCCTCCGCATCAGCATCTATTATGCTAAAGACTCTAGTAGCACTTGCTCCAGCTGTAGCCGCAAGATTAACTAGGAAACCTAGCCGTTGGGATGGGCCATTGAGCATTAACACATACCACACCATTGCAAACAAACTGCCCACAGATACGGTGCCATCGATTGTTTGAGGACCACCAAACCAAAGTAAAATAAACACGCTCGAAGCCAAAGCAAAACCAAACAATGGCCAATAAGTTCCCCACTCCAAAATGCCCCTATATCGTTTGCGAAACCAAGATTCATTCTCACGCTCGAAAGTTTCAAACTCATGTGTTTCTCGTGCAAAAGATTTCACAACTGTGATCCCAGTCATACTTTCTTGCATTCTAGTAGAAAGAATACCCATTTGTTCTTGCACAGCTTTAAACATCGGCCTTACACGACCAGCGAAACGAACACTTAATACAAGCACTAACAATATTGGCCCAATTGAAAGCCATGCCAAATAAGTGCTTTCATAAAACATAGCCACACAAACCCCAACTGATAAAATTATCACAGATCCTAAATCCATTAGTCCCATTCCAACAAATCTCTCGGTCTCAGCAGTATCACTTGTGGCTCTACTCATCAAATCACCAGTATGTGCTACATCATGAAATGAAATAGGAACTGATTGAATAGAATCAAAGAAATCCTTGCGTAAATCATAAGCGACTCGGTACGTAAGCCACTCTCCACAATATCGTTGCCCAAATGCTGCCAAACCACGAACAGCAGCGATAAGCAGTATTAACAAGGACGATCTCAAAATAGAACCCATGTTACCCTCTGCCAGACCTTGATCTATAGCATTTTTCACTACCTGCGGTAACAACAAGTTAATCAGCGATGCAGATATCATGGCGACATACCCAGCAAAAACGAAGCGCTTGTATCTGGATAAATATCCGATCAGTCTTAGGTAAACATTCTTGATATTGTTAGATGCCATAAAATAATCGCTAGTTAATTAATAATGTGGTCAGATTATGATGAAGGTTTGCAACCAGCCAAATATAACAAAACCTAATATCTTGCTCGACAAACCAGCAAACAACTGGCAGCATAAATGAGCATTACAGTTTAAGAGTATATATTATATTAAAATTAATATACATGGTAGCCAACAGATATCGTAAACTAGCATTAGCGCCAATTTTCAATGCAAATATCGTTGAATATACTGCCAGAGTGTTGATAACTACATGTTACAATCATGGGTTGGCAAATGTTACTAACTACACATTCAATGAAACGTAAACAAAGATTAGAAGCCCTTTACGGAGCACTTAATGAACGAATACTAGTACTGGATGGTGCTATGGGGACTATGATTCAATCATTAAGGCTGACAGAAACTGATTACAGAGGCACACAATTCACAAATTTCCATAAGGACCTTAAAGGCAACAATGACTTACTCTCTATAACACAACCTCATTTAATCAGAGATATTCACACGTCTTTCATGGAAGCTGGAGCTGACATTATTGAAACCAATACATTCAATGCTAATCGTACTTCTATGTCTGACTATGACCTGGAGGACTTCGCTGGCGAGATCAACCGTCAAGCTGGTAAGATAGCTCGTCAAGCTGCAGACAACTTTACTAATATGACTCCCGACAAACCAAGGTTTGTAGCTGGTGTCATAGGTCCCACTACTAGAGGTGCTTGTACAGTACATGACGTGAATGATCTAGCTTCCCGCAACATTACCTTTGATACGCTAGTAAATGATTACCAAGAATCAATTGTTGCATTGCTTGATACAAATATAGACATTCTCCTTATTGAAACTGTTTTCGATACACTCAATGCAAAAGCAGCAATTTTTGCTGCGAAGTCTGCATTCGATATTGTAAATTACGAACTACCCATCATGATTTCTGGAACCATACCAGGTAAAGACGGCAGGACCTTGACTGGTCAAACAGTAGAGGCTTTTTACAATTCTGTCGCACATGCTAATCCTATCTCCATAGGATTAAATTGCGCGCTCGGAGCAGATGCTTTGCGACCCCATGTTAAGGAATTAGCACGCATATCTGAAAGTTACACTAGTGTCCATCCAAATGCAGGTTTGCCAAATGAGTTGGGAGAATTTGATGAAAGCCCTGGTCACATGGCAACTGTAATCGCGGATTACGTAGAAAACAACTTTATCAATATCGTGGGAGGTTGTTGCGGAACCACCCCAAAACACATCGAGGCCATAGCTGATGTAGTTTCTGGTCAATCCCCTCGCACCATTCCAGATATCGAACCTGGATGTCGCCTTGCCGGACTGGAAGCTTTCAACATCACTAAAAACTCTCTTTTCGTTAACATTGGCGAGCGATGCAATATAACTGGATCTGCAAAATTCAAAAATATGATTATTGCTAATGAGTACGAAGCGGGATTAGGAATAGCTGAGTCTCAGGTCAATGAAGGAGCACAAATAATTGATGTAAATATGGATGAAGGAATGCTAGATTCAGAAGAAGCTATGCAACAATTTTGTAATATGATTGCTTTAGAGCCCAACATAGCAAAAGCTCCTATCATGTTAGATTCATCTAACTGGGATGTTATTGAAACAGGACTAAAATGTACCCAAGGCAAATCTATTGTAAATTCAATCTCTCTAAAAGAAGGTAAAGAATCATTTATAAAGCAAGCTAAGCTTTGTCAACATTATGGCGCAGCTGTTGTTGTCATGGCATTTGATGAAGATGGACAAGCTGACACATTAGAGCGCCGTAAAGAAATATGTAAAAAATCATACGATATATTGGTCAATGAACTGAGCTTTAGTCCACATGACATTATTTTAGACCCTAATCTCTTTCCTATAGCTACTGGCATCAAAGAACACAATAAGTACGCTATTGATTTCATCGAAACAACCAAATGGATCAAAAACAACTTGCCTGGAGCACTAGTATCAGGTGGGCTGAGCAACGTATCTTTCTCTTTCCGAGGCAACAACATAGTAAGAGAGGCTATACATTCAGTATTCCTGTACCACGCAATTAAAGCTGGGTTGGACATGGCAATAGTAAATGCAGGCCAATTAGCACTATATGATGACTTACCGATAGAATTACGTAAAGCAGTAGAGGAAGCCGTCTTAAACACCAATGTAAATGCTACAGAACAGTTACTCAAGATTGCAAATGATTATAAAGACAACAAATTGTCAGAAGAAAGAGCAGAAAACCCTGAATGGAGATCATTTCCTGTATCGAAACGTATTGAATACGCATTGGTCCAAGGCATTACAACACACATTATTGAAGATACAGAAGAAGCCAGGCAAAATGCTGATCGACCTTTGCATGTTATAGAAGGTCCCTTAATGGACGGTATGAACGTAGTAGGAGATTTATTTGGAGAAGGTAAAATGTTTTTGCCACAAGTAGTTAAAAGTGCAAGAGTAATGAAACAAGCTGTTGGTCATTTAACTCCATTCATAGAAGAAGAATCTGCAGGGGAACAGACTAGGTATAAAGGAAAGATAGTGGTCGCCACTGTAAAAGGTGATGTGCATGATATAGGGAAAAATATAGTCGGTGTAGTGCTAGGTTGCAACAACTATGAAATTGTTGATTTAGGAGTGATGGTTTCCTGTGAAGAAATATTAGAAACAGCCAATAGGGAGAATGCTGACATTATAGGACTGAGTGGACTGATAACACCTTCACTAGAAGAAATGGTACATGTCTCTAAAGAGATGCAAAGGATAGGTTGTTCCATCCCTTTATTAATTGGCGGGGCAACTACATCCAAAACACATACTGCAGTAAAAATCGAACCACATTACTCTAACAATCAGGTTGTTTATGTTCCCAATGCCAGTCGCGCGGTGACTGTAGTTAGCACATTATTGAGTGACGAGAAACGCATCCCATATATCTCCAGCATACAAAATGAGTATAAAGATGTCAGGGCAAGGACTGAAAAACGTCGCTCCGGTCAAAATTATCTTAGCTACGAAGTAGCTAAAACTAAGAGACCTAAACTTGACTGGGAAGCATTTGTTCCCCCCACTCCGCGCAAGCCAGGCATACATGTGTTTGACGATTATGCATTAGAGGAATTGATTGCCACGATTGACTGGACTCCGTTCTTTACCAGCTGGGAATTGTCAGGGAAATTCCCGAAAATTTTTCAGCACGAAACAGTAGGCAATCAAGCCAAACAATTGTATGACGATGCACAAGAATTGCTAAACGAAATAATCAACAAGCAACTTATAACAGCAAAAGCAGTAGTTGGTATTTGGCCTGCCAATCAAGTAAACCACGATGACATCGAGGTGTACAGCAACGATGATCCAAACAAATTATTGGCCACACTATGTCACATTCGTCAACAGAACCAAAAAAGTGACAATACAGTACTGCATAGCCTGGCAGACTATATAGCCCCTAAAGAAACTGGTATCCGCGATTATATAGGCGGTTTCGCATTAACTGCAGGTTTGGGGGCTAATGAATTGTCACAACACTATATAGATTTGGATGATGACTATTCTTCCATTATGATTAAAGCGCTAGCAGATAGATTAGCCGAATCGTTAGCAGAACAGTTGCACAAAAGAGTAAGAATTGATTTATGGGGTTACAGTCCTGACGAATCTTTTACGAACAATGAATTAATTCGCGAAAAATATGTGGGCATCCGACCTGCGCCTGGATACCCTGCCTGTCCCGATCACACAGAGAAAATCAAATTGTTCAAGCTGCTTGATGCTACAAATAATGCAAATGTCAGCTTAACAGATAACTATGCAATGTCACCGGCTGCCAGTGTAAGTGGTTGGTACTTTGCCCACCCGGAATCCCGTTATTTCAGTACAGGTAATATCACTAAAGATCAAATTTCTAGCCTCGCCCAGCGTAAAAATGTTGAGTTTACCGATCTAGAAAGGTGGTTATCTTCTATTCTGTCTTACGAACCCAATTAAATTTATGGACTAATTTTTGAAAAATGATTGCAACATATAAACGCATGATATTAACCAACCCACGCTTGTTAGCATTTGGATTTGCGATGGTATTTTTCTCAAGTGTTGGGCAAACATTTTTTGTTGGTATATTTGGGCCTCAACTTCAGTTAGAGTTTGACCTTAGTCATACCGCTTGGAGTACGATCTACATGATCGGCACTTTAGCAAGCGCCATTACAATGCTATGGACTGGCCCACTGGTAGACCGTTTCAAATTACGAAACTTTAGTCTAGCAGTATGTATCTTCATGACTGCTGCTTGCTTATTCATTCCAACGATTCGGGGACCCTTATCACTATGTTTTGGTATTTTCTTGCTCAGACAATCGGGTCAGGCACTTGCTTCACATACCGGTATTACCAGTATGGCAAGATATTTTGACAAAGAGCGAGGAAGTGCACTTGCTATAGCATCTTTGGGTCAGTCAGTCGCAGAGGCATCATTGCCGGTTTTAGCAGTGGCAGCTATTGCGATTTATGGTTGGCGCTGGACCTATGGAGCTACGGCAATCATATTAGGCCTAACAAGTATACCTATAATATTTTGGCTACTGAAAGGACATGAGCGTACACATTCTAAACATCTCCAAGAATTGACATTAGCTGCAAACCAAACAAATATAAATGTAATTAGCTGGACTCGTACTCAGGTAATGCGCGACACAAGGTTTTATCTCTTATTACCTGGTACTCTAGCAACTTCTATGGCTATTACTGCTTTCTTTTTCCATCACCTCAACATTGCAGAATATAAGGGATGGGATGCTAGCTGGATTACCGGAAATTATGTTTTGTATGCTGTCACCAGCATGATAGCTATGCTAAGTGCAGGATCACTAATTGATAGATTTAGTGCCAGACAAGTGGCAAAATACAAATTGGTGCCTTTGGCTTTAGCCGCACTAACAATTGCTACATTTGATCACTATCTATTTGTGTTACCCTACATGGTATTCCTTGGACTGAACGTGGGTTACTCGCACACATCATCGTCTGCACTATGGGCTGAGCTTTATGGAGTAGAAAACATAGGATCAGTCAAAAGCCTTATGATGGCACTATCTGTATTGGCTTCAGCAATAGGACCAGTAATCATTGGTCTGCTACTTGATAACGGATTCACTATTGATACAGCATGTTTGATGATTGCCATATACACTGTAATATCAAATGTACTCATTGTAGTAGCCTTGAAAATAAAACCGCGCCAAATCCATGCATCAAACACATGAAGAATAAAACAACAGTTATGAAAATGGAGAAAATATGATCACACCAATTAATCTAGCAATCTTTGCACTTGTATGTGGAGGATTAATGAAATTCTTTTGGCAAATGGGGCTGGAAAACAAGGTGGATATACCAAGCTTTTTGATGATTGATGCACTATTCATGCTGTTGTTCTGTATAGTTGCTTTTTTCATACTAAAGCAACCATTTGTGTTGTCCAATAGGATGTCAGTAGCAGCTGCGTTAGGTGGTATTTTCGGCGGAGCAGCTATGACCGCAGTAGCTTATGCCATCAGATCTGGTGGTCCAGGCAGCGTAATCTTCCCAATAGTATCGCTAGAGACGATTGTAGTGGTAATCCTAGCATTTATTGTATTTCGCGAACCCGTTAACATGACCAAATTAGTTGGTTTAGGATTAGGAATAACCTCAATATTCATACTTTCAAGATAACATAATCCAATTCATTTGCTTTTGGACTCATTTTTACACCTAAATAAAACTATTAAACAAACTCAAACTGGGTTTTTGGGGTATAATTGACGTCCAGATTTCTGCAGCAAACAAAAACAACAGTATACAGTAGGAGAAAAAGGAGGAAGTTTCTATGTCTAGATTCAGATCTAATCTCTTAATATCTGTATTACTACTTGCACTTTTAGTTTCTGCTTGTCAACCAGAAGTAGTTGAGGTGGAAAAGGAAGTGGTTGTAACACAAGTAGTAAAAGAAGAAGTAGAAGTAGAAGTTGAGAAAGTTGTAGAAGTTGAGAAAGTTGTAGAAGTTGAAAAACCAACTGAAGATGCAATAGGT
>DFQC01000008.1 GCA_002377585.1 Anaerolineales bacterium UBA3499 | reverse complement strand
GAAGTACTATAAGCTAAGAGGGCTTTCAATGAGCAAAAAAACTTGCGACCTAATGGTATCGGTTGATGATGTTATGACCATGGATTCTGAAGATCGTATTATTCATGATGCAAGTATCGCTATTAACAATGACAAGATTGTTGAAGTTGGTGAAGCAGCTACTATAAATGACATGTACAAAGCCGATAAGGAAATCAACCTAAGAGGTATGATGGCTCTTCCGGGACTGATTGATACTTATGGGCATGCGGGACATGGATTAATTAAGAGTTTATATCATCCAGATCATGGTTGGCCTACCAATCCAGTCTATTTCCATAATTCAAGTCCGCGGTGGTGGTATATGGAATCAATGCTTGCAGCTATCGAGCGCATAAGATTTGGTGTCACCACAGGATATAGTGTTATAGGGGCTACTCCTGCCAGAACTGATAACGTGATTTACGCTCAGAAAAATATTGAGGCGGTGGCTCATGTAGGTAGTAAAACAGTAGTGGGAGTAGGTCCTCCAGACCCATTTGTCAGTCATGTTCCCATTCCTTGGGAAGGTACATTATGGGAGAACGGACAAGCTACACGGTCATTGTTTACTTATGAACAATGTTTGGATAATACTGAACAGATCATACATGATTATCACAAGTCGAACGATGGACGCATAGAGGTCTCATTACATTATCCGTATCTATTAAGTAGACAAGCAGCTCATCCCAAATTTCCTTACTCTTATAATAGTGAGGATATACCAGAGATGATAGCAAAGGCACAACAGATACGTGAAATTGCTGATAAACATAATGTGCTTTTGCATTCTCATGCATTTGTTGGCTCTGTTGATTATGCTGTGAAGGAATTTGGTGAAGGTGTTACAAAGGATCTTCTTAAAGGGCCTACATTGTTTGCTCACTGCAATGGTTTGCGTGAACAGGAGGTCAAAATTCTTGGTGAATGTTCAACGGGGATTGCTGTGGTGCCATTTACACATGAAAATCTCTGGTATGGTGTATGTCCTGTTTCGGATTTGTTGCAAGCCGGAGCACAGGTTACAGTTTCTACTGATGGTTCGGCACCATATACCTCCTATGATCTCATTGGCGAGTTATCACGTGTGGCTTGGGCAGAATGGCATCGTACTGGAAGCCAAGAAACTGTCTTGCCAGCAAAATTATTGCGTATGGTGACCATTGATGCAGCACGTGCACTCAATATTGATGATAGGGTTGGATCTATTGAAGTGGGTAAACAGGCTGATATAACGGTCATCAATTTCCAGAAACCACATCTCACACCATGTTATTCGGCTCCGTGGATGCTATCGTTTTATGCGAATGGTAATGATGTTGATACTGTTATTGTCGACGGAGAAATACTAGTTCAGGGTGGGCAGTACACTAATGTAGACTTAGATGAAGTTATTGAAGACGCTAAATTTGAAAGTAAGAAAGCTTTGCAGGGTGTCGATTATCAGAAATACATCTTTTCGTAGTATCTAAATACTGTGTGGGTAATGGCTGTCGTATAATATATTGATATGACCTCAATTCAAACAAATGCTGCTGATTTAGTAGAAGTTGGTATAAGTGCTCAGGTGGCGCATCCTGAGCTATCTAAAGGAGTATACAAACCCACTAAGTACGGAGAAAATGTGGTTCCTATTGGTATGGGAGGCATAGTATACAATGTTGGGATAGGATCCAATGCGTTTAGGCCTGGTGGAGATCATATTGAACCGGCGGTAAGTATAAGAAATCCAGATATAGAAGTCGATCAGGCACTTCATTACTATGGGTGTATAGGCAATGAGGTTGTTCTGATTGATGGGCCCGCGGTTGGCAAGAAAGGTACTATTACCGGTGAACATGCACGTCTAATGGCACATTTTGACGAAGATATATTACAGTCCATGACTGGAATGGATAAGGTTGTTGTAAAAACAGTGGGTAGAGGTTTGACAATCAACGGATATGAAGGTGTGGTAACAAAAAAAATAGGACCACAATTATTAAAGCGATGGGATATTAGTGTTGGTTCAGATGGCACTCTAGATGTTCCAGTTGTTGCAGAAATTCCATCATACATCATGGGTAGCGGATATGAGTTAGCTCCGGATTTTGTTGATCAAGATATGATGACTCCTGACTGGGACGAGTTGAAGGAATTAGGCTTGGAAGACCTAAAATTAGGAGATATTGTTGCTGTTGCAGATTCTGATCATCGCTTTAGTCGACGGTACTTGGAAGGTGCTGTCACCATCGCACTGATCATGCATGGTGATTCTTCATGGTTGGGTCATGGGCCTGGATGTCAAGAGCTGATGTCATGTGTAAATGGTGAAATACGACCCGTTATTGACCCTAACTGTAATATTGGTGGTATGTTAGGTTTATAATAGGATATTATTGTGGCAGGTGATATATAGTGATTAGGACTAATCAGGAGGATTTAGTACGAATATCAGTGGTTGGTAAGGTTGATCAACCTCGTATGCCTGATGTACCTGCTCTTCCGTATTTTGTTGATGCTGATGGAAAGGCTTACTTACTGCCTATGTATGGTGGTTTGATATATAACGTCAGACTTGGCGACAGTGTGAACAGATGGGCCGCAGAAATGATACAACCTGGTGCATCTATTCGTAATGAGGTTGAAGGTGAAAACGCCGCATTACGTGCATTATCATGCTTGGGTAACCGTGCTCGAATTGTTAGTGGTGCAGCTACTGGTAAAACAGGTATCGTAACTGGTAAAAGCGGCAGATTTTTAGAGCAAGTAATATGTGATTTTTCTGTAGAGACTCTCAATCTAATGGCTCCAGGGGATAATGTTCTCATAGAAGCTTATGGTACTGGTTTGCATTTGTTAGATTATCCTGAAATTTATTTGCGAAGTTGTTCTCCACTTTTGCTTGATTCGCTTGGTATCCACGAAGAAAAGCTGGGAGATGGTTTTACATTATCAGTGCGACATGAGCTGCCTGGGGAATCTGCTGGGGCTGGTGCGGGCCTAAGTGAATATGGTCCGATTGGAATTCAAATGTCAATTGCTTCTTCTTATTTGGAGGACGAACTATGTTTTGGTGATTTGGTACTGATTAGAGATTGGGATAGTACTTATAGTCATGGGCGTTTCAAAGAAAGATCGAGTGTTGGTGTGGTTTGTCAGGGAAATAGCCTGCGAGGAGGTCATGGGCCAGGTGTATTGGTGTTTATGAGTGGACCATCTGCTGAATTGAGACCATTGATATCAGATGAAGCGAATATTGGCACAAAGTTAGTTGATAAGAAATGATTTACAAATAAGTTAGTATTAAATAGTAACAAATCTATAAAGAATTAAGGAGAATATATGTCTAGTAAATTAACTATCGGAACAGTTAATGTCGCGCCTGGAGAAAAAGCTTATGGTGGTATTGAGACCAATACAAGTGTTTTTGGTGAAAAGGAGATAATACCAATAATTGTTGTTAGAGGTAAAAAAGATGGTCCAATTTTGTGGCTAAATGGAGCTACTCATGGTGACGAGCCGGAAGGGCCATATTCTATATTTATGGCGTTGGATGACATTGATCCTGAATCTTTAGCGGGCACTGTAGTAGCTGTACCAGTGATGAATGTTGGTGCTTTTGCGGCTGGCAATCGAGGTAATCCCTTAGATACATTTGCGTATGATCTCAACCGAGTGTATCCTGGTAGCCCTGATGGATATCCGACTGAACGGATAGCTGACGCTCATTGGAACGCTATGAAAGATGTCTGTGATCTACAAATTGCCCTTCATTCGGGTGGCGAACATTCGTATTTGGCTCATATGATTTTTGCCACTGATAATCCACAGAGTATGGAACTAGCTGCTGCAATGGGACCACAATGGCCATTGGTTTTTCCAAGCCCATCGGGTGGTGGTAACCCAAGCTCAATGATAGGAAACTTGGGCAAGGCTGGTATAACTGCTGAGCTAGGTGGCAATTGTCGCTTACTCACGAGCGATTTTGATGAAATTGCTAAAGATCTTAGGGATAGCTACTTAAATGTGATGCGACATTACGATATGATTGAAGGTGAAGCTACTTATGCCGACGAATGGATGCAAGGATATCAACAGGCACTTTTAGCTCCAGCATCAGGTATGTGGGTAGGATCCCCTGATGTAAAGTTTGAGACAATGTTGTCAAAAGGTACTGAACTAGGCAAGGTTTACAATGTATATGGCAATGTGACAGGAACAGTACAGGCACCGCAGGATGGAGTAGTATTTGGGTTGCGCTCACGTGCTTCAGTCTTAGAAGGAGAATGGTGTTGCTTTTTTGGCATAGTTGAGAGGACTGTAGATAATCTACTTCCATGAACTCTGTATACAGGGATGATGAATTAATTGCTCAGCTTGGTTCGTCTGGCTTACCGCCGTATGGCGGTAAGCGCAGTTTTGGATATTTGCCGGCAGGGAAAACTCGTAGTCTTTCTGAAGTTAAATTGCCTATACATATCGTCTCAGGAGTTAGACCTGGCCCAACAGTTTTAGTGCAGGGCGCTGCTCATGGTAATGAGATAGCCGGTAGTGTAGGCATACTTAATTTGCTTGACAATCTTGATCCAAAAGAGCTTTCAGGAACTGTTATTGCAGTCCCTGTATTGAACATTTTGGGCTTTGAGACAGGTGTAAGATTGTCGCCTGCGGATGGTAAAGATATTTTAGCATGCTTTCCTGGTAACATTGATGGTTCTATCACCGAGCAGATTTCTTATCATTACTTCAACAACATAGTATTGCACTCAGATATACTCATTGATTTTCATCAGGGTGGTCGTACTGCCTATGAACGTTATATATTGATAGATTCTCCACAAGATGCAAATCACTGGAACAGTATGGAGGAAAAACGGCTCAATCTGGCCGTAGTATTTGGTCTAAGTTCAGTCGCCTATTTTCCTCCTGGCACATTTGCTGAAAACCAGTCCGATGTTCTTGCGGACAACAATATAATTCATTTGACTCCGGAGTTGAGTGGAGGTACTGGATGGTATGCTAATAGCTCTCGTGATATTCGAGATGCTGAGCAAGGTATTTTGAACATATTGTGGGCACTTGATATGATTGCCACAGAACCGATATATACGCAGAGACATTGTGATGTATATGATGCGGGCAATGTAGTCTGGAAATCGAGTGATGATGGTCTGTTTATACGCGAAGCAAAATTTGGTCAGGAAGTAGAAGCTCAAGGTACCTATGGTAAGCTCATTAATCCATACACTGGAGATTTGATTTCAGAGCTTAAAGCAGAGCGTAAAGGGACTGTTATACCAAGTGGTCAGGAGTGGCCTACTATTGGTAATACATCGGTCGGCATACTTGGTGATGTGACGCAGGTGATAGATCGAGAATCGGTCAACTTGAAGGTTAAATTAGATTCGAAACGTCAATAGTCACCATTGTAGTTGAATTGCTTTTTGTTTGTACTTTCCATGTATGAAAATGATTATAGAAATTAATGGCTAACTAATATGACTTCAGTGCGTGTAGGTATTATTGGATGTGGCATGGCGGGCCGCAAGCATATTGATGCTTTTCAATCATTAGGTTCGTTAGCTAGTGTGGTGGGTATTTGTGACGAGAATATAGAGCTAGCACAGCAAATTGGTGAAACTTTGGACATCGAGGTTGTTGAGAACTATTCAGACTTGTTTAATTTTGGGATTGATTTGTTCGTAATAGCTACTCCCCATGCTACTCACCATAAGTTGGCAATTGATGGCCTTAATAGCAATATATCATTATTGGTAGAAAAGCCATTGGCTTCAAATCTATCTCAAGCCAAAGAAATAGCTGCGATATGTGCCGAAAAAAAACTCAAATGCGCAGTAGGTTTTGTGCATCGTCATCGGATGGAGCTGCAGGCCGCACATAGACATATAACACAAAAAGATTGTGGTGAAGTTGTATATCTAACAGATACGTTCTGGTTGTCAGGTGGAGAGAGATTGCCAGAATGGTTATGGGGCGCTTCTGAAGCTGGTCTTGGTGTTTTAGGTTATAGTGCAATTCATCGAATAGATTGGCAGGGTTGGTTGGCCAACTCTAAAGTTGCAAGTGTGTATGCTCAAACAAAGGTTGATGGTATATATGAGGGTTCCATTCATGGGGTTGTAGCTAATCTGATGTATGAAAATGGAGTTGTGGGTTCTGTTGTTGGCTACCAGCCGAATGTCGATGTGAGTAAGCCTTTCATCAGTACAGTAATTGCCGGTTCTCAAGGTTTGATCAATATAAAGTTAGGTCAAAGTTTTGAGATACGTACTGCGGTAGAGAGCTATAGAAAAAGTATTGTTCAAGATGACCAGTTTGTTAAACAGGCACGAGACGTAGTGAATGCTATTGTAGAAGATAGAGAACCTTGCTCCTCTGTGAATGATGGAGTTCACTCTGCGGCTGTAGTTGAAGCAATTATTCAATCAGCCAAGACAGATTCAAGAATTGATGTTAAAGACTAGTTATAAATAATATGTAAAGAGGATATATAAGAGCTATGGTATCAGATTTGTCTAGTAATAGGGTTGTGTTTATTAATGGTATGGTGTTTGCTGATGGTGATCTAAGATCATGTATGGTCGTAGTGGAGGATGGGAAAATTACCGAGCTTCTTGAGCCAGGTACTGATATCAGCGATTTAACCACCGTTGATTTACAGGGTAAATATTTATTGCCAGGTGCAATTGATGTACATGTTCATTGCCGTGCTCCAGCAGCGCCGGAACGCGGAGATTTTGCTACTGAAACACGTGCTGCTGCGGCAGGTGGGGTTACGACCATGTTAGAAATGCCAATATCCAAACCATGTGTCAATAGCTCAGTCATACTTGAAAGTCGTAAGAAACTGGGTGAAGAAAACGCTTATGTGGACTTTGGTTTATATTGCGGGCCAGTGGGTTGTGATGAACAAGTCATTGAAGACATGGTAAACGCAGGCGCAATTGCATTTAAAGCTTTTATGGTAGATGCTCCTCCTGGCCGAGAGGATGAATTTGACGGTATTGCTGCTGCAAACCGATCTGACTTGTTGATGGCATTTCAGAAAACCGCTAAATATGATATCCCATTTGTGATTCATTGCGAAGATGATCAATTGCTTAACCACTATATTGGTCTAGCGTTAGAAAGCGATCTGTCGGACCCGATGGTGCATCCAAAATCTCGTCCTGATATAGTGGAAGCAGTGGCTATTGCGGGCGCTGTTTCACTTGCTGAACATGCTAACAGACCAATCCATATCGCACATGTTAGTTCAGCTAAAGGCGTTGATATTATTAGAAATGCAATTCAGTCTGGAGTGGATGTGACTGGAGAGGTTTGTTTACATTATCTAGAGTTTACTGCTGATGTTTTGTCCAAGGCTGGACCTTATGCTAAAGTGAATCCTCCAATTAGATTTCAAAACGATCAAGAAGCATTGTGGGCAGGTGTGAGAGACAACACATTGATGATCCTAACTACTGACCATGCACCATTCACAGCAGCTGAGAAAGAGGCTACATGGCATGATTTGGTGAGTTCACCCCCGGGTCTTCCAAGTCTTGAGATGTTATATCCAATGTCCCTGCATTATGCCCTGAATGGTCAATGGGATTTATCTAAATCAATAGAGTTAGTATGTGAGTCACCGGCCAAGCTATTTAATCTTTGGCCTAGGAAAGGTACAATTAGTGTGGGTGCCGATGCTGACTTCGTAGTATTTGATCCTAGAGATGAATACGTGGTTGACAGTGCCAATTGGTTTACTAAAGCCAAGGATTGTGATCGCGTGTACTCTGGATTGAATATTAGTGGGCGAATATTACAGACCTACGTGCGTGGCAATCTAATTTACAGTAATGGAGAAATTGCAGGAGAACGAGGTTACGGACAATTTTTGCGACCAAACTAGTACTTTAGACAATTAGTATATCTACAACTTTTTGTCAGGGGAATAGGGCTATCATTATGACAAAACATAAAACAGATTGGATTGTGCCAAGGGCACAGGGGTATGACACTAATCGTTCATTAAGAAAAGAAATAATGAGTGGTCTTGAGAACGTTATGTTCAATCCCTACGTGGCTGGAAATGCTGAATTTCAACCGCTCGAATCTGATTTTGCTTCTACAGTAGGCATGAAATATGCTGTGGCAGTACAGTCTGCTACAGCCGGATTAATACTAGCACTGCGTGCTTGTGATGTTGGCCCTGGTGATGAAGTTATTACAGTAGGAAACTCAGATATATCTACGACCGCGGCAATATCTATTATTGGAGCTACTATAGTTTTGGTAGATATATTGGAGAGTGATTATACGATTGATGGGAGCCAAGTAGCGTCTGCAGTTACAGATCGGACTAAGGCAATACTACCTGTAGATTTGTACGGGCATCCATCTGATTGTATTACTTTGCGCAAGGTTGCTGATGAACATGGTCTAAAGATTATTGAAGATGCTGCTTTAGCAATAGGCGCACGATATGCAAATCATCATGTTGGTTTTTATTCGGATGTGACTATCATTAGTCTGGCAGCTGCCAAACCCCTTTCATCTAGTGGGAATGCTGGCATGGTTGTTACTGATAACTCAGCATTAGCAGAAAAAGTAAGTTTATTTCGAGGTTATGGTAAGGAATTTGATCCCAGTAGAACACCACCGTTGTCTGACGAACATGTAGTGGAAGGATTTAATTTACCTATGGACCCGCTACAGGCAGTAGTTGTGCATGCTAAGCTTCCTTATCTAATGGATTGGACGGACAAACGCAAAAGAATTGCCGGTTTATACCGTAGCGCCTTGTTAGATAAAGAGGTGAAGCTACCAATTTTTAGTGAGAATGCGGACCCATCTTTCTCAAGCTATGTAATATTATCTTCCCGTCGAGATGAGCTGCATAATGAAATGCGGAAAAGACGTATTGAAACAGGAACTCATTATGCGCCAGCAATGCATAAACAACCTGTTTATAGAAACAATGTAATTGCTGGAGACAGTCTGCCAGTCACCGAACAGGTGGCGAGCGAACTGATAGCATTACCAGTTTCTCCCGAAATGGACGATAACCAAATTGATTACGTGCTTACCGCAATTGAAGATTTGTTTTAGATTTAAGTTTTGCGGATATAGATAAAAACAATATTGCTGCTACAATTTATCGTAGTCAATTAACAATTTGTAAGTAACTGAATAGTACTTATTAATTTACTAGTATGAATACACTCAGGAGGAGGGTGGGGTTTAATAATGTATAACTATGACATTCCAGTCCGTCGTTATAACCGTAACGACCTAAATGAATTTTGTGAGAAGTATTTGATGTCTTTGGGTGCTACTGAAGAGGAAGCACGTATTACTTCAGCAGGTGTTGTGGCTGCTGCAAGTCGTTGGCATCCAGGTAAAGGTCAAGGGTTAGAGAAACTGTTTAGGCTGACTTTACAACTTGGAAATGGTGGTATTAACTGTAATGCTGAGTTTGAGGTGCTGGAGGATTCTCCCGCAGCTGCTTTGGTAGACGGTCACCAAGGTTTTGGATATGTAGTTGCACAAAAAGGTTCAGAACTTGCTGTGGAGAAGGCTGCAAAAGTGGGAATAGGTATAGTATCCATCAAACATAGTAATCATTTTGGACAAGCTGGTTATCACGCAGAATCAATTACGAAGTCAGGCATGATTGGTTATGTGATGACCAATGCTAGGGCTGAAATGGCTCCTTGGGGTGCTACAGAACCTGTTCTTGCTACTAGTCCCTGGGGTATAGGTATTCCTAGAGAAGGTGCCGACCCGATCTTGTTGGATATGGCACTAACACAGTCTGGGCAGGGAATGGTCATGTGGGCTTTTCGGGAAGGACAGGACGTGCCTGATAATTGGATGCTTACAGCAGATGGTGCCAAGAGTACTAACCCAGCTGATTTTCTTAATGCTGATGGTAGTGAGTCTACAGGAACACAATATCCTATAGGTGAATTCAAAGGCTATGGTCTTGCCTTGTTCACTGATGTGTTATGTGGAGTCATGAGTGGATCTTTATTTGGCACTCAATGTTTTCAAGGCGATGTTAATCATGATGTAGGACATATGATTATGGCATTCAACCCAGAGTTTTTTATGGAGAAAAAGAAATTTCAAGAAAGATTGGAGCAGCTGGTAGGAGAAATTCGTTCTGCCAAGCCAATTGAAGGCAGGACGGTTTACTTGCCTGGAGAATTGGAATTTCTAACTGAAAGGGACTCCAATGAATCTGGAGTACCGATTGATGAACGTAGTGTCGAAAAACTATTAGTCTTAGCAGAGAATCAAAATATCAGTTTTCCATCGGAGATATAAACATAGATAAATTGCTCAGGGAATTCAATACGGTGTTTTGCGACCCGTTTTCTTTCCTGAGGATTAAAAGTAGAAAAGGAGAAAAAAATGCTTAGGAGATTTGCTCTAGAACAAGATGTGGCAAGACGAGTATCTGCTGCCAAAGCTCTAATGGAGGAAAAGGGATTGGGAGCTATACTGATTCCGGCGAGAGGTGCACCGGGCATGATGGGTATGGCGCAATATTTTACTAATCTGAATTTGTGGGCAGGACCTGCCTGGGTTGTGTTGACTGCTGATGATCCAGAACCGGCTTTGCTTATATGGTCATCGTATGGTGCGGAATGGAACCGACAAGAGGCAACGACTTCTTGGGTTGAAAATCCGGACCCCGATACCTATGGGCGTGTACTAGAGATTGTAGCTGGTGCTACAACAAAACTAAAAAAGGTTGGTATTGAGCATATTCCTACTCATTGGACTGTAGGGGATATGGAACGTGCAAAAGCCGAACTTGATGGCCGTGAATTTGTGGATATTACTAAGGAATTAGATGCTATGCGGTCAATCAAGTCTCATTTTGAAATCGAGCATTTTTACGATCTGGGACGTATGACAAAAGAGGCTTTTGATATTTTTGAGCATGTGGCACGACCGGGCGTACGAGCATGGGAAGCAGCGAGTGCAGCAGAAGAACACCTAAGAGCCAATGGTATGATTTGGGGACGTTCAAAGTATTCTATGGATTTACGTCCTTATACGATACCTACTACCGTAGAGCGGGAATTTACTCAAGATGACAAGATTTTGTTTGAACTTGTATACGCCAGCGAACTTGGGTATTGGATTGAAATGACTGCTTTTTACACATTTGAACCGTTAGATGCGGAACTTCAAGCACAGATTGATGCTCACGAGAAGGTCATTGAGGCTTGTGCGTATGAGTTGCGAGATGGCAATCCTATAGGCCGAATATCAGAGGTTAGTAACGCAACTTGGGAAGAGTTAGGATTTGAAGTGGCAACGGAACCTCTTCCTTCTGGAGCTCCTCCTGGAAAACATACACCAAATTGTCATTCAATTGGTCTTGATGAAAGTGATGGACCGTCATCATGGTTTACTCCAAGCGAGCTTTTGAAGACCAATATGGTCATATCTTTTCATCCTAGCACTCGTCTTAAAGGTGATCGTGCCTTTCTTGTGTCAGACAACTATCTAGTAACACAGAATGGTGGCGTGCGGTTATCACCTTTGAATTGGACCCATAAAGTAATAGGTGACTAAGTTCTAGTAGAAAAGTTGGATTCTAGATGCTATTAGGTAGTGTATGGTCTAGTGAATACAAGTACCCATACTTTTGTATGGGTACTTTTGTTTAGTTTATTAGGTTACCTAAAGCCGCTAATAACAAGGCTACATTTTCACGTCGGCTTGAGTGGCCCATGAGACCTATTCTCCATATCTTGCCCTCAAGTGGGCCCAGGCCAGCTCCAATGTCAATGTTATAGTTCTTTAGCAACGAAGAGCGAACACCTAAATCATCTTGATCTTGAGGAATTAGTACACTATTCAGTTGAGGCAGCCTACTATCTTCGTCGACTAAATAGTTAATTCCTAGATTATTAAGACCATCCCTAAGGAGTATGTGGTTTTGTTGGTGTCGACTCCAAGAATTTTCGATTCCTTCCTCAGATAACATTACCAAGGATTCATGCAGACCATACAAGGTATTGACTGGTGCGGTGTGATGATATGCTCGCTTTGAGCCTTCACCCCAATAACCCATCACCAAATTGAGATCTAGAAACCAACTTGTTACTGGTGTCTTTCGATTGGTTAACTTTTCAGTTGCTCTTTCGCTAAAACTAACGGGAGATAACCCAGGCATTGCTGATAAGCACTTTTGAGAACCTGAATAGATGGCATCTATTCCCCATTCATCAACCCTTAATTCTGAGCCTGCCAATGAAGTTACAGCGTCAACGATATTGATGCAGCCGTGTTGATTGGCAATCTGACATAGAGTTTTAGCATCAGAGAGTGCTCCTGTTGAAGTTTCTGCATGAACAAATGCGACAATTTTAGTGTCAGGGTTTTCAACTAACGCTTGCTCAACTTTTTCAGGACTAACAGCAGTACCCCATTCATCCTCAACGACAACTGCCTCACCACCAAGACGAGTGACATTCTCTTTCATTCGTAGTCCAAAAACACCATTGATACAAACAATAACTTTGTCGCCCGGCTCCACCAGGTTTACAAAGCATGTTTCCATGCCAGCTGATCCAGGAGCGGAGACAGGCATAGTCAGTGCATTTTCAGTCTTGAATGCATATTTCAGCATTTCTTTAACTTCATCCATCATGTCAACAAATGCAGGGTCTAAATGTCCTATTGTTGGTCTAGCCATGGCATCTAGAATTCTTGGGTGAACAACTGAAGGACCTGGACCCATAAGTATTCTGGTTGGTGGAGTAAATGATTTCATATTAATTGTAAGTTCTCGTAAATTCTTCCGCAAAAGTAATTATATGACCAAGTCTATAGTGTAACATCATACTATTTCAACAAGTATCAATTTTCACATTGGATAATATTTGTTTTGCGACTGTGAAAGATCCTATAGTTGTGCCTTCTGTACTTGCTGCGGCTGTACCACATGCTACTCCCCATCTTAATATCTCAGGCCATGACAAATTGCACGATAGCCCATAGATTATCCCTGTCATAACTGCGTCACCTGCACCAATATCATTGCGCTTAGTTATAGATGGGGCAACAGCAATCCATGTACCTACTTGATTGGACAATAGAGCCCCTTTTCTACCTTGAGTAATGATTACATGTTTTACTCCAGTTTGGAGTATGGCATATGCTGTATTCAGAGCATCTTCTGTAGAATCTATTTTTGATCCAGTAAGAGTAGATGCTTCGGAAGCATTGGGTTTGACCAGGAATAGATTTGGATTACATCCATGTGTTAATGCTGGACCGCTTGTATCCAGCAAGGCTTTTCCACCTAAAGATTGAATTTCTTGGATTATGTCTGCATAGATGCTAGCAGGAATACTGGGAGGTATGCTTCCGCACAGTGCCCATAAATCACCAGGTTGTGCTAGCTTTCGTATTTTTGTTATAAGTTGATGACATTCTTGGGTATCTATTATTGGGCCCGGCTCATTGACTTTTATCAATTGAGTACGATTTTTGTCAACTACACTGAAGTTTGTTCTTGTCTCGCCAGAAATACGGACAAAATCAGTCAAAACATTCAGATTGCTCATTTCTTGAGTTAGCATCTCTCCAGTAGAACCACCAACAAAACCTAATGCTATGGATTTAGCTCCGATTGCAGCTAGTCCGCGTGATACATTAATTCCTTTGCCCCCATAATTCATCTCAGTTGAATGTGCATGCATGACTTTATGAAATTCAGGTTCGGTGACCTGTAATTCACGGTCGATAGCAGGGTTAAGGGTTACTGTATATATCATGCTATGTGTGGAAGTGATTGAAGAACAACACAGATATCTTCATTCTAAACTTTGTTTTTATTGATTGCTTCAACGAAACCCTTAGTGATATCTTTTGGTCGTGTTATGGCAGTTCCTACTACCACAGCAAGTGCACCATTCTCGAGTGCTAAGTTGACTTGCGTATGGGTTTGATATCGACCTTCTGCTAATATAGGTATTTGGGCTTGAGAAGATAGTGATTTAACAAGCTCAATATCAGGTGTTTTCATTTGGTTGCTATAAGGTGTGTATCCTGATAAGGTGGTTGCTACCATATCTACTCCGGCTCTTTCAGCTTGCAGTCCTTCTTCAAGTGTGGAAACATCAGCGAGCACTAAACACTCAGTCTCTACGTGAATAGCATCAATATATGATAATAGATCTCCAGCTGGACTTGTACGATTAGTTGCATCAATAGCAATAATATCTGCACCTGCTTCGGCGATTTGCTTAGCATGATCTAAAGTTGGCGTTATATAGACTTGGTAATTATCTATATTGTCCTTGTATAAACCGATAATGGGTAAATTGACTGATTTTTTAATGGCAGATACATCGCGGGGCGTATTGGCCCTAATTGCCCTGGCTCCTCCCGCAGCTGCAGCTATGGCCATTTTGCTCATTATTTCCGGTCCATACAGTGGTTCATCGGGTAAAGCTTGACATGACACTATGAGTTGTTTATTAACTTGATTAACAAAGTTCTGTAAAGAATCCCATCTTTTAGCTTTAGTCATATGGATCAGCAAATGTCACTTGTTAACAAGGTGCTAGCTGCTCCTACTAATACGGCCTCGGTACCAAATCTAGCAGGTAACACTTTGGTATTATGGTGTGGTACAAGCGTGCAGTTGATTTCAATAGATTTCTGTATGTTGTCCATAAATAAGTCTAAGCTTCGCATTAGTCCGCCGCCTAATGCTATCATATCGGGAGCAAACAAAGTCATAAGATTTGATAGTCCTAATCCAAGATAGAATCCTTGGCGATTGACTGCTTCTATAGCATACTTGTCACCCATCTCAGCTGCCTTACATATTTCACGTGCGTTCATTGATTTGACGTCTTGTGTGTCACTGTAATTATTAATCCACCAATTAGTCATAGCTCCACTACTGGCTAGCCCTTCCCAACAACCTTGAGATCCACACCAACATACAGTTCCTTCCGAAGAATCGATAATATGATGACCAATTTCAGGGTGGGCACCTTGGGCACCACGGTATAGTTGACCATCAATTGTTAGACCAACTCCAATTCCAGTTCCCACAGTAACAAGAAGAAATCTTGACGTGCCTTGGCCAATTCCCCAGGTGTGCTCACCGATAGCTGCTGCATCGGCATCATTTTCTAGGGTCACAGGCACATTGAATTTGTCATGGAATGCGGATGTGATATTCTTACCCTGCCATCCTGGTAGAAATGTTTCTACGTTTCCCAATGAGCCGTCGGTACGGTTGTGCCTGCCAGTACAGCCAATGCCAATGCCGAATAATACGTAGTTGTCACTCTGTATTAAGTCAGTTACATGACTTGCGATTTTATTGACTGCACTTTCAAATCCTTGCGCAGGTTCAGTAGGGAACTCCTTATGCCTAAGCAGTTCGCCTGTCTTAGTTATAAGACCAACACTAATATTAGTGCCGCCTATATCCACTCCTGCTATTACATCTATGCTCACAGATACTATAGCCTTACTGTGCTTTTGGATTCAATTGATTCTAGGGCAGCAAGAACCATTCTCGTAGCTACTAGGCCATCATGTCCAGTGACAGGAACATCTGTATTGTCTAATACTGCGTCTACAAAAGACTGATCTTCTGCTAACAGTGGTTCAGCCATATATGCATACTGACCTCCATTGGGACCATAGACGGCCACACCTTGATGTACCATGTCTAGATTTAGAATTCCCTTGTTTCCTGTGACATCTAGTTTAAAATCAAATCCGGTAGGGTGTGTTTCAGGCAAATACCAACCTATATGAGCACAACCTATGACGCCATTTTCGAATTTTATAATACTAAAAGTTTCATTCTCAATTGGATATTTACTAGCGACGCTTGTTGAAGATTCACAATATATGCTTACTGGCTCACTGTTGACTATCCATCGCATTGCATCAAAGTCGTGCACACCGAGAAAAAACATCACACCAGTTCTTCCATTTATGCGGTCGGGTTGGGTTATAAGATTAGTCCTTCGAGCAAAAATACTTACTAGGTCACCAAGTCCGTTTTCGCTCACTGTTTGTTTAGCAAGGTCGTATTGTGGAAAAAATCGTAAAGTAAATCCTACCATCAATTTGACTTGTGCTTTGTCAGCTGCTTGAATAATGGTTTCTGATTCTTCCAGTGTCATTGCGATGGGTTTTTCTACTAACACATGTTTGCCTGCTGTAATAGCACTAAGGCAAGGATCTTTGTGTAGGTGATCAGGAACTGCAACCACAACGGCTTCTAAATCGTTGTGTAGTAACATATCTTCGTAATTCGTGTAAGATGTTGCTTTATATTGTTTCGCAGTCTCGGATGAAACTGATTCGTCTATATCTGCTACACAAACTAGTCTTGCCCGTTCGATGCGCGACAACATTTCACAATGGACCTGACCTATTTCCCCAAGTCCTATGACTCCAATGTTTAATTGTTTCATAATCATCCTCCTTTATGGGCAATTAAGAGTTGTTTTATGGTCCATTAGATTATTTTCGATAGTTATGTTTATGGGACTTGGTTTATAGATTCGACGATCCACTTGCCATTATTGTCAAGTACTATAGTTGTATAAGATGTATTGTCGAATTCTATACTCATGGATGACTCTAAATCTTTTTCTAATATGCTGCCAACTAGCACACGGAGAAGATCTCCATGTGTACATACCATTATGACCTGTCCTTGCTTATGTGTTTCAAGAGTTGCCAGAAAGTTGATTGCTCTTTCTCTTAGCTGCGAAAAACTCTCACCATCGTCAGGTGTGAATTCATTTAACGGTAGTTGGCTTTTCGTGATTGCTTCCTCTAGACTGGCTGCTGGTAACCCATCTAAAACTCCAGCATTCCATTCTCGTAGAGATTTAGTGGTTACTACTTCTAACGATTGTTTTTTGGCCACAATTTGCGCTGTTTTATGTGCTCTATGCAAATCGCTAGATATAATAATGTCTATAGATTTGTTAGTGAAGTGCTCGGCTAGCAGATGTGCTTGTGCCATACCTTTTTCTGTCAATTTACCGTCGGTTTGACCTTGGAGTATTCGATTTGCATTTGCCTCACTCTGCGCATGGCGGACAAGTAGTACTTTCAGTCGCCAATCAGATGTGATATTTATCATAATCTGTACAACCTATAAGTCTGTGTTTGATGCTTCAAATTGATTTGTCATCGATGTGTAAAATGCATCCAATACTTTGGGCACAACCCCATTCCGGGCACCGAATCTTAATTCTTGACCAATTGGATTCACAGGGTATGCGAGTATCTCGCAGTCCGTGATTTCAGTAGATACTAAAACGAATTGGATTTCAAAGCGGCTCCTATCACCTAAATACTTTCCATGCAATGTTTTGTCGAATTGGAGATGTAGTTGATGATTATCAGGATCATGCTTAAGTATTTTGCCTTTTAGGGACTTTGCACCTAAGTAGGCACTTTTATATGTGTCAATATAACCGTACTCAAATCTTTTTGTCTCTTTAACCCTATATCGCATATATAATTGTGCTCCAATACCCAGCAATTAAATTGTATATTTGGACTTAAATCGGGATTGTTTATACATTATTTATCTCAAATATGATCATATAGTCTCAAATAAAATAAGGCGTTTTCTAAGTATCAGTTTTTTGCTTGGATTTACGGGATTCATTCATACCATATACTAATCCCAATAATGTTCCAATAGATGTCATAAAAATTACCACTCCGATTTTACCAGTACTATCATAAAATATTTGTCGGTACTCCATCGATACCCAGAAAATGCTTAGTACTATGATGAGTTTGATGAAACCATTTAAGATTCTTGCAAGATCGAACGGTTTGTTCCAGTTCTGGATAACTGTGATTAGGATAGACATAACACAAGCTACACCAATCGCATAAACAAAATCCCGATCGCGGTCAACAGGTCTATGGAAAATGCCAAAATATCCACCTATAGCTACTCCGGTCAATGCACGTCTCACAACTGAAGGGAGTTTTATGTTATTGTTCGGATTTGTTTTCTTGATTGACAGTTTTGGTTTAGGCATTGTCCTTAGATGATATCAAACTATTTTGTATTGTCTTACAATCTTACATGTCAATTATTGGATACTTGCTTGATTTTATGTCTGACTTCTGCAGCCGTTGTACATTGTAAAGCGACTTGAGCTATTTTTTTGCACTCGTGCAGAGATAGTGTACGAATAAGTGCTTTTACATTGGCTAAGGCTGAGATCGAGACGCTTATTTCATCTATGCCTAGACCCAGTAATATAGGCAAAGCTTGTATGTCCGAACCGAGTTCTCCACATAGAGATACATGTTTGTTCTTGGCATGAGCAGCACGTACCGTTTGATCTATCAATTTAAGGACTGCGGGATGTATAGCATCTGCGAGGTAATTTAAAGTTGGGTTTAATCGATCTGCTGCAAGTGTGTATTGAGTTAGGTCATTAGTTCCAATTGAGAAAAAATCAACATCTTTAGCAAGTGCTTCTGCCATGATTGCAGCAGATGGCACCTCAATCATTATTCCTAATTCCACTTTAGTGCCCGATATATTCTCACGTATATCGTTAAATATATCTCGTATCTTACGTAGTTCATTGCGGTCGGAAACCATCGGGAACATCACTCGAATTCGATTTTGTTTAGCCGCCCTGAATATCGATCTAATTTGGGTTGCAAACAAATCTTGGTGTGACATGTAAAGTCTGACACCGCGCTCACCCAAAAATGGATTACTCTCCTGTTTCATTGCTATGTAAGGTAGAGGCTTGTCACCACCAATATCAAGGGTTCTTATCACTAATGGTTTGCCTGCAAGCATTGTCATGATTTCTTGCATAACAATGAATTGTTCTTCTTCGCTTGGTGGTGTTAATCGCTCTAGAAACAGCCATTCTGTTCGTAGTAGACCTATCCCTTCTGCACCTTCTAGTAAGGCTTTTGGGACTTCTGATGGAGTGCCAATATTTGCAAATACGGGCACTCTGTGACCGTCTTTGGTGGTTGCTGACTCATGTGCTGTGAGCAGATTGTCTTTATGTTTTTGGTGATAAAAAGCGACTAATTTCTTAGCTTCGGCAACTGCATTGTTATCAGGTTTAGAGATTAATGAGCCAGTAGTTCCGTTAATGATAGCTTCGGTATCATCAGCAATATCAAGTATTAGTATATCGGCACTTACAATTGCAGGTATGCCGAGTGATCGAGCGAGTATAGCAGTATGGCTAGTGGGTCCTCCTTCAGTTGTACATAATCCAACGACTTTGTTTTGATCCAAGGCCATTGTATCAGAAGGAGATAAGTCTCTTGCTACCACAATGATTGGTCCTTCTCTTGATAATAATAGATCTTCAGGCTCATGACCAGATAGTATGCGCAATATTCTGTCGCCTACATCTTTAATGTCTTTTGATCGCTCGGATAGTGTTTCGTCATCTAGATCAGATATTAGTAATGCCATATCCGTGAAACTTTTTTGCCAGGCTGTCGCTGCACCTAAACCAGACTCAATATTGGCTCTTGTTGACTCAATCAACTCAGGGTCTTCCAGCATCTCTAGGTGCACGTCGATGATTTCTGCTGCGTCTGTGGATTGGTCTGACACATTGGCTTGCAATGCAGTTAGTTCGTGTGTAGCCTGGTTAACAGCCGACATAAATATAGAAAGTTCTGTATTTGTATCAGTAAAACTGTTGGAAACTTCTATAGTAGACTTGCTATATTGAAAGATATTGCCTATAGCTATGCCGGGTGCGCCAGACACACCATGGAAATCAGAATGTTGCTTATTTTTTCTTTCTGGCATATGCACAGATTCTTCGCTGCTAAGGTTTATTGACTCTATTGCTGGTGTGTTTAATTCTTCTCCCAATCCGCTGGATATTGCCGTTTCTAAAGCTGTTATCGCTTCCTCCTCGTCATCACCATTAGCTTCGATTGTGACAGATGTGCCGGCGTGAACTCCCAATGTGAGCACAGATATTACGCTTTTAGCATTTGCTTTTTTATCTGCATTAGTGATCTGAATGTTACAGTTGAATTGTTTTGCTAGATTGGAGAAAACTTTGGCTGGTCTGGCATGTAAACCAGATGGGTTGTTAATCACCAGCTCGATTTGTTTCATAGCAATATATCCTATTAAAATCTTATGCTATCTACGTGTTGGTGTTTGGTGCATTTAGATGGTCTAGAACTACACTAACTTCTGATGTTTCGGCAAGCAATTTAGCTGTTGCTGGATCCTCGATAGCTTCAGCTAGGTTGGCTAGAATGTTAATGTGGTCATCAGAATTTGAGGCAATACCAATTATGAGATAAGCCTTCTCATCACCTTCCCACGTGACACCGTCTCTAATTTGTAAAACAGATATTCCTGTACGATGTACTAGTGTGAGGTCATCAAATTGACCATGTGGTATTGCTACTCCATTTCCAATGTAAGTGGACATTGACTTCTCGCGAGCTAACATACCATCTATGTAAGACTCGTCAATATATCCGCCTTTCACTAGCAAATGTCCTGCCATTCTTGTTGCTTCTTCTTTGCTATTGGCGCTTGCGTTAAGACTGATTGTTTCTTCAGTCAATTTATATTGCATAATTGGACACCTGTCAGGGATTACGTTTACGGTTACCCATATTATGTGCCTAGTTGCATGAATATTGTAACATTACATTTGAGCTACACTTGTAAACAAATAGAGAATAAACTCAATATTCTTAGCCTTCCTCGTGAATTTCAGTTCCGTTTGCTAAGGCACTGACTACTCTATCGATTGCGGGATCATTTAGAAACATAGTAAATGCTACAACCACGGCTCCTGGTACACGTTTTCGCACCATTTTGGATAGTCCCTTATGACAGATAATCATTTTTGCGTCTTCAGGTACTAACCGCGCGGGTTTATGGATGACTTTGTAACCTTCTACGTTGGCTTTTCGCAGCTTCTTCTTAGTTTGGTTAACGACTATCAGACTAGAACCGACTCCGGCTTCACATACTATTATTATAGTACTGACTTCATCTGGGTGTATTGTTGCTGCCATTTCTAGTTTCCTCCAAATGTACCATCTTTATTAATTTTATAAGGGGTCCAGCATTATGCATTGCCAGACCCCTTATCTTTTTCATATCAAACCCTTACAAAGGGCGATACATATTCATTATCAATAAGTATTGACCTGATGTTGGCAATCCACTCTAGTGAATTATCCTAATCCAGGTATACCAAGCGATTCTTCTTCTCCGTCATCATCATCTTCACCAACATCTTTGGCTGGATAGGCGCGTAGTAACGCGCTTCCGACCAAGAAGGCTGCCACAACTGCTAGGAACACTCCACCAAATACTGCAAAGTGTCCTCCTGGTGGAGTCATTGCTAGATAGGCAAAGATCGATCCTGGCGAAGGAACTGCGACCAAGCCAGCATCAAAGATCATGAACCATGTGTCGGCAACAATACCACCAGCGTACATGGCTATAATCATTATTGGGTGTGCCAAGACGTAAGGGAAGTAAATCTCGTGAATGCCACCAAAAAAGTGGATTATTATAGCTCCAGGAGCTGATTGTTTCAGTAAACCTTTACCAGCAACCCAATAAGCCAATAACATACCCAAACCGGGACCCGGATTACTTTCAAGTAAGAAATGGATTGCTTTACCACTTTCCTCAGCAGCTGCTGCGCCCAATGGTGCTAATACTCCTAAGTTAAGAGCGTTATTGAGAAATAGAACCTTGGCAGGTTCAACCACTAGATCTACCAGCGGCAATAGACCTGAAGAAATCAACCCGGAAACCGCACTTCCGAGAACGTCACTGAGTGTTTGTACGAATGGACCAATAGCAATTTGCGCCAACATAGTGAGAACTAAACCTGAGATTCCCAATGCAAAGTTGTTGATGAGCAGTTCGAATCCAATCGGAATTCTGGGTTCAAGTGCTGCATCTATTCTCTTAAGGACTTGAGCTGCTATTGGGCCTGCAATCATACCGCCTAGGAATTGGGGTATTTCTGAGCCTACAATGGTTCCCATTGTAGCTACTGCTCCAATGATTCCACCACGCTGTCCGTGAATCATCCTACCACCTGTGTATCCAATTAGTATTGGTAACAGGTTGAGTATCATTGGACCTACTTGTTGGACGTATGTCTCGTTAGGCACCCATCCGGTTGGAATAAACAGGGCAGTCAATAATCCCCAAGCAATAAAAGCTCCGATGTTTGGAACTACCATACCTGCGGCAAAACCGCCCCAGCTTTGTATTCTAGCTAACATAACTGAATCTCCTCTTATCTTGTATATATACATAACTGACATGATTTAGACTAATAAAAGGCGAACAGAATAAAGTTTATATGACAAGTAGTCCTATCTTCGTATTATTTACCTCCTTAATTGTTGCTTATTTTTGAAGTTACAGGATTATACAAAAGTCCAAATGCGTGCAATTTGGCAATTAAGCGACTTTTATATAACATCAACCTTGAGTTAGTATAGTACAACATCTGATTTAGACTTTAGTTTTGTGAGGCTAATTTTTGTTCATGTGGCTGAATTATATTGTTAGACGAAGTGCAAGATATATCTGTGGCGTGTTTTTATTCTAATGCTTGATAAACAATTTTGCCCTCGACTATTGTAAGTAACGGCCTATAGTGTTCGTCTAAAACTACTATATCTGCATCGTAGCCAGGAAGTAATTGGCCTTTACTAGTACCTAATCCTACAGATTGAGCCGGTACCATGCTAGTGCATTGGCTGGCTTCTAATATGTTTAGGTTTAACAGATTGATCAAGTTGCGAAATCCTGTGTCAATGAGGGCATGTGAACCGGCTAGAGTTCCGTCAGAAAGTCGGGTTGTTTTACCATCTATATATATGTCCTGACCTGCCCAATGATATTTGCCCGATGGAAGTTCTGCAAAAGGCGCAGCATCGGAGATGAGACATACTTTTGATATACCTTTAGCGTTTAACAACACTTGCATGGCTCCAGGATGGACATGATGTCCGTCACATATTAATTGGGCAACAATGGAATGGCAAGCCAGCACTGCTCCAGTTACACCAGGGTCTCTATGATGTAGAGGACTCATTGCATTAAATGTATGTGTTGCTTGACTAAGACCTAAAGCAATTGCTTCTTTAGTCAGTTCGTATGATGCATTTGAATGTCCGATGACTGGTACGATATTGTTGTCAATTAAATATGGAATAACATCCAGGGCATTTCCTTCTTCTGGAGCAAATGTGAGCATGCGAACCAAACCATTTGTAATGTTTTGTAGCCAATCTACTTCATTCGTAGTAAGAGGTGAGAACCACTTAGGATTGGCCACACCAGCACGTTCTGGAGAGAGGTGCGGTCCTTCAATGTGAACTCCAAGACAGCGGGCTCCTACCGGTGGGTCTGAAAGTATGGAAGCCATATGAGATATTAACGAATTTGTTTCTTTTTTGGGTCTGGTCATGGTAGTTGCCATAAAACTAGTGACACCATATTTAGGAAGGTTCTTGATTACCTGATCTAAGTTGGGCCCCATGCATTCATAACCTAGTAATCCGTGCATATGTATATCAATAAATCCAGGTAGTATCCAGCATCCACTTGTATCCAATACATTCGCAGTTTTAGGTACTATATACTCCGATGTATTTTGGATAAGATCAATTGACTTATTGTTAATGACTAGTATTCCTGGATCAAGCACTTTTTCAGGAGTACATATTTTTCCTCCTAATAGTATAGTGCTCACTGATTTTTTCTCATAATCACTTAATGTTTAGTTGGTAACGATGTACTAAATTGCAATTTGCTTTATATGCGATATTAAGATTGTTAAAGATGTTGTTGTCAGAATTTATACGAAACTCATCACTGCTAGGTTATCATTTATATTAATATCCTAATAGCTATTCATTTGTACATGAAAATCTGTGTCAATGTGTTGGTCAACTAGATATGATCTTCAGCAAATCTACTCTAGTATAATCCCATTTATGTTTTTCCGTCATCGTGCTACTAGATTCTTAGGATTGCTCGCAATACTATCTATACCTGCTGTATTTCCTTTTCTGGGCGGCCAGATACCTAGAACAAACGATTTGGCCAGTCACGTCCATAGGGCCTTTGAGCTTGAGCAATTACTACGTGCAGGAGTTATTGTTCCGCGTTGGGGACCACATTTAGTGCACGGATATGGGTACCCGGTATTCAACTATTTTCCATATCTGTCTCACTATTTAATTGCTATCACTCGTATGGTCTCGGGCTTGGATTTTTTGTGGTCTTATCGAATAATTGCAGCTGTAGTCACTCTAACAACTGCATGGGGAACATTTCTTTTTGGTAGAGACTTGTTCAGGGATGAAAGTGCGGGCGTCTTAGCTGCAGTCGGATTTGTTTACAGCCCTTATTTGTTGATGACTGCAAATGTGCGCGGTGGTTTACCTGAATCGTTGGCACTAGCTGCCCTACCTTTTTGTCTGTGGACCTGGTCGCGTGCTGCTCGTGGTGAGCGAATATTTGTGCTGTGGGCTGGTTTGACATATGCCATATTGATTCTTTCGCATAATGGATCTGCAGTGCAGATATCCCCTATATTATTTGTATATGCGTTATGGCGTGGTCGTGCACAGATGCGTATTGCTATTTCTCAGTTTGCCCTGTCAGTGATAATAGGTATTGGTCTAACAGCATTTTATTGGATGCCGGCTTTAGTGGAACTACAGTATGTTCAAGTAGCGTCGGGTTATGCTTCAACTGGTATTGTATATCATCAAAACTTTACTCCTGTAGGTGGATTGTTCACCTATCCTTTAATTCCTGTTGATAGTGATTTGTTAAATCCTATAGTGGCTAACCCGTTATCTATAATTACCATTATATTTTCAGGATTGACTATCTGGCGTGCAAGATTGCTAGATAGTAGATATTTATCTGAACTAATATGGTTGTCATTATTAAGCTTTATAGCATTATTTTTGACTTTGCCTCAGTCTCGTTTGATATGGGATAAATTGCCGCTTCTACAGCTTACATTATGGCCTTGGCGATTCATTGGACCAGTATCTTTAATGATTTCTATAATAGCTGCAGGACTAATGTCTACCATATCAAAAAACAGGACCATTCTATTAATGATTGGTATTTTTGCTGTTATATTAAATGGTTTGCCCTGGTTGTACCCGCCGCGGGAGGCTTTGGTATCACCAACAAACGTTGCAGACTTGGCTCGTTCTGAGATGCCACCTTGGCTTATTGGTACATCAACTACTGCGGAATATTTACCAAAATGGGTACAACAATTGCCTGATACTGATGCGCAGCGGGATATGTTACTGACTGACTCAGACCCAGATCGATTAGATAGGGCATTTCTACCGCCTGGTGCGAAGGCTCAGCATATTGAAAACGATGTCTTAAGCGACACGTACCACATTATTACACCTGATACTTTAGAGTTGTCCTTTAAGCATTTTTTCTTTCCAGGTTGGCGTGCGTGGATTGACAATAATCCTATTCCAATTATTGTTTCACAACCCCATGGATTGATCAAAGTAACGGTACCATCTGGCAATCATTTGCTCATGCTATCTTTTGATACTACAAGTGTACGTTATTGGTCTGGTATGCTTAGTCTTGTATCACTTATAGTAGTGATTGTATTTAAATTTAGTCGGTCTAAAGTGCAAACTGGTATCTCTCCACAAGTAGTAAATGCAAAACCTCTTACTATATTCGCAGTTTTCGTGATGGTGGTGTTCATGTTGTCTGTTATTTTTGAAAATCCGGTAAGGAAACATGGTCTTGCAGACGATAATAAGCCATTACATATGCAGAATTCACTAGGCATAGATTTCGGTAGTGAGCTGTGGTTGCATGGATATTCTTTGAGCGAATATTCTATCGATGCAGATGATACTGTTGAACTTGATCTGTTTTGGCAGGCCCAGCGTAATCTTGGATTGGTGTATGGTTTTAATATTCGTTTACGCGATGTGCATAGTCGTTTATGGAATACATCGGAGATTGTAAGGCCTAGGGGTTGGCGATTCATGCCAGGCACCGATTTTTGGCCACCAGATAAATATATTATTGATAAGTATGCTGTGAAGCCATTGTCAGGTACTCCTCCTGGCACATATTATCTAGAAGTAATTGCATTTCGTCAGGATACACTAGAAGTATTAGATGTAAGCACTATCGGCTCATTGCAAATTATTAGCGCGGACAAAAGTTCGTTTGGTGATGTCGAGCCGTTGGCGGTTCTAGGAGATGAGGGGTGGTTACTTTGGGATTTTGTGATAGATAGAACTGAGGCTGTGTCAGGAGATACTGTTGGAATACAGGTTGTATGGAGTGGTATGGATTCTGGCACTGGACCATATAACGCACGTATAAGCATGCTGGGACCCGATAGAAAAGAGCAAGCCTCATTTGATTTTGAAGTGGGTATTGATTATCCGCCAAGTGTGTGGGAGTCAGGAGCGAGAGTGCGGGAGCAATACATTATACGAGTTCCAGCATATCTTTCAAGCGGCCAATATATTTTGCATGTAAAGTTGGTGAGCCAAGAGGGTCATACATTGGGAGAATATGAACACACTAATTTGTTGCGCGTTAATGTACCGGAAAGGATATTTGATCAGCCAACTGATATCACTATACTAGATGTTGAACTAGGCAGTGTGGCCACTTTTGTTGGACATCAAATTACCAATCAACCCATTACAGATAGTGAAATTCTAAATATCAAATTAGTGTGGGAGGCTAATGAAAATATAACAGAAGACTATCATGTGTTTGTACACATCATTGATGAGTCAGGGAATATAGTCGTACAATCTGATGGTAAGCCTGCTAATTGGACGCGCCCCACTGCTGGTTGGTTGCCAGGCGAATATATTATTGATGGTCATACAATTATTCTTCCATCAGATATAAAGACTGGCTCCTACATTGTTAATGTGGGTCTCTACAACAATTTGAATTACGAAAGACTTGTTTCTGATGAATTTCCAGATGGATCTGTGCCAATAACAGAAATCTTATATAAAGTGAATTGATATATGACAAAAAATTTGAGGATATGTTATGAACGATAAATTTGTTAAGGTGCTGCCTGAAATTAAGTTAGCTGTCGATACTGGAAAACCAGTTGTTGCATTAGAATCTACTGTCATCGCACATGGTTTGCCACGTCCACAAAATCTGGACACGGCTCGTAGATTGCAGTCGGTTGTACGATCTCAAGGAGCTGTTCCAGCCACTATAGCTATCATGGATGGTCAGGTAAAGATCGGCTTAGATGATGACGAACTTGAGATGTTAGCCAATGCTGACCACGTAGTTAAGGTTAGTCGTCGTGATTTTGCCAATGTTGTTGGTAGAGGACTGACTGGAGCTACTACTGTATCTGGCACTATCATTGCGGCAAGTTGGGCTGGTATACGAGTTATGGCCACAGGAGGTATAGGAGGAGTGCATCGAGGAGAGGAACCAGATGTATCGGCAGATCTTCCGGAAATTGCCCGTACTCCAATGATGGTGGTTTGCTCAGGAGCAAAATCTATCCTGGATCTTTCAGCTACATTAGAATGGCTCGAGACACATGGTGTTCCTGTAGTTGGATATGGTGTAGACGATTTACCAGCTTTTTATGCTAGATCTAGCGGTTTACCTCTAGAAGTGCGTGCTGATACACCTACTTCAGTAGCTGATTTATGGGACATACATACTGATCTAGGGATGACAGGTGGCATGGTGGTTACTGTACCTCCACCAGAAAAGGAAGCACTGTCTGGCTCAGATATTCAAAGTGCTATTGACCGAGCTCAAGATCAGGCTGTTGCAGATGGTGTTAGAGGTAAACACATCACACCTTACTTGTTGGAAAAAGTGAAGGAATTTACTGAAGGTGCAAGCTTGCGCGTTAACATTGCGCTGCTAGAGAACAATGCGCTAATTGCATCGATGATCTCTCATGAAATTGCCAATTCTCGTACATGAAAATTGTAATTGACTGTGTAATGCATTATCTGGTAGAATGCACAGTCAGCATCAAATATGTATATAGGTAGAGGACTTTATTCTCATGAAAGTTATGTTACTGCAAGATGTTTATAACCTAGGTCGTGCAGGAGATGTAAGACAAGTTGCCGATGGCTATGCGCGCAATTATCTTTTACCTCGTGCTTTTGCTGTTCCAGCTACTGTAGGTGTACAGAAACAAGCCGAAAATGTGCGTATTGCAGGCGACAAGCGTCGTGAACAAGAAAATCGCGATAAAGCTGGTACTGCAGAGCTGTTAGATAACTTACGAATAGAGTTTCCTGTACGTGCGGGAGAACAAGGAAGGCTGTATGGTTCTGTAACGCATCAGATGATTGCAGATGCTATTGAAGATGCTACAGGAGAGATGATTGATCGTCGGAATGTTATTGCACCGCCAATTCGCGAACTCGGTATTGTAGAAGTTCCTATTCGGCTGACAGCGGATTTAATTCCTAGTGTCACAGTAGTTGTTTATCAAGAAGGGGAGAGCTCTGACAGTCAGGATGATAGTGTTATTGGCCCTGATGCATCCGAAATTCCAGCAGATAGGTCTCTGTCTGATAATGACAACCTTATTGAGGCTGAACCGGTCGATGAGACCGATTCTGAAGACTTAGACAAAATATTAGAATAACCCTGACATTAAACAGTCAACCAAGAAGATGTTATCGTTGTACCAGGTGCATTTGTCATATAGAACAATCAATATTATATTGAAGTCCTCACTGTAATCTCTATTGTCTCCAGTTTAATCAATATATAATGATGCTATATTTCGTTCATAAGAATGGGATTGTGATGCAGCATCATTTTTGGTTTACCCATCTTTCATTACAAAACCAATATGAACGGATTTAGATAGCTTGGTAGATGAATACAATGTTCATTGTGATGCATGTTTTTACATGGTATGAATAATGTCACTTTCTGACTTGGGTCAATATCTTAGGCATGCTCGAGAAGAGCGCGGGATATCTCTTAGAGATCTCGAAGATGATACTCGGATTAGGAGGAAATATTTGATTGCCATCGAAGAAGGGGATATTGTAGTAGTGCCGTCAGATGTTCAGTTATATGGCTTTGTTCGTAGATATGCACTGCAAGTAGGTCTTGATCCTGATAACACGACATCAATGTTACATCAGGCTTTAAGAAATCGAAGCAAGAAAGGCCTACTAAACTTTTTTAGAGCAAATAAAGAAGTGACTACACCTTCAAGGAATTGGCCTGATGTGGCATTAACACACTCCCAACCGTTTGATAAGAACTATTCAGTACAAAAGTCTATATTTTCGTTACCACGGTATTTCAGGCCGCAAATATTCATTGTTTTTCTATTAGTCGTGTCACTGACAGTGTTTTTTGCTTGGGGTAGTCCTTATCTGAAAAATAGGATTACAATGCTCAATAAGCAAGCTGTATCTACACCTATCATACTTGGACCTACCGTTACTTCTACTTTTCTAAGTTATGTGCCTCTTACTGCGACTAATTTGCCATCATTAGACTTTTCTGATATTAATCTTACTATAATGGTTGAACAACGTTCGTTTGTGAGAGTAAGTGTGGATGGAGCCTTGGAATATCAAGGCATATTGCAGATTGGTGAGCGCCGAGATTATTTTGGTAATGAAAAAATTGAATTAACAACAGGAAACGGCAAAGGTGTGAGAGTTATCTATAATCAACGTGAAGAAGGTATTATGGGAGACTTTGGTGAGGTTGTAACCTGGACTTTCTTGCCGAACTTAAAAGTCACCTCTGAACTCAATATAACAAATAAACCTCCCGTTATTGCTCCGTAACACTATCTCAAGTATTTTTGCAATAATTTCTCTATTCATACTTTTCTTGTATTGTTACCACAAATTATATAGTTATCTTACTGTTAGTTTCATTTGTAAGGCTCATTACATGCAGAATAGAGTAATATTCAGTATGCTATCCGTCAGGTAATCAATGGTAGTTCGTCAAGTATTTCTTTAAGGTTCAGAGTATTCTATTATGGTAACCTGAAACCGTTCAGTTACATATTTTCTCCTTCAGTCAGACGCGAGTTTTCCTCCTACTCGCGTCTGCTGCTTAATTTGGTTTGCGAAGTATCATGTAGAGGCCCAAGTTGTCATTTTTTCCATCGCTGTGAAAAGATTTTTCTACCTGAAATCCTGTAACTTCACACAGGTTTATTAGAGAGTTTAGTGAAAAGTGATGTACATATCGAATTCCGTAATCACCGCGTTTCCAGTCAATCAAATAGTCAGCATCTTCGACAGATTGTTTTGTAAGCCCCACCGTCTCCCACGGGACAATCTTGCGTCGCAGTCGTGTTGCTTCCAAGAATTGCCAGACAGAAATTGCGCAACATCCACCCGGTTTTAGAATTTTGTGTATGTTGTTAAGTACCCGTAAACGGTCTTTTTGTCCAGGAATATGATGTAGTACTGAAAAACATACTACAACATCAAAAGGTTTTTGAAATCTGGTAATCCAATTATGTGATGTTATATCTATGCAAATAAAGATGGCATTGGAGCAGATGGGTGCGTTACTCATCATTTCAGCACTAAAGTCAATTCCTACGTATTTATATGTTGATTGTGTTTTATTTGCTTCTACAAGTACTCTTCCATTTCCGCATCCAATGTCTAAGAGAGAGTTGTAAGGATCAAGCATTTTTAGTGACCGTACAATGCCAGGTTGACTGTAATTGCGAGAACTAGAAAAATCAGCAGCATGCTGCTTATAGAATATGTAGTTTATATATTGAAGTTTCTGGGCTGTGGAGGTCTTCACGATTGTAGATTATACTAGTTGTTGTGAATTCGCTAAAAAGTCATCTTATTACAGACGTCAGCATTTATGCTGAGCCAGTTATGGAAATCATTCGTGATTTGCAGAATCAACCTATGCTAGATGAAAAACAGCTTGGAGCTCTTTTACGTCGTCATTCGCGGGATTATAGTGGCGTGTTTAGCAAGAATTTAGTCATAAGAACATATCGGCATTTGTGTGATAGTGGGGCATTAGAGCCGGACCCGGCATTGCTTCAGCGTTTGCGCATGAAACCAACTCGGACCATTTCTGGAGTTGCTCCTGTAACTGTCCTGACTAAACCATATCCTTGTCCTGGCAAATGTATTTTTTGTCCGACAGATGTACGAATGCCCAAGAGCTATTTATCTGACGAACCTGGAGCTATGCGAGCAGAGCAACATGAGTTTGACCCATTTGATCAAACTCATGCACGTATAGGGACTTTTAGAGATAATGGTCATGATGTTGACAAGATAGAATTGCTCATTTTAGGTGGTACATGGTCTAGTTATCCGCGTGATTATCAGGAGTGGTTTGTTAAGCGATGTTTTGATGCTATGAATGGTAAAGAAGCCAACTCATTGGAGCAGGCCCAGTTATGGAATGAGAGTGCTTGGCATCGTAATGTGGGTTTAGTCATTGAGACTCGTCCTGATCATATAGACTCTGCTGAGATTGACTGGTTGCGTAACCTTGGTGTGACTAAAGTGCAGCTTGGTGCTCAATCATTGCATGACAATATACTTGATCTGAATAAGCGAGGGCATAAGTTGTCTGACACCAGAATTGCTATGCAATTATTGCGTGCAGCTGGGTTCAAAATAGTCTTGCATTGGATGCCTAACCTCTTGGGTTCGACTCCAGATATTGACAGAGCTGACTATGATTTGTTATGGTCAGATGTGTCTTTGCGTCCTGATGAAATCAAGATATATCCATGTTCATTGTTGGCAAATGCTGAGTTATACGAATATTGGAAGAGAGGAGAATATCAACCTTATAGCGATGACACATTGATTGAATTAGTGGCAGCGTGCAAACTCAAAACACCGGCTTATTGTCGTATTAACCGCGTTTATCGAGACATACCTGCACCAAACATTGTGGTTGGTAGTACTCTTAGCAACCTACGTCAGGTTGTACAAAAGAAATTGCGGGAGCGTGGTCAAAGATGTGGTTGTATAAGGTGCCGGGAAGTGCGTGGCATTGATATTCGTTCAAAGAAACTGATTTTGGACGATTTGGTGTATCAAAGTGTTTCAAGTGAAGAGCATTTTCTATCATACAATACGCAAAATGGTGAACTTGCGGGATATTTGCGGCTTTCATTACCAGAGGTAGACAGCGATTTGAATATTGTGGAAATAAGAGGGGCCGCATTAGTGCGTGAATTACATGTATATGGATCCGCTCTTCCAATTGGTGAAAATGCTATTGGCAGAAAAACTGCGCAGCATCGTGGATTGGGCAAGCGTTTGATGTATGAAGCGGAGCAGGTTGCTGTTGCATCCGGATTTAACTTAATTGCTGTGATTGCTTCTGTTGGTACTCGTGAATATTATCGAGCTCGTGGTTATAAGTTGTCCGGAACATACATGGTAAAGAGATTGGATGAGAATCACGAACAATAATGTGCAACATACCAGGTGATATAATTTATGCCCAACAATATGGGCACGTAGCTCAGCTGGTTAGAGCGCACGGTTCACATCCGTGAGGTCGGGGGTTCGAGTCCCTCCGTGCCCACTTGCTTGTAGGTTTTGTAACCTGATGGTGATTAGATGATTGGTAATTTACTTCTCAGGTGAAGTCACTTCGTAATTTGTTAGTGTCGAACGACCGATTACCGTAGTAGATAAAATGACCAAAGCTTACATAGCTTATGAAGAAAACATATATAGATAATACAATTTGGTTTATTGCGGCGCTTGTACCAGCGACTGTGTTTGTATGGTACTTTTATTCCTCTACAGTATTAGATCGTTGTTATTGGAGCAATATCGATTCTGATTTTTGCTATTCTGTTGCATCTTTACGGTTCTTAGATAATTATTCATCTGGTTTTGTAGAACATACTGCTGCTGGAGAAGGTCTGCCAGTAGTCCAGATGCTAAGTTGGTTTTATCTAATTCTTTCTAAGGTAGGATTGTTGGGCGAATCAACTTTTGTAGGTCTGACCATCCATAAGGATCCACTCGTACATCTACAGCAGTATGTAAAATTTGGTTGGATATTTGGTTCACTTACATATTTTATGGTAGTAACAACAGTTTTTTGGTTTACACGTATGTTGAGTCGGTCAAATATTGCAAGCTTTATTGCTAGTTTACTTGCTACGATTTCTTGGTCAAACATACAGTTCTTATTACGGATACGATCGGAAGCCTTCAGTGCATGTTTTGCTCTAATATCTTTGTATCTAATGTTCAAGGCCGTAAAGTCTCCAGCACTAAGGCGATTTGCATTTTATGTAGTAGCAAGTAGTGTCTGTTTAGCTTTTGCACTTTTTGCGAAGCGTAATGCGATGCCTTATCTTTTTTTTATACCTGCGGTGCTGGTATTAGTTCCCCGAACTTCATTGGAACGATCTAACAATGGATCTCGTAGCCTTTTGTTGAGATGCGCTATTATAGGCAACTTAATATTTTTGCCACCCTTATTGCCTTTGGTTTCTTATTGGCCAGAGTTTGTCGGATCGTTTAGTACTATTCTAATGTTTGTCTTATTCGGTGAGGTGTTGGGATTTGTGTTTATCATATCAATAGCTATTTTTGTGATTTTCGTATTACGTGCGCGTATATATCAAACGAGTATAAAGGATCATGGTTCTCTACGGAGGTATGCAGAGGATACGCTGATTTACTTGCTTGTGTTGTGTATAGGGTTTGCAGTGGGCGCATACATTAGCTTTGTACATCCTGTTCTGAATAGATATACGTTATTTCTGATAATTATGATTGTTGTAGCTGGTCTGTTTACTGTATTTGTGAAGGTTCGTGGTCAAAATTCAGAAAACGTAGTGTTGAATTCACTAAGAGAACATGTTGTTGGCGTCAGAACAGTTTTGCTTGTAAGTGTTCTAACAGTTGCATGGACATATGTTTGGTATGTTGCTTATAGAAGTTTTGTGCCACTTTCTACTAACATAGAGATTGCTGTTTCACGTTCGTTGTTTGAGATATTACACCCGCAAAGTTCTGTGTCTTTCTTGAGTTATGGAGAAAATATATCCATGTCTGACTACCTGTATTCTGTTTATAGCTCATGGTTGAGTCATTATCGCAATGTGCGGTGGCCAGAATTACTAGTTATATTGCTTGCTATATCCCAAGCAGTACGGGCTAATCATATAATGGAAATTAAACAGATCATCTTTTTGGCATTAGTTGGAATGAGCCTCTTGTTTTTCTCTGCTTTGCGGCTTCTGTATCCGTTTTATATCATTTACGAGGACATTGCAACTATTGTTACTGTAGCAAGCGCGTTTGGTTACTTGATAAACGCATTTAGATACAAATTGGAGAATAAAATATCTTCGAATATTTCTAAAATATTTTCATTTGCTGCACTCCTTTTGATGTTAATTGTAAGTGCAAGGCGTACTCAGGAAATGTTTGTTATGCAATCTCAAGCAACTTCATATGGATGTATATCACCACCTAGTGGCGACACGTGCATGTGCGACCCTTACTATGCTGGCAGTAGATTTGGAGGCACGGGCTTAAAAGATGTGATTGAAAGACAGTACGGTTTAGAGTGTATGCAAGCAGTTGAAATGCGTTTTGAGAAAGGCATTCCTATTCGCTGAATTTAATACTTGTAGTTGATCCAGTTGGTTCAGTAACACAACAAACTAATTTGTAGGTTGTATAATATTTGCCGTCATAGTGGAGATAAATTCATGAATACAAATATCGTAATAATTGCTATTGTAGCTGTATTGATAGTCTGGATTATTAGCATTTATAATCGGCTAGTTAGCTTGCGTAACCGTTATAAGAATTCGTATGCACAGATTGACGTACAACTAAAACGTCGCTACGATTTGATACCCAATTTAGTAGAGACAGCAAAGTCATACATGGAGCATGAGAAAGATACACTCGATGCTGTAATACAGGCCCGTAATCAGGCCTCCAGTGCAGGTAATGTTGCGGCTGACAACCCAGGCGATTCTGATGCTATGACTAGCTTAATAGGTGCTGAATCAGTTTTAACGGGTACTATGGGTCGTCTGTTTGCTCTAGCGGAGTCCTACCCAGATTTAAAGGCAAACCAAAACATGATGCAATTGACTGAAGAGTTGAGTTCTACTGAAAACAAAGTTGCTTTTTCTCGGCAAGCTTATAATGATGCTGTTATGACATACAATACTGCCTGCGAGACATTTCCAAGTATGCTCTTTTCAACCCGACTAGGTTTCGAGCAGGCATCGCTCTTTGAAATTGAGGATGCTGAAGAACGTGCTAATCCCCAGGTATCATTTACATAAGTTTGTTTTGAGACCAATCCAATGACATTGGGTCAAGTCGATAGATTAGCAACCGCATTTTTATTATGATGTCTTTGTCTACCAGATATTAATGCCAATATAGAGCCCTATGGATTTTTTCGATTTACAAGACGCAGCGCGTCGCAGAACCAATATATTAGTTGTTTATTATGTATTAGCAGTTTTTGCAATTGCGATATCTGTGTACTTAGTACTCGTGGCTATTTTTAATCGCCAGTCTTTTGGATTCTATTGGGACTTGAGACTATTTATCACGGTAGTTTTGTCAACACTTGCTGTAGTAGGTGTAGGAACATTGATTAGAGGTTTGCAATTGAAGCAGGGAGGTCAAGTAGTAGCTGAGATGCTTGGAGGTTCACTGGTAGATTCTTCATCAAAAGATATTAGTATGAAGAGATTAGTCAATGTGGTAGAGGAAATGGCACTTGCGTCTGGCACTCCTGTGCCACCAGTATATATATTGGAGAATGAAGCAGGCATCAATGCATTTGCTGCTGGATTTAGTACGGGCGATGCCGTAATTGGAGTAACTCGTGGATGTTTAGATAATCTAAATCGAGAACAACTGCAGGGAGTAATAGCACACGAATTTAGTCACATTATTAATGGTGATATGCGCCTAAACATCCGATTGATGAGTGTTCTGGCAGGCATTCTGTCAATTGCTACTATCGGATATATATTATTGCGTACTGCTGCTTTTTCATCTCATAGATACAGACGCAGGGAATCGCGAGGAGGTAGAGAAGCACTATTATTTATTATGCTAGGGATTGCGCTCATAGTAGTAGGGTATGTAGGCGTATTCTTTGCTAAGGTCATCAAGAGTGCAGTTTCTCGACAGCGAGAATATCTTGCTGACGCATCGGCAGTTCAATTTACTAGAAATCCTCAAGGTTTGGCAGGAGCGCTTAAGGTCATCGGTGGTCTCACATCGGGATCTAAGATGGTATCGGAACATGCTGAAGAGGCTAGCCATTTGTTTTTTGCTAGTGGTGTGAAGAGTTTATTTAGCAACATAATGTCTACTCATCCAAATCTAACAAATCGCATTAAGGTTCTTGACCCACATTTTAACGGTCAATTTGATGAAGTTCAATCCACTGTTAAGATGGTAGAAGAAGGTGCTAGCTCTAGTTTAGTAAGTGGTGATGTGAAATTAGCTACCGATTCAGAGATAGTTGTTCGATCTATTGGATCACCTAGTTCCGATCATGTGCATTATGCTTCAAATATATTGCAAAATATACCAGACGATGTTATTAGAGCAGCGCATGAACCATTTAGCGCGCGCAGCGTAATATATTGTTTGCTTTTGGATAAGAATGAGGTAGTACGCCAACGTCAGTTAGATTATTTGAAGCGGCATTGTGACCATGGAACCTATTCTGAGACTCTAAATGTGGCTAAAACTGTGGAGTTGTTAGCAACTGAATTAAGATTGCCTATAGTTGAAATTGCTATTTCTACTCTGCGACAACTTTCTCAAGATCAATATAGCGCATTCCGCGAACATATAAACTATATGATTGAAGCTGACAGTCATATCAATTTGTTCGAATATACATTACATCATGTTGTTAGGAGACATCTTGATTATGCTTTTAGTGATAAAAATGCAAATGTCAAATCAATTCGATCTTTGGTGACTGTTAGAGCAGAGTGTAATGTATTGTTGTCGGCGCTAGTACAAGCTGGTCATTCAACAGAGTCCGAGCGACCTATTGTTTTCCAAGCCGGCATAGAGAATCTTTTTGGTGATGCTGATTCAGCACAATATGTTCCTGAGGTGTCTCTAGCTGCAGTAGATGAGGCTTTAGATGTGTTAGTTGCTGTTTTACCTAAGATGAAGCGTTCTATTGTGAAGGCATGTGTTGCCTGTATAGTTTATGATCAGTATATTACTGTATCTGAAGCGGAACTTTTACGAGCTGTGGCGGATTCCTTAGGTTGTCCAATCCCACCGATTATAGCTACTGATAGTAGTTTGTAACTTTTGTATTTAATCACTTATCTATCTTACTTATCAATGATAATGATGTGCAATTTTCCTGGGCCATGTACACCTAGAGTGAGTGTTTGAGTGATATCTGCTGTGCGACTAGGACCTGTTACTATAATTAAGTTACTGGAATTGTATCCAGATTCAGGCTGTGATTTTATGTAGCTCTCCATAGTCGGATAGATTTGATCAGTGGTAAGTAGGGCGATATGGATTGCTGGCAAAAGAGAACTAAGTCTTCCCTGACCCGGTTTGCTTTCCAGAACTATGCTGCCTGTGTCTGCTAGAGCTGCGTTACATCCAGTTATACCAACAGAGACTTCTGCAAGTTTAATATGCGCCCTTGTTCTTTCCGTAGTATCTCTAGGGACAGTGCTTTGATAGCGCAGATAATCAACGGAATCTAAACGTTGTCCCAGATTTTTTATTGGCAAACAGTTGTCGTCCCAAGACATATATTTGTTGTTGGTTTGATTGTTGAGTAATTGCATGACCATCTCGAATGCAACCTCATCATCATTTGCTAGGTGTGTTTCAGCTTTTACAGCATTTGCCTCTTCTATGAATTTATTAATTAGAGTTTGTAAGTCTGCCGTCGTAGGCGTATTCTGTCGTGTTGACGTTTCGTCCTGGTCTGGTAATGTTCTGTTGCCAATTGCACTGCTTACTTTTTGAAGAAAATGAGCACGTTTCATTATTGGTCAATCCTGACTTGGTTTGTCCCACAGCTGTCTGAAAGATTTCTTAGCTAGTGCTGGAAAATCACGGTGAACACTCCATCCCTGCAAAGGGCCAGGTAATGTGGTGAACCAACCATCATGTGCTAATAGCCTACTAACAACTTGACCAGAGCGTAAAGCTAATCCAAATAGAATTGGGTTACATGAAGTAATGGCATAGATCCACTGACTTAATCGCATCAAAAGTGGCGATTTCCCTTTTGCGATTTGTTGTGATCTTGATTCTAGTAGCAGTCCTGGCAGATCTATGTTAACTGGACATACTTCCTTACAGGCTCCACACAGGCTGCTTGCATGTGGGAGCGGATTCCAGGGATCTCCGAACAAAAGTGGACTAAGCACAGATCCTACTGGGCCGGGATACACACTTCCGTATGCGTGACCTCCTATAGAATGGAATACAGGGCATGCATTGAGGCATGCTCCGCATCTAATACAGTAGAGAATTTCAGAGAGGGCAGATCCAAGAATTTCACTACGGCCATTATCCAAAATCACAATGTGTAGTTCTTCTGGACCATCATGCTCGTTTTTTCTTCTAGGCCCACATAAAATACTGCTATAGGCTGTCAATTTTTGACCAGTCGCACTACGTGCTAGCAATTGCAACATTATGCTCAGATCTCCTAATGTTGGCACAAGTCTTTCCATTCCCATTACTGCTACATGAATACGAGGAGCTGTGCTAATCAAGCGTCCATTGCCTTCATTGGTTACCAGACATATAGCTCCTGATTCAGATACTCCAAAATTTACTCCACTGATACCCATGTCTGCTTTTAGAAATATCTCGCGCATATGAGTACGTGCTATAGCATTGAGTGTAGCGGGATCATCGCTAAAAGGAACGTTCAGTTTTTCGTTGAACACGTTGCCGACGTCTTCGCGGGTCATATGTAGAATTGGTGCAATTATGTGAGACGGTTTATCTCCACTTAATTGCACTATGAATTCTCCCAGATCTGTTTCTACTACATCAATGCCAGAAGTTTCTAGGGATTGATTGAGAGAAATTTCTTCAGTAAGCATAGATTTAGCTTTGGCAACAAGCTGTACATCTTTTGCTCTGGCTATTTCATTGATGTATTGGTTACATTCTTGTGCATCCTTAGCCCAAAATATGTGGCCGCCAAGTGCTTCCACATTGTCGGCAAACTCGGCCAAAAACTTATCTAGTTGAGATAGTGTATGGGCACGGATACTGCGGGCACGGTCTCTAGTAATCTCCATACTTGGGAATTCAGACATTGCACGAGCACGATTATCATATTTTGCTTTGGCACCAGCGGATATTGCTAGCTGCCCTTCAGGTTTGGCGAGGGCGTCAGATATACGATCGTAGAAAGATAGTTCAGTCGCAGCCATTTAAAATCTCAGCTATATGTTTCACTTGTATATTACTTCCTTTGCGTCTTAGACTACCTTCCATGTGGATTATGCATCCTACATCTCCAGCTATGAGCACATCTGCTCCACTTTCTTCAACATTACTGAGTTTTTTTTCAAGCATTGCACCAGATATTTCGCTCATGCGTACTGAAAACAAACCTCCAAAGCCACAACATTCTTCTGCGCAAGGTAGTGCGACTTGCTCTAAGTCTTCTACATTATCTAGTAGTGTGGATGGTTGTTCAACAAGGTTAAGGTTGCGTAAGCCGTGGCAGCATGGATGGTACGTTGCTTTACCATTGTATTTTGCACCTACATTCGTTAAACCAAGTTTGTCAACCAGGAATTGTGTGAACTCATACGTACGCTTAGACAAACTTTTGGCCTTTGAGCTGTACACTGGATCAGATTTCAATAATTCCGGATAGTGATGCACAATCATATCCGTGCATGAACCGGAGGGTACTACTACGGGACCAGAGGTATTGGTAAAAACGTCAATTGTGTGGCGAGCCATAGCACGTGCTTGTTTTAGAAAACCCGCATTGAATGCCGGCTGACCACAACATGTTTGTTGCTTTGGAAATCCCACTTCGCATCCATTGTTGTTGAGTATGGTCTTCACTGCTGTACCGACCTGTGGTCGGATAGCATCTACCATACATGTGACCAGTAATTGAACAATTGATTTTTTTATCTTTGTCATATTGATATCAAATTTACTTTGTAAAAGATAATTGTTTTCAGTGTACTTCTATTGTGTCATTTACATACACTTGCATGATGGTTGATAAATGCGCGACAAAAGCTATGTTGGCTATCCGAGTTTCCATAGTATATACTGAATACACTTACTGGGTAATTATGGATTTTTGAACCTACAATCAATAATGTGATAAACGCTATAATGATGGTGTAAATGTTCCTTTAGGTGAAATTATGAATTTTGATGACCAGGTAGTGTTGATTACAGGAGCATCACGAGGTATAGGGCGTTCTGTGGCTCAAGCTTTCTCAAAATCGGGTGCTAGTGTAGCTGTACATTACAACAATGGCAAACTGGCAGCTCAGGATACATTTGAAACTCTAAATAGAGGAAACCACAAGATGTTTCAGGCAGATATTTCTCAACCAAATGAGGCTGAAACCTTAGTGTCTAATGTGATCAGTCAAATGGGTACTATTGATATATTGGTCAACAATGCTGGTATTTTTGAACAGCATGCAGTGCCTGGCACTGATTATAGTCAGTGGCAGCAGAGTTGGCAGCGTGCTTTGGGTGTTAATCTAATAGGTGCAGCTAATATTACTTTTTGTGCAGTAGAACATATGATGCAGAGAAATAAAGGAAAGATAGTCAATATTTCCTCTAGAGGCGCGTTTAGAGGAGAGCCGGAAGCTCCTGCTTATGGAGCCAGTAAAGCTGGCCTAAATTCATTTAGTCAGTCTATGGCTCAATCATTGGCTCCGCACAACATATTCGTATATGTGGTAGCTCCTGGGTTTGTACAAACTGAGATGGTTGCTGAGTTGCTATCTGGTCCAGACGGTGAATCTATTCAGACACAGAGTCCATTGGGGAGAGTAGCCACTACAGATGAGGTTGCAAACACAGTGTTGTTTCTAGCATCTGCAGGCACAGATTACCTTACGGGGTGTATAGTGGATGTCAATGGAGCCTCCTACCTTCGTACCTAGTATTTCAGAACAATCTACCTGGCCTCTTTATGTGGCGTAACTATCATAAATTACCTGTTTCAATCCGATCATCCAGTGTATGGGGTGTAGTAGCATGGTGTGCATTATTGTTAATAGCAATATGGTATCTGCATGCTGAGTTATATACAGTCTATGGTCCCTTTCTGAAATTACGTGATTGGGGTCCACCGCCATCTTGGGCAATCATAGTACAACAAAATCGTTGGTTGGTGCGTATCTTAGCAGCCATAAGCATAGTGACATTGTGCTTATTGGAGATAAGGCTTGCAATTGTAAGTAATATGTTGCGGAAAACAGTCAATCAACGGATTAAGTTGTTCGTTTTATTATTGGGCTTGGGATTGATATCTGGTGTTGATTTTGTATTGCCAGGGTATTTGCGGGCTACTGATGACGCAGAATCTTATACTACGATTTCGTGGCTGATTCGGGATATTATTGCAGAAGGTCAATTACCAATTTGGTCCAACTGGGGGGACATGGGCTTCCCTTTAATGCAGTTCTACAGCCCTATGTACTACACGGCGATTGCTCTAATAAGTTTCATTACTAACAATATTTGGAGCGCAGCAAAGATCGTGCATTTTGTCTTGCATGTCATGTCAGTGCTGGTGATTTTTCTTTATGTGCATAATCTTACTAAATCCAGATATGCTGGATTGGTTACTAGTTTCGCTGTGGGGTTTACCTTCTATCGTTATCATGTTTTTTTCTATCTTGGTGCTTTAAATATGGCACCCACGTTTGTTATATGGCCACTTCAACTCTATCTTATAGATAAATTCATAGTTGCGAGTAATAAGCGTAATGTTGGCTCCATTTTGGCTCTTACAAGTGCTTTTGGTCTTGTTTGCCATGCATATTTTGGTGGATATGGTGGATTGTTTGCTGCTGTTTATGGATTGATACGTGTCCTTACATTTATACCAAACCCAACTACTTGGCGCACTAAACTGGGATTAATTGCCCAGTTGTATGTTTGGTTAGGTGCAGGTGTAATGGCATCTTTATTCTATACCTTACCTGCTTTGTTAGAGAGCAATCTATCAGTTGTTCAGGCTTGGGTAGGTGGGGACTTTCTTTTACCTCCAATGAGTGTGACGGATGTATTAACATTTGAAGGCAGTCAGGGTGGTAGTGGGTGGTGGGGTGGATATTTGGGTGTTAGTGTAATGTCCATATCATTCATTGGATATATTTGGACACTTTTACGCGGGCAGGTTTTTGTTGTAGCACCGTTTGCATTATTGTTGTCAGCCTGTTTTCTTGCTATTGGTCCATACTATCTTGATTTTCCTGCTATTTTCAACAGTGTGCCAGGTGGTAGTGTAGTGTTTTTATTTCATTCTCCAGGCGATTATCTTGTGTATGTGGTAATAATGAGTTCTGTAGGGGTGGGTGTATGTATGGCGGAGATACAACGCTACCTGGTTGAAAATAATGGCGGCAAATATACAGGACGACTTTTTTCTAACACTGACTCGATTAGAAGCGAATGGATTGTTTGTTTCCTCTGTGGATTAATGGCTTTAGATATGTTTCGATATAGCTTGTTTGTCAACTATATGATTCCTGAGACTCCAAATGGAAGTCCAGCCAACAGAGTATCAGTACATAAATGGCTGAAGCATAATAAAACTGATATAGATGGTCGTGTGTTAGACGTAGATCAAAGTGATATTGTTTGGCATATTCCTATGATAGCTAATTTACCTACATATGTCTCTGATGGGAATTCGTCAATATATTCAGCAGCCTTTGTGGTTGGTCTCAGAAGATTTGATCCTACTCATCTGTTTGACGAGGGTCGGAATCTTATGAGTATTGCCAATACCAGTGTAGTTATTGCGGATTCTCCTTCAGTTCTAAGTATGCATCCTGGAGCTATAAATATCAGTGATGAGGCAGTGGTCGTACCTACGGATAGAAACCTGGTAATGTTGGCTAGCAGCAGGGTAGAGGTGGTTCATATGGATACAGAATTTAGGGAGTTTGAACAGTCTTATATGTTGACTGATACTCCTTATTCAAATTTAGCTAACGAGATTGGGATTGATCATGCTAAAGGGACATCCAAATTCTTACCGGTTATAGATAAGTTACCGCTCTCAAAAGACATAATGCCTTCAGCACCATTAGTAGTCGATGTCATCGAACATAATATGGAATCTCAGTATGTGCGTATAGAATATAATGTGTCCACACCGGCGTATTTGCAATTAAGCTATTCATATTATCCATATTTGAGAGTATTGATTGACGGTAAACCTGTGAAGACATTCCCCACATCTTTTGGATTGCTAGGATTAGAATCTCCAGCTGGTGTGCATACTATTGAAATAGTTCCATACTTATCACAACTTAGGGTGATTGTGGGTATGGTAAACATATGCACCCTTATTCTGATAACATTTTTTTGGGTTACTAGTAATAAAAATGTTATCAGTAGAGATACCTTGCAATGAGATCAATGGACGATAATTCCATAAATACAAGCAATACAGCTAATCAAAGACGTTGGCAGTTAGTTTCTATTATTGCATTGTTAGGGTTGGTTGCTGCTTATGTGCATGCTGAACTGTATACGGTGCATGGACCTTTTACTAAGGTGCGGGATTGGGGTGTTCCGCCTACATGGGCGCTGGTAGTTCAGAACATGCGTTGGTTTTTCAGGGGCATTGCAGTTGTGAGTTTAATAACACTTGTAGTTCTAGAGAGTAGATCTTTAATTATCAGTCATATGATACGCAAACTTATGGGTTTGCGATTTGGTACGAGTGTTATATTGCTAGGTCTAGGTGTTATATCAGGATGCTATTTTCTTCTTCCTGGATATATAACGGCTGCGTCAGATGGTATTTACTATACTACTCTAGCCTGGCTAGTAAAGGATGTGCTTGAAAATTTTCAATTACCTATGTGGTCCAACTGGGGCGATATGGGTTTTCCGTTAATGCAGTTCTATAGCCCTTTATTTTTTGGTCTTGTGGCCTTGGTGAATTTTGTGATTCCCGATATTTTTATTGGTATTAAGTTTGTTTTTTTTGCAATTCATGTTCTTTCTTTGTTTGCGATGTATTTGTATGTGTGTAATCTTACGCATTCTAAATCTGCTGGACTAATTGCTGCTTTCACATATGGATTTGCGTACTATCGCTATCATGTTATTGTGTATGTAAATAAGTTTCCTATGGTTCCTACCTTTCTTTTGTGGCCTCTACAATTGTATTTAGTAGATAGAGTGATCTGCGATGAAGGTGGACGCCGATCTGGTATTAGTCTCGCTATTATTACTGCAGTAGGCTTGACATGCCACACATTTTTTGGAGGATACAGCGTTATTTTTGCATCAGTATATGGTGGTATTCGGTTGTTCAGTATCGTACAAGATAGAGCTCTATTTGATGTTAGGATGCGAGCAGTTCGTCGTCTTGTGTTTTGGTTAGCAGTGGGTGTCTTAGCATCTCTAGCATATACCTTGCCACCCCTAACTGAAGTTAACTTGACTGTGATACCTGGCTGGTACCCGAATGGATTTGTTGCTATGCCAGTGCTAATGGATACTACTCCTTGGGCAGCGACTTTTACATTTGCGGGCAGTCAAGGTTCTGGTTGGGTTTACGGGTATGTAGGTATTAGTATTGTTGTCCTTGCAATTCTCGGAGGGGTATTGTCTTTTGTTCGAATCAGACTTGTACTAATTGCCCCTTTAATTGTTCTAGGCTTAGCTCTGTTTTTAGCGCTCGGACCTGTCGCATTTTTTCTTAGTGCTCAGGGTCAATATCTTGTTTATGTTGTTGTTATTGGATCAGCAGGCGTCGGAATATTCACTGTGGAATTAAAACACAGGATGTCTATTGTCAGACTAAGAAATTTAATCAATAGGAGTTTGTTATCTCAGAGTAAATTATTAATTCCTACACTGATATGTGTAGTTGTGGCTGTTGATATGTTTCGATACAACTTGTTTGTCAACTATATGGTGCCTCCCACACCTAATGGTAGTCCTTCGAATAGGGTGGCTGTTCATGAATGGCTAGCTAATAATAGGGGCGACAACACAGGTAGAGTTTTGGATCCATCGCAACCAGAAAATGGATGGCAAATTCCGATGGTAGCAGGTCTCGCTGGATATGAGAATAATGGAAGCTCATCTATTTTTTCTGCAAACTTTATTCGTAATTTACGTACCACGAACCCCAATCCTAGCGGAGTAATCGCATATAGTGTAGAGGAGCTGTTGAGTTCGGCAAGTGATTTGCTATTGATCGCTAATACTGACTGGGTTGTTGCTGATCAACCTACATCATTGCGGGCATATCCTGGGGCTGTAACAACGGATGGTGGCGCTGTCATAATTCCCACTGGTGGCGGTTTGCCTCTCATAGCAAGTGAAGAGATTAAAATTGTGGACCAGCAAGTGCAATTTGTGCCGATAGCTCGAGAGATGGGTATTAATACAGATAATGGTTCAGCTGAATTTATTCCAATATTGGAAGACGATTTGGTTGAGGAAGTCGTTCAGTCTAGCGGTTCCAATATCAAGTCGCATGTCAGTGACCATGTAATTGAATCACAGTATGTGAGGATTGATTACGCTTTATCCTCCACGGCTTATTTGCAGCTCAGTTACTCATATTATCCGTACCTACGTGTTATGATAGATGGAGTAGAGGTCAGCAAATTCCCAACAGCTTTTGGTCTTATTGGTATCGTGGCTCCAGAGGGATCTCATGTTATTGAAATTGAGCCGTATCTGTCTCCTCTTCGTCGGGTAACTTATGTGATAAGTGTAGCAACATTCTTATTGTTAGGTTTACTTTATATACGAAGCTTCCGATGCCTAGATACTATGACTTTGTAAGGAAACGGTGAAGGTTACTTGATTGCATAGGAGCCATATGACTAATAGACTTACTTTTGAAACAGCACAGAATTATCTCAATCAACAGGTGGATGAGCGGTCCGAAGAGATGATGATCATGGAAGATTATGCTCGCTCCACCAAATTTCCCATAATTGGTCCAGTAGCAGGCAATTTTTGTTATCAGATTGCTCGTATGATAGGAGCAACCAGTGTATTTGAAATGGGTTCTGGTTATGGTTATTCTACAGCATGGTTTGCTAGGGCTGTACAGGAAAATGGAGGCGGTGTAGTCCATCACGTGGTGTGGGATGTTGAGCTCTCCAATAAGGCTCGGTTGCATCTAGAGCGGCTTGGTTACGATGACATAGTCAAATATCATGTTTCTGAAGCTGTGGAGACGTTAGAAAATAATCCGGGTCCCTATGATCTTATTTTCAATGATATAGAAAAAGATGCTTATCCAGATTCGCTTGACGTTATCGAACGGAGTCTCAAGATAGGAGGGATTTTGATTGTCGATAATATGCTGTTGGGTGGTCGAATATTAGACCAAAATGACGAGTCTTCCACTGTAATGGGTGTTAGACAACTCACCGCACAAATTAATGAAAGTGATAGATGGCTCATGTCTATTATTCCAATTCGAGATGGTCTTCTGCTTGCTTATCGGGTTGCTTAACCTTGTAAAACGTGGTGCTATAATTTGTCTGTGTCATCTTCCCTAAATGTATCTGAATGGGATTCGTTTGTTGCTGGTTTCCAGCCGAAACATCCTGGAAATAGTACATCTACTTCAGGTGCGCATATTCTGCAGACATCCACTTGGGCCACTCTGAAATGTAACTTTGGTTGGTCAGCAACTAGGATAGTAGCCCGTCGCCAAGGTCATACAGTAGCAGGAGCCCAAATCTTATTTCGACCATTGCCTCTGGGATTAGGCAATATTGCTTATTTACCTAAGGGGCCTTTGGTGGATTGGTCTGATATTGAACAATGTAAATATATAATGTCGTTATGTGATGAGGTGTGTAGAGCACGTCGAGCATTGTTCTTGATTGTCGAACCTGATTTGGTAGACAACGAATTTGCGAACAATGTTTTGAAAACACTTGGATTAACTCCTGGAATGCAAACAGTACAGCCACGTAGGACAATTACGATTAGTCTCAATACTAATCCAAGTGATATATTGGCTAAAATGAAACAGAAAACACGCTATAACATCCGTTTGGCGGAAAGAAGGGGTGTAAAAGTCCGTATAGCGACTTCAGCGACTATAGATTCTGATTTATTACAATATCAGAACCTGATTGAAAGCACTGGTGATCGAAGTGGATTTGGTGTGCATTCAGCCAAATACTATAGTGATGCTTATCATTTGTTTGCTCCAGAAAAACAAGTAGCATTATTTATGGCTGAGTATCAGGGCAAACCTCTTGCATCTTTGATGGTTTTCTCATATGGTGGGCGAGCTTGGTATTTTTATGGAGCTTCATCTGGTGAGGAAAAGGAACGTATGCCGGCATATGCTTTGCAATGGGCGGCGATAGTCTGGGCGAAGGAACATGGTTGTTACAGTTACGATATGTGGGGGGTGCCTGACGAAGAACTTGATTACTTAGAAGCAGAATTTATCAGCAGAAAAGATGGACTATGGCCAGTATACAGATTCAAGCGTGGGTTTGGAGGGGAATTAGAACGTAGTGTAGGTCCTTGGGAGCAAGTTTACTATCCGTGGGCACAACGCTTGTATAAGCGAGTGCTCGCTGCTCGGTCGGGAGATTATTCATGATTTGCACGGTTCGTTCAGTTAATGCTAAGGAGGAATGGCATAAGATTTTATCTGTACTAAATGCAAACCAAATATTGCAATCATGGGACTGGGGAGAAATAAAAAATCGCTATGGTTGGGATTTGGAACGTATAGTGTGGGAGGATCATCAAACTGTTTTAGCTGCTGCACAAATATTGACTCGGAGCGAAATACGATTTGGAATAAACGCTAAAATCATGTATGTACCTCGGGGTCCAGTCTTGGATTGGAATAATCCTATTTTGCGGAAGCATGTGATGGATGATTTGCGCAGGATGGCTATTAGGGAAAATGCTGTGTTTATAAAAATTGACCCGTATGTTCCTGTTGGTTATGGTGTAGAAGTTAATCACAATGATAAACCTGATGGTGTTGGAATTGAATTGGTAGATGAACTTATTCAAAGTGGATGGAAAGAGTCAAAGCAACAGATTCAATTTCGGAACACTATGGTGCTCGACTTGACCTCAGAAGAGTCTGAATTACTATCTTCATTTAGTCAGAAGACACGTTACAACATTCGTTTAGCTAGTAGAAAAGGTCTAGAAGTGCGTGATGGAACATCCGAAGACCTTAATTTATTGTACGGTTTATACGAATCCACATCTACACGAAATGGCTTCGCAATTAGACCGCGCAAATATTATATAGATGTTTGGCAATCATTTATGGAGGCAGGTATGGCCCAACCACTTGTTGTCACTATAGATGATGAGGTGATTGCAGCTGTTGTCATGTCTATGTTTGGAGATTGTGCAACTTATATGTATGGGATGTCAAGCGGACAACATACTGAGAAAATGCCAAACTACTTACTGCAATGGGAATCAATTGTCAGAGCTAAAGCCTATGGATGTACAAGGTATGATTTCTGGGGTGTTCCGGAAGTGTTCGTCGACAGCGATCCATTATGGGGAGTGTGGCGTTTCAAATCAGGTTTCAAAGGAGATGTAGTGCGGACCTTAGGTGCATGGGACTTTGCTAGTAAAAGATTTGGTTATTGGTTGTATAGTAATGTAATACCAAGTCTGTTGAGGCTCATGCAAATGCGAGGTCGCTAATTTGTATTATCTTACTGTGCTATTTTTGTAACGATCAAACTAGACAGGTTTCCAGGTCGTGCATATTCTAGTACTGGGATTAATTTTATTCCCAAGGCATCAATCGCACCATTGTCTTTTGGAATATCAACAATTAATAGATTGTCAGTAGTAGTCGTGTCACTCATGTCAAGCATAAATTTATCTGCTGGCTTCCATATGGGCGTTATGCTGGAGTCTGGTGATAGATAAGATGCTAAACGTTGCTGACCTCCAAGGTCCAATGTTAACAAAGTTGTATCATCATGATTGTTGTCATAATAATGAGCAATGTCGCGGAACCCATATCCAGATGGCCAGCCGGTAATATATTCCCATTGATCACGGTCAGGAAGAACTAGTTTGTCGGGCTCTGTCCATGCCGTCCACATGAATTGGGCGCTTGGATATGTAAATATGAGGCCAACTGTTAGCAGTATTGCTCGTATATTACTATTCCATGACCGTAATTTTAGCCAGATACTGGCTATGCCTATGGACATCAATACTATTAGGTGGGATACATGCGGTAGCACGAACCGTGCTTCTAAAAATCCAGGGTTACTCTTAGCTATTAGCGATAGTAGACCAATGAGAGTGGGTATAACAATATATGAGGTAAGTCTCGTTTTTTGCCATATCGCAATTGCTATAGCTAGTAGACCAGGCCACCACAACCAGTTAGTGAAAAGAGTAGTGAAATATCTCCAGACAATAGGAGTTGAGAATCTTACTTGCATCAACATTTCAGATGTATCATTTGTAGTTTTTTTAAGTAACAAATCCAAGCCCATGTCGGAATTTCCTACGAGTTTGAGTATTGCTACAACAGGTAGTAATAATAGGGCTCCGATCATGTAAGAATGCAATACCGCTCTAAGTTGTGTGCGTCCTGCGTGCCCTAGCGTAAATCCAGCTATTATAGGAATAGGTAAGAAAACAAGATATGTTATTTTGGATACCATTCCAGCTGCGAGCGAGAAACCAACTAGCAATTTTAGTTTGTTTTGGTGCGGTGTAACAGCTAATTTAGCACTTGACCACAGTAGCAACATTGAAAAAGTAGCGGAGTATGGGTCAGGTATCTGCATTCTCTCAAAAAACAGCGCATATGGCACCAATATGTATAAGAAACCGGCAATTATTCCTGCTTCTTTGGAATGAAAACGTCGCGCAAAAGCTACTATTGCTGAGAAACCTATTGTAGTTATCAATATAGTAACTGCGCGCGCTATCCACACACTACTATTGAAGGGCCAGAATATAGAAGTCCAAATTACATTAAGTAGGCGTCCGTCAGAGGCAGCATGAAAAGGTTGCCATTGCCATACTAGCCGAGCCCACCATATATGGGCTGCTTCGTCCAGAAATATAGGTAGTGCATCAAGGTTGTGGAGTCTGGTCCACCAATATATCCAGATCGTGATCAGATATATGAAACTGGGTTTTAGTTTGACAACCATTCACTTAGTATTCCCGCTAGTAAAGCTGTACGTGGCGCCATACTGGATAGTGTTAGCGACTCATTATTGGTATGAGCACCATCTCCCTGTGGTCCTAGACCATCAAGTATTGGTATTTGGTAGGGAGCAATTATATTAGCATCGGAGCCACCACCTGTACTACCTTCCTGTAGAGATAAACCTAGAGATTTACCAATTTCAGCGGCTTTTTGGAATGCTTGTGCAATTTCAGGTGTTCTCGGCATAGGTTCGCGTTCTATTCCACCAGTTATATGGATTTCACTACCAGGCACACATGCCTTTAAGTTATTAACTAGGTTTATCATGCGTGTAGCTTCTGAAGGAGTGGGTACTCGCATATCTACGGTAACATGACATTCATCAGGCACCACATTTGTACGGGTTCCACCTGTAATTTTACCTACACTGATTGTACTTCCCGATGCGTAATCGGTTAGTTTTTGTAAGGCAATTATTTGGTGCGCCATTTCTTCAATGGCATTGATGCCGTCCTCATGAGCTGCGCCAGAATGGGAAGCCTTACCTTTAGTTATCACATCAAATCTTGCTACACCTTTTCTAGCGGTTTTTAGTTCTCCTTCAGGTAGTGCTGGTTCCATACATAGTACTAAATCAGCGTCCTGACCAAGTGATTCAATTAATGGTCTTGATGATTCTGAGCCTACTTCTTCGTCTGATGTCAGTAGCAGAGTTATTGGCGGTGCAGGCCACCGATCATTGTCGCGGAGTGTCTGTAATGCAAATATCACTTGTATGATACTTGCTTTCATATCAATGATTCCAGGTCCGTACATTTTCCCATTACTTACTCTTATTGGATTCTCTGATAGCATACCTAGAGCATGTACTGTATCGAAATGGCAAAGTAATAGAAATCCTCCACCAGTATTGCCGCTGTTATCTGGCCAGCTTGCCACAATGTTGTCTCCAGCCAATGGTTGATTGTCAATCTTTATTTTTGGATTGAGAGGCGCTAACATTTCTACTAGTCTCTTGCCCAAACTATCAAGAGATGACTTGTTGGTTGAAGGGGACTCAAGCTCGACTATCTCATGCAGTCTTGTTTGCATTTGCGGCAACTGATTTTCAAAAACTTGTACTGGAATAGGATTCGTCATTGGTTATATCCTTTTAATCTATATTTACTTCAATCTACAACAAATGTAATCTTAGCAGGCTAACTCAGCTTATTACATTGCTTCAAATTACCATGAACATATGTTTAGAGCTTGTATTTGACTGAGGTTGGATAAAATTCATAGTTGACGATAGTATATACCTGTTATACACTTTTTTGTGACGGTATTTTTCTAAAATGTAGTAGATTTTCGTGTGTTTGCTTCAATCCATGGTTTGTTATAGAGCACATGCTTTTACAGGTTTAACAGGCGAGTGACTAAAGGCGAATGACTAAAATAAACAGTAATTTTTCTTCTACACGCAATCATTTGGTACGACTATTATTTACCCTTTATGTTGTTTTCAGCATATTGGTGACTGCTTGTGGTGGTGGTGCTCCAACTCCATCTGAAGAAGCGACTCAGTCAGTAGCCGAATCTACTGCAGTTCCTGTAGAAGTTCAGCCCACCAAGGTGGTTGTCCCCGTAGCTGAACCTACAGATGTTGTGACGAGCATAGAAGAGGAAGAGGTAGTCGAAGAAGCTGCTCCAGTAGTAGAAACTGTTGCTGAAGTGCTATTGACTGTGTTGACTGGTCGAGTTGACTATATGCTTCCTGGTGCTGAAGATTGGCAGCAGGCACTTGGTGAGGAGATACCTTTAGAAATAGGTACTCAACTCCGTGCATACCAACTTTCCTCTGCCCGTTTGGATTTATTAGATGGTTCAAAAGTGCTTATGAAACCTGTATCTCAATTAGGTATGACGACCTACGTTCATGAGCCTGAAACACCAGTAACACAGGCTTTCGTGGATATTCCAGAGGGTGAAGCTGCTTTCGATGTAAATGGTCCCTTGGCTGGCTCAGATTCGTCATTTTTGGTCAAAATGCCTACGGGAGTATTTTCTGTGAATCCAGAGGTAGAGGAAACAGAAGAGTCTGATCCAGAAACGCCAGAAGAGCAGCCAGAGCCTGAGGCTGCAGAAGCTGCTGCAGAGAATCCTGTCATTGCAGCCACAGAGGAAGAACTCAATTTAGCTGATGTGACGTTGAACGTACTTTCCGGTCGGGTGGATTTCTTGTTGCCGGGATCGGATGATTGGCAGTTGGCAGATGGAGAGGCATTTAGTGTTGATCTAGGTACTGAGGTTAGAACATATCAGCTGTCTATGGCGCGCTTGGATCTGGCAGACGGATCAAAGATTATGATGAAGCCGACTTCGAAAGTGTCGGTCACCAGTTATTTACATGAACCAGCAACTCCAGTGACACAAGCTTATGTTTCGGTGCCAGAAGGTGAGGCTGCTTTTGATGTTAATGGTCCGCTAGCAGGAGCAGATTCAACTTTTATGGTTGAAATGCCAACAGGTGTTTTCTCTGTCACAGGTACTTCCTTTGTAGTAAATGCAGGAAGCACGGATCAACCTGCTCAAATTAATCTTTTGGAAGGTACAGTAGTAGCTGGTGCAACTACTCAAAACGTGGAGACAGGTGAGCTCGAAGCTATGTTTTTTGAGATGGAAGCAGGGGAAGATGGGGCTGCTATGAATTTTATGTCTTCCGAGCAAGCTGCTGAAATTGTTGTTGAGAGCGGACAAGATACTGATGTACAACAGCAGGTAGCTGCTATGAGTGTTGTCACTGCACAAGGAAGTGAGGGTATTGAAGTGGCCGCCGAATCGGGACTGGCAGCGGCAGTGGAACAGGGTCTGGAAAGTGGCACGGTCGGGGTTCTATCTGAGGAACAAATTGAGTCTGTAGAGACTGCTGCTGAAGAGGGTTCTCTGTCTGAAACAGCTCCTGTAGTAATTGCATCTGAGGAATTGGCTGAAGCTTTGGCAGCTGATCCAGGTGAGACAAGTGTTTTAGCTGGCACTGGTGTTGAGATCAAGACCGCTGTTGAGGCTCTTGCCGGAGATGGTACGGCAGCTAGAGAGGGTGCTATTGATGGTGCGCTGCAGAGCTTTGCTGAATCATTTGAAGGTCCACAACCTACTGTAGTTACAGATGTAGAAGGCAATACTGTTCAGATTATGCCTCCTGAAATTATTATTAATCCGGATGGAACGGCCAATGTGGAACCGGGTCAATTAGTAGATGAGAATGGTGATCCTTTAAGTTCAGAGGCTCTAACTATAGTAGCTGAAAGTAATGTGACAGTGGTTGATCCTATATCTGGTGAGGTTACTGAACTGGGTATAACAGATGCGTTGGCTTTGCCAACTGTAGATCCACTTGCTGGAGCAGATGAGCGTGGCGATTCGTTAGGCGCTGCACTTTTTGAAGACCCACAACAGGAAGTTCCGGAGACCGGTCAGGTAATGTTCATCGCTGGGAGTACAGGAGTAAACCTGTTACAGGGCGAGGGTGTTGCCAGTGGTCTTGGCGTAGATGCTGTTACCGGTGAGTTGGTGCCTTTTGTTCTGGAGGTAGAAGCCGGCGCTGATGGAACAGTCATCGAGATACCGACGGTGGACCAGCTCCCTACTGAGTTGAAGGAAGAAGGAACCGTAAGTGGGCTGCTTGATGCACTTGGTGTTGTTGCTGCTAGCGGTAAGAAGGTTTTGGAATCTGTTCAGGAGAAAGGTCTCTTGCAGACCGCTGGTGAATTACTGAACAGTGATAAAGCTACTGGATTGTTAGGTTCTAATGCGTCCGGAGTTACTGATGTTATAGCAGGCACTTCCGAAATTGTAGGTGATAAAGTAAAGACACTGGATTCCAAGACGTTGCGGACCTTGTCCTCAGCTGGACTAGCAGATGCATCGTTGGGTGCAGTGGGTATGGGTACCAAGAAGAGCATAGAGTTAATTGAAGGTGCTGTCACTACAGGCGGGCCCAAGCAAGAAGCACTGGTGAACAGCTTTATCGGTGATTTTACTGGGCCCCAATCTGATCCAATATTGGATGCAGAAGGCAATGTGATTGGAGAGGTGCCACCACCCGCTGTCGTATTCGATGAAAATGGTATTCCTCAAGGTTTGCTACCAAGCACTCCAGTGGATCCCGAAGGTCAAGAATTGGACCCACAGGCATTGGCGGAACTGACAGAAGCTGGTGCGGGTGAGATATTTATGCTTGACCCAAATACGGGTGAATCAGTGCCTGTAGGTGGAGGTCAGGTTGCTACTTGGGGTATACAGAACTTGTTGGCAACTACTGATAGTCGTGGCGTGGGACAGCAGTCAATGTTTCCACCAGTAAGTTTTGATAGTGAAACTGGAGAGATGAAGCCGACGGTAATGGTGTTTTCGGGAGGTAATTTTTCCGGTTTTGATGCATTTAATGAAGAAAATATGTCGGGTGGTCTGGTAGAAGGAGGTAGGGAAGTTGATTTGCGGCCACCACGTCTGCCTGGCATGGAGTTTGATGAAGAAGGTCGTATCTCTGGACAGGAAGATTTGTCTTTCGTGACCTTTGACGCGCTCGGTAAGGCAAGTGAATGGGCCATGCCTGATCCATTCATGTATGATGCTGATGGCGAAGTATTAGCTGTACAACCACCGCCCGCATTTCTGTTTGGCGATAGTGGTCATCAATTTGGAATGCATCAAGATGACCCTCACTTTTTCCATGATGACCATGAATTTTCAGATGATGGCCCTCAGATTGTTTTTGATGAATTTGGTTCTCCAATGACCACTGATATGAACATGATGGCTCAGGTCATGCGTGATGAGATGGGCATGGAAACTGGGCGTCAAATGTTGGGCCGTACTACCGCTTGGGATGATGATTTCTTTTCCCATGGTCTTGCGTTGGAGACTGAGCAGTTTCATGTAGCTATGTTTGACGATTTAGGCAACATATCCACAGTAGCTATGTTCAGTGAACCTGTATTTGATGATGCTGGAGGATGGGCGGGAATGCTACCTCCGCCAATTTTGATGCATGATGAAGATGGACATGCTCATGGACTGCGCGAGTCAGATATTATTCTTTCTGCTGATGTGATGCAAGACATATTTTTTGGAGATGTTGCAGAACGTGCAGGCATGGAAAGGGGTGAAGAGGGTCAATTTGAGTTAGAATTTTTTGGTGCTACTGGAGCCCGCATTGGTGGTATGGAGTTTGATAATATGGCCTTCGGGGGTGGTTTTGGGCCCGGTGATCCGGGTGTTGACTCGATGGATTCACGTACTGACTATATGCCGGGAGATCCATTTAGAGATCCGTTTGCTACAGTACCCTGGGGACAGGGACCGGAAGCATTTGGAAATTTTGAGAGTGATGGGCAAAACAATTTTGCTGTTACAGGGTTTATTGATCATGAACATGGAGTAGCACACAGTTTTGACGATTTGGATGATTCTGAAGGTAGTGGCTTCGAGCAATTCGAATTTTTTGGTGGTGGTGGTCTTGGCGCGCCACAGTTTTACACAGATGAAGGTGAGGTCTTTATTGCTCCCACTATAGGGGGATTCCCGGAGGAATTTTTTGATTTTGGTGGTGATGGAGAGGAAGGAGAACTGCAGTCATACGGCCAATTTGATGATAAAGGTAGTTTTGGACCCTCAGTGGGTAGTCTTGTAGGTGGCGGAGATCATGAACACGGTAATATGGATTTCTTCTCATTGCCTCCGGGTGTTGCATTACCTGAAGCTTTTAGTGTAGGTTGGGGTGGTGTCGATCATTATAGTGGGGCGCGTTTTGGTGATGAAGAAGGTTTTAGTGATGAAAGTGGATTTGGAGGACTCACTGAAGATGAAACTCGTGGCGATGTAGGAAGTATGCCGGGTGAGGCCAATTCTGAACAACAAGAACGATTTGCAGGTGAGTCAGAAGACAGTCGAACAAATTGCGCACCAGGAGATACTATTTGTGAGCAAGGTGGGGGAGGTTCCCAGGATTGGGAGGACAGTCGAAGTGATTGTGCGCCTGGAGATACCTTATGTGAACAGGGTGGTGACAACAGTGATGTAGAGGACTTTTGGAATATATCAAATGATGATGCTCATAGCCATCATAGTGGAGAAAGCTTTAACGCTTTTGATTATTTCTTTGGTGGTGGGTTTGCACAGCAAAAAGGCGATGATGTAGATCGATCAGAATTTGGTGGTGATATGAGCATGGGTGGGGATTTTGAATCTCAATCTGATGAAGGTCTCGGTGGCGAAGCATCTATGGATTTCTTGAATACTCTATTCACTGGAGGTCCTGATTATGGTGGTGATGAGAGAGATATTGACAGTGAATTTGATGATGGGTTAGGTGGTCCGCGTGATGAACAACGTGGCGATGAAACCGGTGATGGAGA
>DFQC01000045.1:2645-14379 GCA_002377585.1 Anaerolineales bacterium UBA3499 | reverse complement strand
TTATAGAAAGAAACGAGTGCGGCTGCAGACGTTCTCTTTTAAGTGGTATGTATGTATGTGGTCGGATTATTGATAAGCAGTTGCCAATTAATAGTGTGAATAGTATGGGGTCAGAATAACATGCTAACTTTAGTTGTAAGACGATTGTTGCAGGCAATTCCGTTAATATTGATCATATCGTTTGTTGGTTTTCTTGTTATACAGGCTACTGGAGATCCTCTCGCTGCTTTTACTGTTGAAGCTGATCTTACAGCTGACGATATACAACGGCTTAAAGCAAAGTATGGTTTGGATAAACCAAAGCCTATTCAGTATCTCAATTGGTTGAAGCATATGCTTACTGGTGATTGGGGTTTCTCATACTATACTCGTGAACCTGTAGCAGACATGGTGTTAAGTCGATTGCCCAATACCCTTATACTCATGGGCTTTTCATATGTAGCTATATTAATTTTAGGGGTTACTCTAGGGGTTCTTAGTGCCGTATACCAGTATTCTATATTTGACCATATTGTGACCGGCATAAGTTTTCTGGGAATTGCAGCGCCGTCGTTTTGGCTAGCGTTGATGCTCATATATTTGTTTGCTGTGCAATTTATGAAATGGGGTCTTCCGAGCTTGCCCGTGTCAGGCATGTTTGAATTTGAAGTGGGTAAAACGTTTTGGCAGGTGGTTACACATGTGATTCTTCCAGGTACTGCTTTAGCTACTGTTGTTACTGCTCGATATATCAGATTTGTGCGGGCTGAAATTTTGGAGAAGATCAACATGGACTTTGTCCGTACGGCTCGTGCAAAGGGCATTCCAAGAACTACTGTTTTGTTCAAGCATGTGTTGCCAAATGCACTATTACCGCTTATTACCCTGATTGGTCTGGATATACCTAACTTTATGTCTGGCACCATAGTTATAGAAACGGTGTTTTCATGGCCTGGTATGGGTCGGTTATTTTGGTCAGCCGCTGAAAGAACTGACATTCCGGTATTAATGGCAACGATGATGTTAGTTGCTGTCTTGACTGTTTCAACTCAGTTGTTGGCTGATTTGTTCTATGGATTGGTTGATCCAAGAATTTCGTATGATCGGGACTGAATTTAGTTTAGGTTTAGGTGTATAAACGAACAAGTGAAGGTTAGTTAATTGTTTGTGAAGAGCGTAATTATATGAGTGAAAACATAAGCACAGTCTCGTATGATAAAACCCAAGTTGGCGATGATACTGTGCGCACAATTTGGGATCTCTTTCTCAGGAGATTTAAGCGCCATAAGCCGGCGATTGTATCTCTGGCAATACTAGTTGTCTTAGGTGTAATCTGTTACAGCTCACCATTATTTATTGAAGAGGACGCTGTACATCGCATAGATGTGAAAATGATGCGCAAGCCTCCGTCTGCTGAGCATCCTCTAGGAACGGATGATGTAGGTCGCGATATGCTGTTGCGGCTAATATATGGAGGGATTATCTCACTTAGAATAGGAGTTCTTGCTGCGGCTATTGGAGTTACTATAGGCGTTGCTGTTGGTACTGTAGCGGGATATTTTGGGGGTTGGGTAGATAATATACTTATGCGGGTAGCAGAGGCGCTACTTAGTATTCCCCAATTGTTTATTCTAATTGTTTTGTCCCGTGTATTGGGGACCAGTGTTTTAATCATTACCACTGTGATAGGAGTATTATCGTGGATGAGGATTAGCCGTTTGGTTAGAGCTAATGTTTTGTCATTAAGGGAGCGTGATTATGTTACTGCCGCAAGGGCGCAGGGTGCACCTGTGTCCAGAATACTTATGAGGCATATTGTACCGAACACGCTTGCTCCTATTGTTGTGGCAGGTACACTTCAGGTAGGAAGAGCCATAGTGTTGGAAGCTTCACTTAGTTTTTTGGGTATGGGCGTCCAACCTCCAACAGCTACTTGGGGTAGCATGCTCAACCGTGCGCAGGCTTATTTGACTACTGCGCCATGGATTGCTATAGCTCCTGGAGTTGCGATACTTGTAGTAGTTCTGTGTGTTAATTTTCTCGGTGATGGTTTGCGAGATGCTCTTGACCCACAATCTTATCGATAATTTGTTATGAAATTGCGCATTGATGTAAATTTGTGCATATTAAAGTTGCACCAAAATCTAGTTATAGTAGCACGTAAGGAGAATTAGCATGGAACTGTATTTGGCAGATACTCTTATAGATGGCACTGGCGATAAACCAAAAACTAATGTGGAGATCTTGGTCGATGGGGGTCGTATTAAGGAAGTAGTTCCCGCTGGGTCGGTTCCTAGACCAAGTGATATAGAAGTGTATTCATTGCCGGGTTCTACAGTTTTACCAGGATTTATTGATGTGCATACTCATCTCATGTTCGGTGCGGGAGCTCGCTCGTATGAGGATGTAATAAACAATGATTCTGATGATCTAATGATTATAAGGGGTTCTCGTAATGCATATTTGCATTTGCGGGCTGGAGTGACCATGCTTAGGGATTGTGGAGCCCGTAATAAGGTCACTTTCGCTATTAGAGAAGCAGCTAATGCCGGTATTATTTTGTCTCCAAGAATCCACATCAGTGGTCGACCTTTGACAATTACTGGGGGGCATTTCTGGTGGTGCAATGAAGAGGCGGATGGAGTTGAAGGAGTCCGTGCAGCTACTCGAAAACTTCTTAAAGAAGGCGTTGATTTTATCAAGATTATGGCTAGCGGTGGAGGTACACAGGGTACTGATTCGACTCGAGCCTCTTATACTGTCGAAGAAATGGCAGCAGCTACATTTGAAGCGCATCAGGTTGGCAAGAAAGCGACTGCTCATACTCTGGCAGCCGAATCGGTGGAGCGAGCTGTTGAGGCCGGTCTTGACCAAATTGAACACTTCAATTTTTTGCATCCAGATGGATCAAGAATATGGGACCAGGTGGTTGCGGATAAGATTGTACAGAATGGCATGTATTTAAGTCCGACCATACAGACAGGCTATCGGCAAATTGAAAAACTGCAGAATAAAGCTGCAGCAGAAGATGAAAATCTTAATGAACTAGAGGAAAAGCAACTAGCAGCTGGGTTGTACAAATTAGAAACAAAACTAGAGTTCATTGGCAGGTTCAAAGAAATGGGTGCGCCAATAGTAGCAGGTACGGATGCCATTTCAGTTTTTGGTGATTATGCTGTAGGTCTTGAGTTGTTCCATAGGGCTGGTCTTTCCCCTATGGATGTAATAATATCTGCAACGAGTTTAGCAGCGAAGGCTATCGGAGTAGAAGATGAGCTAGGTACAGTAAAGCCAGGTATGCTTGCAGATTTTATATATCTAGATGGGGATCCGTTAGAAAATGTGCAAAAGCTGAATAATGTAGAGACCGTAGTACTTAATGGTAAAGTAGTTGTAGATAAACGATTGGATATGGCTGTTGGTCTTCCGGCTTTGGCTGATGGCGATGTAAAGATGTCACCTATCGTGTAATGATATTTATGGTAAAGCCGACAAAAATAGTATAAGTTGATAATTGTATAAGCCAGAAACCTAACAATTAAGGAGGTATTTTTATGGCTAAGGAAGTTGTAGCAGGTAATCCCGGAGCACCATTTGCAAAAGCAATCAAAATTAATGGTTTGATGTTTACTTCAGGCAATTGCGCTGCTGGAGATGGAATTCAAGCGCAAACAAGACAAGTGCTGTCTAATCTTGAAGAAATACTACAGGCTGAGGGGTCTTCGCTCAAGGATGTGGTCAAGGCTACTGTTTATTTGACAAATATGGCGGATTTTAGTGCAATGAATGAGACTTACGTCGAGATTTTTGGTGATGATCGTCCAGCACGTACTACTGTTGGAGTTAAAGAATTGGCACGAGATGATTTTCTTATCGAGATTGATCTAGTTGTTGCACTTTGATAGTAACTAAATAGTCAGGGGTTTAGCGGTAATTATCAAGGGAGTTATATAATGACTAACCGAAAACAAGTACATGATGTCATTAAGAATTCAAAAGATAAACATTTAGCGCGAATTAGGGAATATATGGCCCAGCCTAGTGTTAGCAGAGAGGACGAGGCTGGTGTTAGAGCTTGTGCTGAATTGTTAAAGGGGTATTTCTTAGAAATTGGTTGTCAGGAAGCGGAAGTTGCTGAGACGCCACGCCTGCCATCTGTCTGGGCACATTATGATGCAGGCGCTTCCAAAACTCTGGCAGTCTACGGATATTTTGATACCAACCTTGTTGGGACAGGCTGGACCCATGACCCTTATGATGTTGTGTTGGCTGAACACAAACCTTTTAAGGAAGTGGTGTATGGTTGTGGGTCAGGATCAAAGGGTGGCTTCGCAGCATTCTTGAATGCGCTTGAATCAATTATTGAGGTTGAAGGAACACTTCCAGTTAATCTAATGTTTCTGATTGAAGGGGAAGAATTTCTTGGCAGTGGCAATATACCCATACTTATAGAGCGCTATAGAGATAAGCTGGAGACTGCTGATGGCTTAGTTTGGAATGGCCCGGCACAGAATGCTATAGGTGACGTATCTCTATCATTAGGAAATAAAGGCTGTTTGCATATTGAGCTGCAGTGTACTGGTGATCGTTGGGGGCGCGGTCCGCAGGGTGGTACTACGCATTCATCCACTATGGGTGTGGTGGATCATCCAGTATGGAGGTTGGTACATGCGTTGAGTACACTTTATGACCCCGAAACCAACCAGGTCTTAGTCGATGGTTTTTATGATGATCTCAGAGAGCCTAATGAAGATGAGTTAATGCTAGTGGATAAAATTATAGCTCGGTTTGCAGGTCAGGAAGCAAGTGCTGGCGCTTTGGTTGGGAACCCTGACAGAATCAAACATTTTAGGGATGATATGGACGGACGAGATGCATTTATGAGTTATTGTTTCCAACCCACAATGAACATCAATGGTCTAAGAGGAGGTTTCACTGGGCCTGGAACTACTCTATGGACTTTACCCAATGAGGCTTACTGTACTATTGATCACCGTATACCACCAGATTTAGATCCTGATGACTTGAGTGAAAAAATCAGAGCTCATTTAGATGCACATGGGTATGGTGATATTGGTATAGAAGTGTTGATGAATGTGACATCTTCTACACTTAGTGTTCAGGATCCATTGGCAAAAGCAGGTATAAGAGTATTAGAAGACTGGGGTATTGAACCCGTGATTTGGCCTCGTAAAGGGGCAAGTGGTCCTCCAGGATATTTCAGTACATTATTGGGTCTCAATGTGTTAAGTTCTACCGGTATAGGTCATTCCACAGGTCACGGTTCTCCTGATGAGTTTTTGGTGATAGAGGGTGACGGTAAAGTGGGTGGCTTAATAGAGTTGGAGCAATCGTATGTTGATCTTCTCTATAGTTATGCTCACTATCCAAATGAGTATTGATGATTCAAATAGATACTTAAGCTTAGTAGTCCTACGTTAACCATTGATGTACTTTAGTGAGATGTTAAGAGGTTAGTAATATGACTAACATAGAACCGTATGTTGAGGTGGTTGGACCTAGTTCAGATGAAAATAGCGTCATTGTAATTAATGCACAACGCTTGTTTGATGGGAATGGTAATTTCTACGAAAACGGTGCTAGTGTTTGGATAGAAGGTTCAGTTATCAAAGCTATTTACGATGATGAATCGCCTGACCCAGGGCCTGGTGCACAAGTATTGGAGTTTGAGGATAGCTGTATATTGCCAGGCCTAATGGATTCCCATGTGCACTTGATGTATGGTACAGCTGGTCGCATGAGTGGGCCAAGGTCTTACGATGATGTAAATGATATGGATAGTGATGCGTTAATGTTGTTACGTACAGTGCGAAATGGTTATCGTCATGCGCTTAGGTCGGGTGTCACTACTATGCGTGACGCTGGCGCAAGAAACAGAATAACATTCGACTTGAAAGAGGGCATAAGTGCTGGGTTGTTTCGTGGTTTTCCAACTTTGCATGCGTGTGGTAGAAGCATCACAATTACGGGAGGCCATTTTCATTTTTGTCATGAAGAGGCTGATGGAGTTGAAGAGTGTCGTAAGGCAGTAAGAAAGTTAGTCAAAGAAGGTGCTGATTTCATAAAGATAATGGGTTCCGGGGGTGGGACCTATGTTACGGATAATCGCAGGCCTTCTTTTGATGTCGAGGAGTTAAAAGCGATTGTAAATGAAACGCACAGACATGGAAAGTCCTGCACTGTTCACTGTATTGCGACTAAGTCAATAGAGAATGCGCTCGATGCTGGGGTGGATTGTATCGAACATTATGAATTTGTCGAATTTGACTACAAACGACGATTGGATCCTCGAATCGGTGAACGTATGATAGAACAAAGTGTGTATCTTAGTCCAACTATCCAAACTGGTTATAGGAAATTGGAGCAAATGCGCAAGTTGGCTGAAGAACGACCTTTGACTCAGGCAGAAGTAGACCAACTGTCATTTTATGAATGGAAACAAGAAGGCCAAGTATATATAACTGGTAAGTTGTATGAGATGGGTGCGACTAAATTTCTAATGGGTACAGATGCTATTGCGGAATTTGGAGATTATGGGATTGGACTCAAGCTAATGGTAGATGGAGGTCTTTCAAATGAGGCAGCATTGTTTGCCGCAACTCGCAACACTGCTGAAGCACTTGGCATCATGGAAAATGCAGGTACTTTGGAAGTGGGTAAGGATGCTGATATTACTGTAGTAGATGGTAATCCAATGAAGGATATAGAGGATGTCCAGAAAGTATCTCAAGTAATCAAGTCCGGTTTTCCTTTACCTATGGATGGATTAGGACTCTTCCCACATGGGCCTGGAGGTGCGGTAGTTAAAGGCAGGCCATTACCGAAAAATCCACAGGTGATAAGAAACCAATAGATGCCTTAGTGTAGTGTCAGCAGTATTAGATTTAGTTCTATAGGTAAAATTCTTAAACAATACAACTATTGTGGACAGTGAAAAAATTTCTACTGGGGTTGTCTCAAGTCCTCACTATCTAGCTACTCAAGTGGGTGTAAATATATTGACCGATGGTGGTAATGCCTTTGATGCAGCTGTAGCCATTTCGTTGGCTATTGGTGTGGTTCAGCCATACCACTCTGGTATTGGTGGTGGTGGGTCTATTACTTTTTTATCTAAAGATGGACTTAGTGGATGCTATCAGGGGCGCGGTAGTGCACCTGCGAAACTAGATAGCGTTCGGTTATTAAATGATGATGGATTGCCGGACTATGCCGCTGCTAGAAGTGGTCCAATTGCTTGTGTGGTTCCCGCATTGGTACAAACTCTGAAGATGATGCATTATGATTATGGACGGTTGAGTTGGAAGAGAGTTGTGGAGTCTGTCGTTCCATTAGCTAGCGAAGGTTTTTTGGCAGATAGTTTTTTAGCTATGCGTTCGGGAGATGATGACGCAAGAAGTAAGATTGATGCATATAAAACGGCAGATTTGTTTGCAGACGTTGTTCGTGAAGGACATCATATATTACAACCTGAAATGGCGACTTCATTGGGTAAGATTGCGAGCGACCATAATGATATTAGGAATGGTTCGATTGCACAGTCGTTAAGTGGATTGGTTCAACAAATGGGCGGAGTCCTATCTGTAGCTGATTTGGTGGATTATCAGCCGTTTAAGCAGCAGTTAATTGAAGGTAAGTATAGGCAATGGCGCATTCTAGTTCCTGCAACACCTACTATTGGAGCTTTGCAGGTATTATTTTCTTTACGTATACTACAAAATTTTAAATTAGATAATTACTTATATGGTTCGTCTCAACATTTGCATATTGTTGCGGAGGCCTTGAAACTATCGTTCGTGGCTCGAGGTAGCTTGGACAGTGAGGACGATGCAGTTTCGTTATGTGAGTATGAACAGGCAAGCCAAATGGCAGGATCTATTAGGCATGATAGTGCCTTGGATGTCGATAGTGCGTACGAACAATATGATAACGAAAGTTGTACTAGCCACTTTAGCGTAGCTGATCGTGAAGGCAATATTGTTTCTCAGACCCAGACAATAGGAGGTATTTTTGGGTCGGGAATAATTGATCCTATAAGTGGAATTGTAATAAATAACCTGATAGGTGATTTTAGCTTACGCAAGGGAGATATAACTACGCAAGGGATTCGTTATGGAAATTACAATTTGTGCGCGCCTGGTGTTGAGCCTGCTAGTAGTCAAAGCCCAATAATCGCGATCAATCAGGATGATGGACAGGTATTGGCAGTAGGTGCTGCAGGTGGGCCTAAGATAGTGAGTGCAGTAGTCCAAGCCCTTGTTAATTATATAGACTTTGGGTTAGGAACAAAGGCTAGTGTGGATGCACCTAGACTGCATTGTCATGGGCAGCGAGTTGAAGTCGAATCGGGCATATCGTTGGTAGCGCAGTCGCAGTTGAGTGATATTGGACATGATGTTGTGACTATAGAAAGGATTGCAATATTGCAGATGATTTGTAGATCGGTGTCTGGATGGGAGGGAGCATCTGATCCAAGAGGGCCGGGAAGGGCTAGTATATTGCTAGAAGAGGATGGTGACATAGTGACGAGGGATTTTGGTTATTCAAACACACAAGTTTAATAAAGGAAAATAATTATGAGTAAAGATAGAATGTGGGAACAATTGAATGAACGGGTAGCGGAAATGATATATGCATTTCCTGGTATTGCAGGTTGCAGCGTAAAAAGTATGGTTGACGGGAATTCACTTGCGGTAAATGGTGATGTAGAGTTTCCTATAGCATCAACTATGAAGATACCGATTTTATTGCAACTTCTTATGCGAGACGAGAATGGCGAGCTTGATATAAACGAGTTGGTAGAGATTACTCCGGAAATGATCTATCCAGGTAGCGGAGTAATATCATATTTAGAAGGTCCAGTTAAACTCAGCATACTAGATATTGCTATATTAATGATTATTGTTTCGGATAATACATCTACCAATCTTTGTATCGATTATGCCGGTATTGAACAAACCAATGATATGTTGCGTGCACTTGGTGTAGACAATATTACATTGCGTAGAAAGATGCAAGATACCGAGTCGGTTATAGCTAATAGAGAAAATGTAGGTACTCCTGACGATTGTGTACTTCTGCTGGAACATTTATACAATGGCAGACCTAGTAAAAAGTCTGCTGAGAGATGTTTGTCAGTTCTAAGGAAAACGAAGAAAAGTCTTCTGAATCGAGTTATTCCTCCTGATGTGCCTTTGGCTAATAAACCAGGTGGTATGGCGCAGGTTAGATGTGATGCAGGTATAGTATATCTCTCGAGATATCCATATGCAGTATCTATTCAGACCAGTTTTGCTGAGATTGGTCCTGAAGAACAAGAGAATTACATGGTTGAGCTGGGTTTAATGATCCACAGCGTTATGTCAACTTTAGATTCCTCTAATGATTATGGTCAGGGAATATCGCTCTTAAATCGTGTTGCTTGATTGTCGGTATCTTGATGTGTTTGTAAAGCATGTGTTAACTAGTTTGTACATATCATTCAAGTGTATGTGAGGTAATAAGATGGCAGTTGATTTGATAGAAGCTTCAATAATAAAGCTACAGGATCTGATGTCATCTGGTGCAACTAGCTCGGAGAATATTGTCAAGAGCTATTTGGAGCGTATCGATGATGTTGACCAAAGTGGTCCCTGTATCAACTCGATTATTGAGAGTAACCCGGATGTTCTGGAAATTGCTCAGAACTTGGATAGAGAAAGAGGTACAAATGGTCCACGTAGCTTGCTGCATGGTATACCAATTGTTTTAAAAGATAATATAGATACCGGCGACAATATGTCTACTACCGCTGGATCGTTAGCCTTAAGTGGTCACAAATCGGATGTCGATGCTTTACTGGTAACCAGATTGCGGAAGCTTGGTGCTGTGATCCTTGCTAAAGCCAATCTTAGTGAATGGGCTAACTTTCGTTCTACCAAACCTATTAGTGGTTGGTCTAGTAAAGGAGGACGTACTTTAAATCCTTATGTGCTGGATTGTAGTCCTCGTGGGTCTAGTGCCGGTTCTGCAGTAGCAGTGGCCGCAAATTTGTGTACTGCTGCGATTGGTACTGAAACCGATGGGTCAATTATGTGTCCGAGTAGTGCAACTTGTACCGTAGGAATAAAACCAACAGTAGGTCTTGTCAGTCAATCAGGTATTATCCCTATATCTCATAGCCAGGATACTGCGGGCCCTATAGCTAGAACAGTGTCCGACGCAGCCATAATGTTAGGGGCTATGAGCGAGCCAGAACGTTTGGGCAATTTAAGTGAGAGAGCGAATGATGATGTTTGTTCCTTCTATACTGGACACCTCAAGATAGATGGATTAGAGAATATGCGTCTTGGTATCGTGAGAAGCCCTTATGATTTTGGTGGTAGGGTGAATGATATATTTGATGAAGCCATAAATAATATGGCCTACTTGGGTGCAACTATTATCGACCCAGTTGAGTTAAATAATGTAGATGAATTAATGCATAATGAGATGGAAGTTCTTCTGTATGAATTTAAGGCGGGTATTAACGACTATCTTAAGAGCCATAATAATCCGGTAGGTATGGGCTGTTTGTCAGATATCATAAGTTATAACGAGGATAACAGTAGTAAAGTGATGAAGTATTTTGGTCAAGAATTATTTATTATGGCTAATGACAAAGATGGTTTGGATAGCAAGATTTATCTGGAAGCTAAGGAGGCAAATATAAGGATGGCCGGAGAGGAAGGTATTAAGGTCGCACTACATAAGCACAAACTCGATGCTTTGGTAGTTCCAACAGGTGGTTTGCCGTGGGTTGTAGATGTGCTTAATGGTGATTGTTCGTCTGGTCATAGCTGTAGACCGGCAGCAGTATCCGGATATCCTAGTATTAGTGTTCCTGCGGGATTTGTTGCTGGTTTGCCGGTGGGAATTTCGTTTATTGGGGATTCATATGGAGAATCCAAATTAATACAGCTGGCTTTTGCATATGAACAAGCGACAAATGTACGCAGGCTTCCTGAATTCTTGAATGAGGTGTCAATTTGATGGAAATGGTTTCTGTAACAAATGATGCTTTTTGCGTTTTTGTGATAAGATTGATGTATTCAAGTTGGTCGCTGTAAATCATATAATTGTAAGTACTAGATGGAGTGTTACTTGATTGAGGAGTGGTTAAATCTATATATACCGACATCTAAATTATGGAAAATAACGGCACTGAAAAATTACTAGAATTACAAGATATCAAGACATATTTTTTCACCGATGATGGTGTGGTAAAAGCTGTTGATGGTGTAGATATATATATCAACAAAGGTGAGATATTAGGCCTTGTCGGAGAATCAGGTTGTGGCAAAAGTGTGACATCATTGACTACAATGCAACTTGTAGGTCCTCCTGGTAAAACGGTCGAAGGCAAGATTCTTTTTAGAGGAGAGGATTTGCGAACATTGTCTGAGGATGAAATGACGGATATCCGGGGCAATGATATGGCAATGATTTTCCAGGAGCCAGGTACTGCACTTAATCCAGTTCAGAAAGTTGGCGCTCAAATTGCGGAAGTGGTTCGGCGTCACTTGGGACTTGACAAAGAGGAGGCCTGGGAGCGAGCGGTAGAATTATTGGGTAATGTCAAAATTCCAGATGCTGAGCAGAGAGCTAATGCGTATCCACATGAGCTGTCGGGTGGAATGGCACAAAGAGTTATGATTGCGATGGCATTAGCATGTGATCCTCTACTATTAATTGCTGATGAACCAACAACTGCATTAGA
>DFQC01000045.1:0-2255 GCA_002377585.1 Anaerolineales bacterium UBA3499 | reverse complement strand
ACTCATGATTTAGGTATAGTTGCTGACAGCTGTGACAGGGTTGCTGTGATGTATGCGGGAAGAATAGTCGAGCAGGCTAATACAGACGATATATTCCACAATGCTAAACATCCTTATACTATGGGTTTACTCAAATCTATTCCCGTTATTGGCGAGCGTACAGATAAATTAGATGTAATTCCTGGTGTTGTTCCGAGTTTGATTGATTTGCCGGCAGGATGCAGTTTTGCGCCGCGATGTAGACAGCGTGTCGAACATGATATGAGTATATGTACTGAAATTGATCCGGAATTGAAAACGGTGTCAAATGAAGAGGGACATCTAGTGCGTTGTTGGTTATATCATGATTACGATGGTCATGAAGCACCTTATTGAAATGGACTTTACATATAGTATTATCAATTAGGTAAATTTATGAATACAGAAAACTCGCAGATGAACAAGTCTCTAGTAAAGGTCAGAAATGTTACTAAGTATTTTCCAGTACGTTCTGGAGTGTTCCGGCGAACCACAGGTTATGTGAAAGCTGTTGATGGCGTGGATTTAGATGTCTTTTATGGCGAAACGTTAGGTTTAGTTGGGGAGTCCGGATGTGGTAAATCGACTTTGGGGCGAGCCATGATGTATCTCGATCCACCCACTAGCGGAAGTATTGAGTACGATGGCGATCACATTAAAGACATGGACAAAAAAGCACGTAAAGTCTTGCGTAGAAAAATACAGATTATGTTCCAAGATCCTTTTTCATCACTGAATCCGAGAATGCCAATAGGCGAAACCATATCTGAGGGGTTGATAGTACATAAGATTGGGGGTGTGAAAGATCGCAAAGGTCTTGTGATGGATATGCTCGAGAAAGTAGGTTTGCATGAGAATCATATTATAAGATACCCTCATGAGTTCTCAGGAGGTCAACGTCAGAGAATAGGTATAGCTCGAGCATTGGTTACTGACCCATCATTTTTAGTGTGTGATGAACCAGTATCTGCACTTGATGTTTCAATACAGTCGCAAATACTTAATTTGCTAACCGAATTGAAGAAGGAATTTAAACTCACTTATCTGTTCATTTCACATGATTTAAGTGTAGTTGAACATATTTCCGATCGTGTTGCTGTTATGTATTTGGGTAAAATTGTTGAAATTGGAAATCGTGTGGATATTTTCGAGAATCCTAAGCATCCATATACTCAAGCATTAATATCCGCCGCTCCTATAGCAGATCCTCGCAAGAAGCGTGAAGCAATAATACTAGAAGGTGATGTACCAAGCCCTATTGATCCCCCTTCTGGATGCAGCTTTCATCCTAGATGCCCTATTGCGGAAGAGATATGTAGCCAGGTTACCCCTGAATTGATAACCATAGACGGGATAACAGGACAACGCGCTGCATGTCATTTGGTTCCTGGAGTAGAAGCTGGGGCTGAGTTATAGAAGAATCTTAGAAGTGCCTCGATCAATTTCATTTTCAATTTTCATATGGATATGTTTGGTTAAGACGTTGGATAATATTGCTATTTTGGTATATTAGGCTTTGTTTTTATCGTATGTAATGGTATGTTGAGGAGGTTAGTATGAGGTTATGTACATATTTGGATGGGGTTTCAACCCAATCAGGGGTCATTCTTGGTAACAGCGTGTATCCATTGGGCGAATCTAGCATAAAAGATGTGATACTGAAATATGATGTTGCGGATTTGAATCGTATAGTATCTGATGATGACGAAGCACTAATTGATTTGCAGGATATTGAACTTACCAATCCTTACCTTGATCCGCCAAAGATATGGGGAATAGGATTGAATTATCGTGAACATGCCAAGGATCTAGATGAGAATTCACCTGATCAAGAGCCTGCTAGCTTTATGAAGCCTACTACAACTATTATCGCTCCTGGTAGTGCAATTATGTTACCTGTTCAAAGTGATCGTGTGACAGGAGAGGCTGAGTTGGGGGTGATTATAGGCAAACGCTGTAAGGACGTGTCATTGGCACAAGCTTCCGAAGTCATTTTTGGCTATACAACAATTATTGATATGACTGCTGAAGATATTCTTCGGCGCAATCCAAGGTTCCTGACACGGTCCAAGAGTTTTGATACATTTTTCAGTTTTGGTCCCGTAGTTGTAACTGCTGATGAGATTGATGATATATCAGCGGTAACAGTAAGAACAATTTTGAATGGTGAGATAGGAGCTGAGAACATAGTTGCAAACATGACTTTTGATCCACTGGAATTAGTTTCTTTTCATAGT
>DFQC01000055.1 GCA_002377585.1 Anaerolineales bacterium UBA3499 | reverse complement strand
TCTCTTTTCCCTCAATTGCTATTTGCAATTTTGCTTAAAATCAATTATATATGACGGATATTGTCATCACTATTAACACTCAGGGTGCCACATGAGAACAATATTGGTTTTACTGTATTTTTGCACAACCGTGCTATTCGCTGCATGTGCGCCAGAATATGAAACGATTAACGGATGCGAAATTCGACCAAACACGACTTGCGTATCATTTGAACTAAATGGAGCTGTCTTGCGCAACGCTGACTTACGTGGAGCTACACTAACTAAAACCAGCTTCAATAGAGCTGACTTACGTGAAGCTAACCTGAACAGAGCTAACCTACGTGAGACTAGCCTACGTAATGCTAGTCTAAATGGAGCTAATCTAACTGATGCGGATTTGCGTCAATCTGACCTAAGCGGTGTATTTGTTGGAGCTGACCTACGTAGGGCTAACCTGAACAGAGCTGACCTTAGTGGAGCTAATCTGAACGGGGTACTATATGACAGAGATACAGTGTTGTCCATTTCTGCTCCTAAAGCTTTCGACCCCAAGGCAGCAGGAATGGTGCTGAAAGAATGAAAGGCTGACCTAAAGCAGTCCAGAGATACAACAAAAAACCACTAATCATAGCCTCTATCTAATAACACGAACTACTCGACATCGACTTCAGCATCAATATCTTTTTCTGCAGTACTCCACCATATATCATTATTCCAAACAAATCGCCAAGCCAAATATATACCGACATACAAAGACACCAACGAAATTTCAGTGTAAGGTACGCCTATAAACGAACCGAAATTGATTAACCCCATACGTACCAGTCCAACCACAATCCAACTAGTTATAAAGCGAGCAATATTTAGCCTACAACCTAATGAACCTGAATTGCGGGTATCACCCAACATAATCAATCAATTCTGAGATAACCTTCCAATAGTAAACAAAATTATCGAGAGTATCGCCAACACCATTGCTACAGCCTGAAATTTGTTGAAACCCTCACCTAATATAATAACCCCAACAATTACAGTAGTAGTTATTATGGAGAGCACTGCATATACAACATAATATATCGCCCCATAATTCGTATACAAGAGATAAAACCCGAAATATGTAGTGGCCATACCAAGCCCACCAATTCCTATCATCACTATATTATCTGCCACAAAATCAGTTGCTTGACCCGTCTTATAAATCATTGCAACCACTGCCACAATAACAGCACATACGAGTACAGCTCCTATGAGATATGAAAAGGAATTATTGGACATACTGCTTCTTCTTTGGCCGTACACAAACATTGCGTTACCCACCGCAGCCAACCCAGCTATCAACAATGCTTTATACATCTATCTCCTCCATTACCTTTACACCAATCTGACGTGCATCAATGTAGCTTCCCGACTGTTTAGCACAGACCAAACAGACATCTATAAATACAAGACGCCAATACCACCCCATTGTCCCCATCCACGTTCGTCTTCTAAATCAATAAACTCACGAAATCTATATTTATCCCGCAACTCGTTCCAATATCTGTCAACTTGTGTTTCGGGAAAATTAGGATGATAAACAATATCATGAAACGCCACAATTCCCCCTTTGCGTACGAGAGGAGCATAAAGTTCAAAATCTCTTTTCACAGCTTGATAGCTATGATCACCATCTATAAATAAAAAGTCTATTTTGGATAAACCAAGTTTATTTACCAATTGGTCTTTTGTTTGCACATTGCCAGAATCGCCACGAACCAAACTGATTTGCTGCGACTGAACAGCAAGGCCATACAAATACTTGCCAATTCTTTTTTCCATGCTATTTTTAGGCTTGAGATCTATACTAACGATGTTAGCGTCATCTTTAGCAATCTGACACCACAACCACATAGTACCACCTTTAAATGTCCCAATCTCCACAACAGTCCGAAGTCTCCTTCTGCGAAGTATTCTAATTAGAGGCGCAAGTTCAGAGACTTTCTGAAAGGCTCCCTTGAACACCGCTATCTCCGCCATCTTTGTTGGAGAGTGGACGATTCTAAAAGACGTTTTGTTTTTTGCTTTTGTAGGTCCAAGTGTTGTCCCAGTCGATTTTTTTCTTATGTGCCTAAGTTTGTTATATTGTTGCCAACCAAACTGCTCAGGCGATATACAATTGCCTGACTTCTCCTCGTAGTCCCTTAACATATCTATCCAAGACATAGCAAATACTTTCCATGATTTCCAGAGTTCAGTCCTGCCGGTATAACTTATGCCCCAAGGCTTGGATATTTTCGAAAAGTGAACGACATATGCTTCTTCAAGCTTTCTTGCATATTCTCTATTGTGAATAGTTCCCGCTTGAACATGATAATTATCTGGGAGACGCAACCAATTATCCCTGGAGGCAATATTGACTAAATGCTGCTCCGCAGCTCCCATATAAACCCATTGAGACTGCAAAATTTTATTGAACTTCTCGAAAACTTTTTTTGATGGACTAAATGTTACCAAACCACCATTGAAAAAATCAGTGAATAACTTGCCGTTCTTCCATACCCGAAAATCATATTCGCGCGGAGCGACTACACCAGGTAATTCAAATAACAAATCAATATTCTTTAGAATAAAAAGATCCGAATCCAAATAGGTGATCCTGTCGAACTCTGTTCTCCTCCAAGCATTTAGTCTACGAAAGCTAAATGCTAACCGCTTAGGCACATCTTGAAAATCGTTGTATTTACTGTCCGGAAAGCTATAATTCTCAGCATTTTCAACTACGTCATATATAGTTTGGAGTAGCATTCTCGATTCATCAGACACATCTCTCCCCACCTGACACACTAACACAGCCTTTGTTTCGGATTCCCTCAATGAATGACCTAAAACCACAGTGGCAATAACCCATTCTTCATTCTCTACCAAAGTGAAATATGCCTTATTACTACTATATTTATCCATATAGTTCTATAACCCTACTATATTCCTAATGAAACTTTATTAGTGGTTTATCTACATAACTTGACAAACATGTTACGATTGTACTATATTGAGATAGGTAAGTTAGACATATTCTAAATAAAGCACCAAGATGTATATGACTAAGACTTTTGCGTAATTCAATACTCATCATATAACATGTACTTCAATTACAAAACACACATTTTTGCCAAGTATCACTATCAAATTTATATAAATACATAGCTGCAATTGTACAATTCGGGCCTAAGGAGCTCAAACATTATGATTGATGACAATGTAAGTAGTGAAAAACTACACATCTTATACCAAATGCCAGATGATGCCGGCGGACCCCCACCCGGTGAAGGCGGC
>DFQC01000039.1:25528-33416 GCA_002377585.1 Anaerolineales bacterium UBA3499 | reverse complement strand
GATTTAATGTCCGGGACGTAACAGAGGCGAGGTCGGCGTTCGTATAATGTCAGATATTGCCTGTGCTATACGGACTAGTTATTACCAACGATATAATGGTGTGCCAAAGTCAGCTTCATAAAACGGCGAAACGTTCGAGCCAGGTGGAACTATTTCGTCTATCTTAGCTAAATCATCCGCGGTAATTGGCACATCTATAGCTCCAAGATTATCTTCTAATTGTTCCATAGTTCGTGGTCCTATAATTGGGCTGGTAACGCCAGGGCGTCCTAAAACCCAAGCAAGCGACAGTTGCGCCATAGTACATCCCTTTTCAGTAACAAGTGGGTCTAATTTGTCTACCGCTTCAAATGCTCCTTGAGTGAGTCGCATTTGCCATGGCTTAGAGCTTGTATCAAGGAAGCGGCCTTCGTCCGGCATGTGGTCCGTTCTGTACTTACCAGTTAGCAATCCACCGCCGAGTGGGCTCCACGGTATGGTGGCTATGCCGTAGGTCTTAGCCATTGGTAATAGTTCACGTTCGATGCGTCGATCTAATATGTTGTAGGGCGGTTGCTCGCAAACAAAACGATTTAGACCTAATTCTTTGGAAACCCAAAGTGATTCAACTAATTGCCAGGCACCAAATGTACTAGATCCAATGTAGCGTACCTTACCTGATCGTATCAGGTCATCAAGAGCTCGTAATACCTCGTCTATTGGAGTATCAGAGCGTGGTCTGTGAATTTGGTAGAGATCTATATAGTCTGTTTGTAGCCGTTTTAGACTATCCTCACATTGCTCAATAATGTGTCGGCGACTGGTACCAGCAGCATTAGGGTCATCGTCAGCCATGACTCCATGTACTTTAGTGGCCAGTACAATACGACTGCGCTTGCCGTTGCGTTTTAGAGCTTCTCCAGTTACTTCCTCGGAGCGTCCCCGTGAATAGACGTTGGCAGTATCGAGGAAGTTTATACCAGCGTCTATTGCTCTATCGACTATGGTATATGAATCTTCGGGTTCAGTAGTGTTTCCGAAGGTCATACAGCCGAGGCATAACTCACTTACTTTTACTCCGGTACGTCCTAAGGGTCGATATTCCATGGTCTACGCTCCTAATGGTAGCTAAAAGCCGTTGTGTTGATAGTATACCAAAGCTTGTAAACGCTACGCAAAGATGTTCTTGTGATATGTCTCTATTTTGAGTAATACTTGTATAATGCGACGTTATGAACTTTAGAATAAGAAATATAATTTTAGTAACTATACTTGGCGTAATATTAGTGGCCTGCGCTACATCCGATGCTACTTCTCAGAATATTTCGGTGGACCAAAAGCCTACGGGTGTTCCTAGTGGTCAAAAGAGCATTGCTACTGCTGAACTAGCTACGAAGATGCCAACTAGTGCGCCGCTTGTTCCAACAGAAGTCATGATTTCTGCTGTTGAGGTTACAAAGGATACTCAAAAAGAAGAATATGAGGTAAATCCCTCGGCTACAAACACGCAAGAGGAAGCTTTGCCGACGGTTACTGAGCCGACAGCTACTGCAGAGTCAAAAGAGGTTAGTTTTGCTAGGCCGGCAGATTATGATAGGTTCTCCTCTGTAGAAGAGCAGGCATTTAGACAGGTGGTTGAGGATGAATTTGGAGCAGCCACAGAAAAAGCAGGTATATCTGTGGCAGTGTATGATGGAGATAGGCTGTGGACTTACGCCATGGGAGAGGCTGATACGGGAAGGAATATTGATATTGATACGCCAATTCTAATTGGAAGCACCTCAAAGACGTTTGTATCTGCCTTAGTGTTAAATCAAATAGAAAAAGGTTATTACGGGTTGGCAGACACTGTAGGTGTGATCCTAGCGGATCATCCAGATTATGCGTCGTTTGATCAGACTAAAGTTAATTCTGAAGTAACTATTAGTGAAATGTTGTCTATGACCTCAGGTTTAGCAGATTACAATGAAAATTTCAAAGGTAAAGCAGGCTTGTTCTCAGCGCCGGATTGGAAACCAGCTGATAATATCAATTTACTACAGTCTGAGTACAGTATGCCTGGTAAATTTGAGTATGTTGACACAAATTTGGTGTTATTAGGCTTGATAGCTGAAAAATATGGTGAAAACGACCTGTACAGTCTGTATAGGGAAGAATTTCTTGAACCATTGGGTATATCGGCTTTATTTCTAAGTGCAGAGGCGGTTCCAGGTAATACGGCACGTCCATACGACGACATATCAAACTATGGAGGGACTTTTGGTAATCTGATAGATGCAGCGCCTTACTCATTTGAGCACTATAGCAAGGGTCAAGGTAGGGTGCGATGGGCGTGTTGTGGACTCATATCTACGCCTGAGAATATGGCTCGTTGGGGGTATGAGTTGTACAGCAGAAAGGGTAAGGCAGTATCTGAGGAGAGTAGAAAAGTTCTTTATCGATCTACCGAAGGTGATTTAGTTAATTTTCAAGGTTCTAAGCAAAATTACGGATATTACTTGGCCAAGCGTATGTTTACTCTGTCTGATTCTAGCGAGATATCAGCATATGGTCATCCTGGTGGAGGCGGTGGCTATTCTTCTTTGTTGAGGTATTCTCCTGAATTGGATTTGTCTATTTCGATACTTGCTAACTCAACACTTTCATTTCAGGGAGAGTGTGTTGACTATGCGCCTAGGTCGTGTATTGCGTCAGGGATATTTGACGCGTATTCTCAATAATAGTTGCGTAATGTATGCGCATAGGCATATACAAGCGTATGTATTCTAATTGACTCCTGTAATGCTGAATCGCATTAGGGCGCCAGGTGTGACATTGTGGGTTTTGAACCATCCTAGGTTCACTTCTAAGGCATAGCGTACTGCGACTGGGCTACGGTGGATTTTTGTTGTTTGTGGTTGCATATCGGCTATATGTACTATTTGTCTAGTATCGTTGATAAATGCTACTGAAAGTGGTAAATATGTGTTTTTCATCCACATTGAGGCTCGATAGGAGAGTGGATATATGAATAACATTCCGTGATTCTGAGGTAATTCACGGCGATCCATAAGGCCACGCGTATGTTCTGCCGGCGTTTTTGCTAATTCCACATGAATGGTATGCCCATCTATGGTTATTGATGTTTTTTGCATGTTAGTTGAGTGATTAAGTGTACAAAATCCGTATTACAGTAATAAATACATCACCGGGTTAGTAGTATCAATGCAATAACTGAAAAACCTAAACCTGAAAGCTTTGTTAGTGTGATAGGCTCTTTGAAAATCAAGTAAGATAAGACCACCGGTATTACTACTTGTAGGCTTGTTATGGGAAATATTGTACTTCCATCTCCGCCCTTAGCAAGTGCAGTGTAGACTGTGTAGAAAGCTATGCATCCTAGTATCCCACCTGTAAGGCCAAGTGAGACAGAAAATGGGGTAAATATCATAGGTTGTTTGGCGTTATTTTGGACTATGAATATCAAAACGAAGTAGGGCAAGGAGGTTAAAAGTAAATATGTTGGAAAATGTATTTGGTTTTCAGTTGCTATTTTATTACTGAATGATGCTAGGCCGGCACAGGCCATTGATATTGTAGCAAGGATGATCGTGTTGTTCATTCTGTCTCCGTATGCAATTATTTATAGTATTGACCATATCTGGGTTGTAGACCCGCAAGATATAAGATTTTATTGTGACTCAATTGTACAGTCAGTAACGCTAATGTACTACTCCTTTGGTGATAGCACCGTCGTTTGGAGGTAGTTTGATGGGTTTTTTGGATTTGATGGTTGCATATCCCTGCAAACTAAGTAGACTAATGCTTTAACAAGGGCTAAGTGTGTTATTTGATAGTGGATATTTAGAACAAATGGGAAGTGCTAGGCATAAGAACTGATAGGTGAGAACATGGAATATCGAGCATTAGGAAGGACGGGAGTTAAAGTCAGCAAATTGTGTTTAGGATGTCTTACTTTTGGTGCAGCGACAGAACCGGAAGACTCATATGATATGGTTGATAGAGCTATTGATGCTGGCATAAATTTCCTGGATACCGCCAATCAATATAGTTTGGGAAAGTCAGAGGAAGTGACTGGTCAGGCACTTAAGCGAAATGGCAAACGGGATCGCATCGTTTTGGCGACTAAAGTCTTTAGGGCTATGTCAGAAGATGATCCTAATGCAGCTGGTGCAAGTAGAAGACACATTATTGAACAGTGTGAAGCAAGTTTAAAAAGGCTCCAAACTGACTACATAGATCTATATCAAATTCACAGGGCAAGCGTAGATGTTCCGATTGATGAGACGTTGAGGGCACTTGATGATTTGGTGACATCAGGTAAGGTCAGGTATATTGGCACTACCACTTTTCCTGCTTGGAAAATTGTAGAATCATTGTGGGTGTCCAAGGAGCATGGTTTCAACAGGTTTGTTTCTGAACAGCCCCCATACAATTTGTTGGATCGACGGATTGAACGCGAGGTAATACCTATGGCGCAGACGTATGGGTTTGGGATTATTCCTTGGAGTCCGATCGCTGGCGGTTTGTTAACTGGAAAATATCGTAAAGGTAAAATGCCTGAGCATGGACGTTATAACGATATGTCAGGCAAGCCTTGGCTTGAGGCTACTTTCACTGCCGGAGCACTTGATGCTGTTGAGCAGTTGATACCAATTGTGGAGACAAAGTCGTGCACTATGGCTCAGTTTGCGCTAGCTTGGGTAATGAATAGGCCGGCAGTTACGAGTCCTATCATAGGGCCGCGAACTATGGAGCAACTGGAGGATAATCTTGGGTCACTTGAGATATCATTTACACAGGAGGAATTAGATAAAATAGATGCTGTCATTCCACCCGGAAGAATGATATCGCCGTTTAATCGTGATGAGGGCTTTGGCCCACATATATATAGATGGTAGTTGTCATTATCCTGATCTAGGAAAATCATGATAAAACGATGCCCACAGGTTGAGATAGACTCTATATTGACCGTAATAAACGATGCGGCGCAAGCTTATAAGGGTGTGATTCCGCAGGCGTTATGGCACGATTCCTATATGGGTAGAGATGAACTAAGCAATGAAATCCGCTCTGGCGTGCAGTTTTGGGGCTACTATGGGAATCGAAGCCTTCTGGGCGTAATGGGTATTCAGGACAAACAAGATGTTACTCTAATACGACACGCTTATGTACGTACTAGTGACCGTCGGAGTGGCGTAGGCACTAAGTTACTTAAGTGGCTGGAAAAAAGGTCTAAAAAACCGATACTTATTGGAACTTGGGCCGATGCCAAATGGGCAATAGATTTTTATAAGAAAAATGGGTACACACTAATTAAGGCAGAAGAACGTGGTATGCTTTTGGAAAAATACTGGTCCGTATTGCCCTCGCAGGCTGAGGCTTCAGTAGTTTTGGCGGATCCAAAGTGGATAAGGAGTGCTTGATGAAAGAAATTGTAATGTATGGTACGACCTGGTGTAATGACTGTACGCGTGCAAAACGTTTCTTTGAAAGAAATGATGTGAAGTACAAATGGATCAATATTGATCATGAAGAAGAGTATGTGGATTATGTTCTGGACGTCAACGATGGGATGAGAATTGTGCCAACCATCGTTTTCGCAGACGGATCGATATTGGCGGAGCCATCTGATCGTGATCTTGCTTTGAAATTGGAGCTGAATGATAAATGAGTGCGTGGCGTCGGGTTTTAATCTGGCTGGTGGGCAAGGCCGAAGAGAAAGTGTCAGAGGGCAACTCTAAGGAAGATCCATCTAAGTTGATTGGGGGCACAAGTAGAATTGAAGCGTCTGCTGAAAGCGACCTGGAACTTATAAGTAATGTTGATCGAGTTGCCCCATTCTTAGAGAGCAGTCAGGGTAATGATTAATATAGTGAATCAATACACGGGGTTTGTTGATGACAAAAAATATTAAACGCGACAATGATTTGCGGGAGCAGTTAACTGATGAGCAATATCGCGTGACACAAGATTGTGAAACTGAAGCACCTTTTAGTGGCGAATATTACTACTGTGATGACTATGGGATATACAAATGTGTCTGTTGTGGCAACAAGTTATTTAAGTCAGACACTAAATATGATTCGGGTTCAGGTTGGCCTAGTTTTTATGAACCTATAGCAGAGTCGAACATAAAGACTAGATCAGATGATAGTCACGGTATGAATAGAATTGAAGTTGTATGTGGTGAATGTGAGGCCCATCTCGGGCACGTGTTTCCTGATGGACCACAACCAACAGGTGTGCGGTACTGCGTGAACTCGGCTTCGCTTAATTTGGAACGAAACTGATTGTTGCAGCAACCAATAGGATGCTTGTGTGATATATGTCCGATAAAGGCATTGTAACTGATAACGGTAAGATAAGGATTCTTCTATACGCAACAATCCTGTTAGCACTATGTAATCTGATGATTGTTGCAGCGGGAGTTTATATCTATACTCAGAGAGATATTGTGCAGCGTGCCGTTGGTGATATTTTGGTGCACGAAATAACAGATGCTATAGCATCTTCAACAATTTTCGGCGAGAATAGCGTATACCAGTTGGATTTGAAGGAGGATATAGATATTGATGCTTCCTTTCCGGTCAAACAACAGTTAAGTATCCCCTTGCAGGCTACGGTTCCGGTACAGACTACAATCCCGGTAAGTGTGACTTTGCCTATACAGCAAACATTTGAAATACCTATTAGCACTACTTTGCCAATTGACACTGTACTTAAGGTACCACTTGAATTGCCTGTAGTTGGGTTGGTAGAAGCTGAAGCCGATATTGAAGCACAACTGCCTATTGATATAGTCGTCATTATTCCGGTCAGTACTAGTTTAGATATTGATACAAATGTTCCAGTTGATACGGACGTTCCTATCGATACTATTGTTGAGGTCGATGTGGAAACCGAGGTTCAAGTTGATACACAGGTCCCTATTTCAGTGTCGGTTCCGATCGACACTGAAATGTTGAAGAATCTATTAGACGGTTTGCTTCCCTGATAATGTATATGCTTAGGGGAAGATAAGCAGACTATGTTTTTGAGTCTGGGAGAGGATGGTTATTCCAGCGACCATATGCAATATAGGCTGAGATTGCAAAAAGGACTATATTAGTCGGCAGACTTTGTATTTCTCCTCTTATTATGTGATACCCAGCAGCGCCGATCATCAACAATGCAAGTCCGAGTCCGGCTAGTGGTGTGAGTCTAGTTTGGATTTTTGTTATGCCAGGCAATATTAATCCAAGACTTCCGAGGATCTCAGCTGATCCGCTAAAATAGTGCAAAAACGGCGAGAGTTCGTAGAACCAATTCATTTGTTGGGGTAGATTGGGCGGAATAGTAAAATGCATGATTCCTAACGCCATGAAACATATTCCCAGAATGATTTGTAATACCCATAAAGTTACGTGCATAAGTGTATCTCCTTGACTAGAGTATAACGACTGTACCTAATATTTTCAATAGCTCGATACGTCGATCTAAGCCTCACTATTGTCAGCATTCACCAATCTTGTTGGCGGTTTTTTCTTTAGAAACTAGCGAATAGTTTGCCTGTGTTAGGTATAGTATTCATGCTACACCTACCAATTCCAACTACGCCCTGTATTACTGTTTTTGCGATATACGTTCCTGAATGTAAGAGTACGCATAAACAGCCACTCAACAGGCTTAGATGTTATTAGAGGGAGTGGGGGGTGGTGGGTGAAACGAGTCTGTGGCGAGGGCGGGACTTGAACCCACAACCCACGGCTTATGAATCCGTTGCTCTACCGATTGAGCTACCTCGCCATTAGCTGTAAGTCCAGAGTATACCATTTGGATGAACTAGATTCAATCTATAAAGTCTCAAAAAGAAAAAGTACCGGAATTTATCGGTACTTTTTTAGGTAGCGGGGGCAGGATTCGAACC
>DFQC01000039.1:1503-25203 GCA_002377585.1 Anaerolineales bacterium UBA3499 | reverse complement strand
GACCTCCGGGTTATGAGCCCGACGAGCTGCCACTGCTCTACCCCGCAATATGTGGCAGCAGTTTAGCATATGAAGGTCACTTAGTCAAACTCCCTGGGTGTATGTCCCATAAATAGAACACATGGTATCATCCATTATTATAATGCTTCAAACTCCGTATTCCATATCGGTTCCGGTATTTTCAGGGCCTCTTGATTTATTGCTCCGCTTAATTGAGCGCGAGGAACTGGATATTACCCAGGTGTCTCTAAGCCAAGTGACAGACCAATACTTGAAAAAAATGACTGAACTTAGGGAGAGACGCGTTGAAGGATTGGCTGATTTTCTTGTACTTGCGGCAAGATTGGTACTAATTAAGTCGCAAGCGCTTTTACCTAAACCTCCGGAAATTGGTATAACTGAAATTGACCCTGGTGAAGAATTAGCAAAACAGCTCCGAATGTATAAAAAGTTCAAAGATAAGTCCGAATGGTTAGACTCTCGGCAGGTGCAAGGTTTACGAACTTTTCTGAGGATAGCTGCGCCTGTAGTCGTTGTAAAAACAGTAGATTTGTCTGGTATTGAACTGTATGACCTTAGAGTTGCAATGGCTGATGTGTTATCACGTCCAATCGAGAAGCCTCGTTCGGTATCGGATCTCGTTGGCAGGCCACGTATAACAGTTAGAGGTAGTATCAATAAGATAGCTGCATCGTTACGTCGTAGAATTAGGGTCAGTTTTTTTGCGCTACTGAAACGGGGTAATCAAAACAAGACTAAAACCGAAATTATCGCCACATTTTTGGGTATCCTTGAGCTCGCGCGAAGGAATATGGTAAAAGCGGAACAGTCAGAGGCATTTGGAGATATCGAGATTGTTAGATTGGGTGATTGGGATGACAGTGCTATTGAAGCTTTTAGTCCGGAGTTGGATGGTGAAGATGCTGATTGACAGAATCTAAAAATGCCTGACGCTTAAATCTGCGCTTCGATGTTGCATTGGTGCGGAGTGGAACAGGATAATTGTTTGCCGAGGTGAATATTATGAGAATTGCGGGCGTACAAAATGATATAAAGATAGGCGATGTTGTCGGGAATCTTGATCGTATGGAGCAATGGTTTCAGCAAGCTCGAAGCAATCAAGCAGATATCGTAGTGTTTCCTGAATGTGCAGTAACTGGCTATTGTTTTGATAGCCTCGAAGAGGCAACTAAATATGCAGAGGATATACCGGGTAATGCTACTAGGCGCATGCAAGATATGTGTGCGAAACATGGAGGATATATAGCGGCCGGGATGCTAGAGAATGCTCCAGACAATGGTGTTTACAATGCTTTAGTACTTATAGGTGCTGAGGGCGTTGTGGGATCCTATCGAAAAGTACATTTGCCATATCTGGGGGTGGATCGGTTTTCCACATTTGGTGATACTGGATTTGCTGTGAATGATGTGAAAGGAGTTAGTGTTGGCTTGAATATTTGCTACGATTCTGGATTCCCTGAATCAGCGCGAGTGCTATCTTTGCTTGGCGCCGAACTGATTATACTGTCTACAAATTGGCCTCCCCCAGCGAAGTGTATAGCCGAACATGTAATTAGAACAAGAGCGCTAGAAAATGGCGTATATTACATCGCAGTTAATAGAGTAGGTGTTGAGAATGGCAATGAATTTATTGGGACAAGCAGTATTTGCGCTCCTAATGGTGATGTGATGGCGCTTGCAGGGAAAGACGAGGAAACAATCATCTATGCTGATGTAGATCCAGGTGTTGCGAGAAAGAAACTCCGAATGCATGGTGGTCGCGAGCATATGACAGACAGAATTGCCGATCGTAGACCAGAGATGTATGCTAGTCTTGTGCAAGAACATAGGCTCAAAAGGCCTGGAAGGTGATAGTGATATTAATAATAATTTCTATAAGGCAGTGATGTGCTAATTTAGGAGGTATGCATGGATAATCTAAAATCCATTGGCAATCTCGTTGTGCGGCAACGCAAGGAATTGACAGAGATTATCACCGGCTTTGAAACAAAGAATGCATATTCGATAGAAGATATGCATGGTCAGAAACTTTATGTGGCAGCCGAAGCGTCAGGATCTACAATGATGCGTATCTTCTTGAGGGCTTTCCGGCCATTTGTAATTCGAATATTTCCGGATGGTAGCGATGTAATGTCACTTCAGATAACACGGCCGTTTAGGTGGTACTTTCATCAAGTGGAGGTTGTAGACGGGCAAGGGCAGTTACTTGGTGTAGTTGAACGGCAATTCAGCTGGTTGAACAGAATATATGTAGTGAATTGTACTGTAACGCAGGAGAAATATTACATAGAGAGTCCTTTGCTAAGCCCGTGGACGTTCTACATAAAGAATGGTAAGGGCGAAGAACAAGGCAAAATCACAAAAAAATGGGGCGGTTTGATCAAAGAAGCCATTAGTAATGCAGATGATTTTGGAGTTACTTGGCCTGCCGACTGTGACGCCGTGGTCAAGTGTGTGTTGCTTGGAGCTGTGTTTTTAATTGATTTTATCTACTTTGAGAGTAGAGGCCAACGTTAGTCGATAGCAAAACATAGGTGATATATAGGACCTGATGTATGATCGGTGTAGTTAAAGAAAACACCACACCGCTGAGGAAATATTATGAACAATGCAGTTGTTTTACATTCAATGATAAGGCGCAATCAAAAGTTTATTGAAAAGTCTGCGTCAGGTTTAGCCCACAACATGAGTTTGCTTCAATTGCCGGGGGAAAGCAATTGTATGAATTGGGTTCTGGGTCATATTGCTGTTTATAGGGATGCTATGTTAGCTTGCAATAGTCAAGCGCCGTTACTGACAGAAGAACAAAGACGACCATATTCCTATGGTTCGCAACCTATAACTGCAAATAGTACCTGTGTTGAATTATCGGTGTTGATAGATAGGCTAAATGAAAGTTATCAGATAGTTAGCGACTGGTTGTTGGCGGACCCTGACAATATGCTTGAAACTCCGCCTAAATACATTGATTTACATCCCGATTATGGACCTTCGATAATAGAGAATTTAGGATTCCTATGTTGGCATGAATGCAATCATGTAGGAGAGCTACACGCTCTAGGTGAATTGGCTGAAGTACAGAGCTCCAAGTTGCCAGTCGGTTAGAGCATGTAGATAGATTCTAAAGTTATCGTAAGCTAGACTACTTGAGAAACGATATATTTTCCGTCAGTCCACTGTGGTTCCTCTTCTAAATATGCCATGACCTTCATGAACCGTTCGTGTTGTTCCGGGCTTTCAGCGTTTGCTTGATATGCTTCTTTACTTTCAAATATTGCAACTCCAATTAGGTCTTTTGATGTGTCATCTGGTTCCATAACGTACCATGCTACTGCTCCGGGAGGAGTCTCGTCACTTAATGAGTCTAAAACGTCTTTTTGATGACCAGGTTTGATTTTTAGGTTGAATATAGATCCATACATTTCTTATCTCCTTGTGGTTGGTGTGGTGGATTTCGATTTTCTATTATAGCAATATTAGACGTAGGTGCCATGTGTGAAATTGAATTTGTAGGAGTCCAAATCGATTGGTTGGTTAACTCAGTCTGGAATTAATTGATATGCTAAAATAATTTATGTTGTGCGGAAGTCTTGGTTTACTGTTCTGATTAAACATGAATAATATTTGTTTCGAGTCGGCAAAATCTATTGCAGAATCAATAAAAAATGGTCAAGTGACATCTCAAGAGGTGGTTGAGGCGCACTTTGAGCGAATAGACGAAGTAAACCCAAGCATAAATGCAATTGTGCAAACTGACCGGGATAAGGCTGTAGAACTGTCTATCCATGCTGATAGACAGTTAAGATCTGGCAATTCGGTTGGCCCTCTGCATGGCGTTCCTTTTACAGTAAAAGACAATATCGGTACGGAAGGGATGATATGTGCTTGCGGCACTGATGGGCTTCGAAGCAATATTCCAGTGGAAGATGCCATTGTAGTTTCTAGATTAAAAATGGCTGGCGGGATATTGATTGGCAAGACTAATGTGCCTGAGCTAGGAATGGGATATGAAACTGATAATCTGGTGTATGGAAGGACGAATAATCCGTATGACTTGACTCGAACGAGCGGTGGAAGTAGCGGAGGCGAGGCGTCCATTGTTGCATCGGGTGGATCCCCTGTCGGTATATGTACGGATGGAGGTGGTAGTGCTCGATGGCCGGCACATTGCTGCGGACTAGCAGGATTTAAGCCGACTACTGGACGCACCCCGAAAAGTGGACATGTGCCGCCACCTGGAGGAATGTTGAATTCATTGTGGCAAATAAGTGTTATGGCGCGGTATGTTGAGGATATAACTCTGTGTCTTAATTTGATTTGTGGCCATGACGATCAAGATCCTACGACAGAATTGATGCCTCTCGACTTTGACCAGGAAGTTTCAGTCAGTCAAATGCGGATTGCGTATTTCATGAATAACGATATTGTTTGTCCAGACAATGAGGTGGTTGACGTTGTTCAAGTATGTGTGGATGAGCTCGCTGCGGCTGGGGCTAATATGGTTCACCATAAACCTCCTGCAATTGGGAAGTCACATGAAATATACTATCGACTAATGAGTTGTGATGGTGGAATAGGAGCGAGAGGCCTGCTAGAAAACTGGGGTACGCAGAAAATGCATCGCTATACTACGATTAGTCTTGACCATCAGTCAGCAGGACTGCGAGATGCTAAGGGTGTGTCTGAGCTCGTTAATGAATGGGATTTATTCATCAACGAGATGAATAAATTTGTGCACGAGTATGACGCAATCATATGTCCTGTAAGTACGCAAACAGCAATGCGTCATGGAGGGTCGTACACAGGCCAACAGTATCCAGGATTCGCTGAGATGTTTAGTTATATGATGACTTTCAATCTTTTAGGTTGGCCATGTGGCACTGTGCGCGCTGGTAGTTCTAATGAGGGACTACCTATAGGCGTACAGGTTGCTGCCGGACCTTGGCAAGAGAAATCTGTTATATCTGTATTGAAGATGCTTGAGGCCGTAGGTGGTTGGGTAAAACCTGACCTTTGATGTTGGCGATCGTTATTGATTTCAGTTTGCTGTGCTAAATAGAGACATGCTTGTGCAATGAAATTAGTGAAAGGGTATAATTTGGATTGAGTCTGCGTCTTAAGGAATGTATTCTGATGCTGATTTAGATTGCATCAAAAGGAGCTAATATGAACAGAACTGAAGTGTTTGCCATTATATTTAAACGGAATCAAGGCGCTATCATGAATGCAGTGGAAGGTCTGTCGCATGCGGAAGGACTCCTGCAGTTGCCTGGAGACAGTAACTGCATGAATTGGGTGTTGGGTCATATTGCAACATATCGTGATGGGATGTTAGCCGATATTGGAATTGAGGAATATATGAGTGAAGAGGAAACATCGCTCTATGGATCAGGGTCATCACCAATTACAAATGATAGTCCGTGCGTTGAGTTTAGTCGGCTAGTGGAACTACAGAAGCTGACATTTGACGGATTGTATGGTTGGCTGAAGAGCGATCCAAAAGATTTGAATAAGGAAACTCGAAGTGATATGCCGTTCAAAAAAGGGTATGGAGGATACTGGGGATCTGTTGTAGAGCACTTAGCGCAAATGACTGGCCATGAATCCGTCCATGTTGGTGAACTTAGTGCGCTGCACGAACTTGCCAAAGTAAGCATGGCTGATAAATAACGTCTAGACTGTTAAAGATCTCCTTTTACAAAATGAAACAGAACGATATATTTGCAACAATATTGCGCCGTAATCAGGAGTCGTTGCTGAAGGCAATCGAAGGATTGAGTCATTCTGAAATGTTTTTGCAATTACCCGGGCAGGGCAATTGTATGAATTGGATACTAGGTCATATTGCTTCCTATCGAGATGGAATGCTAGTTGATAGCGGTCTTCGATCTTATATGCGACCTGATGAGGTGCAAGTGTATGCTGGTGGATCTGCTCCTATAAAGGCTGGTGATATTTGCGTTGACAGTACACGATTGTCAGAATTGCTTGTCCTTACCTTCGCTGACTTGATATTTTGGATTGAAACCGAAAGGAATGGTCTGCATCAGAAACCCGTCGGAGACATAAAAGACAATATTGGGTATTCAGGAGTATGTAGTACATTGATAGAGCACTATGCTCAAAATATCGGCCACGAGTCAATTCACGTAGGAGAATTAAATCCACTGCGTGAGCTGGCTCTACAAATGCGAATGAAGTAAATTGCGTAACAAAATGTTGGTAATTGTAATATGGAACTATCACAGATATTTAGTTTAATCTTTGCGCGAAATCAAAGTGGAATTGAAGCATCATATGATGGCTTTGAGCATGCCGATAGTGTATTACAATTGCCAGGACGTAGTAATTGCATGAATTGGGTATTGGGGCATATTGCCGTTTATCGTGATGCGATGCTCGCTGCTATCGGTCAAAACACTTACATGAGTAGTGGCGATTCGATTATGTATGGGTATGGTTCGCAACCTATATACGAGGATAGTTCATGTTTGGATGTTGGTCGACTAATTAAAGTTTTAGATGGTGGGTATGGTGTACTAAATGAGTGGCTTGAACATAATCATCTTGATTTTACAATGATTACACCAGGTGAGTTGTATGTACGTAAGGGAGATACTATTGGTGAGCACTTAGCTCATTTGTTAGCGCATGAAGCAATACACGTTGGGGAACTAAATGCCCTACGGGAACTGGCTTTAGTTAGACTTGGTAAAGGTTGGAAATAGTAAAAGCTGGACTGTAGCTATTTGCGCGCGTGACTGATATACAGGTATATTATGGGTGAAATATGAGTGATCAGGCGAATATAGGCACAAGCCTTGTTGGGGTAGATTTAAGTGGATGTAATCTTAATGGCGCATATTTGAATGGTGCTAATATGCTGTCAGCCAAGTTAGAAAATGCTAAATTGGTGGGCGTCAATTTTACCGGTGCAAACTTGTGTAAGGCCAATATGTTCAAGGCAGATTTATCGAATGCAAATCTGAACAACACTAATCTGTACCAGGCAGATCTTAGTGAGGCGAACTTGCGAGGAGCATCACTTGTAGGAAGTAATTTAGGCGATATTGTGATGAAGGGCGCAACTTATGATAAGTCTACGAGATGGCCGTTGGGTTTTGACCCCGAAGGATATGGCGCTAAATTAGATAGATAATGATTGTTCCATCTAGTATTTGAAATATGCTGTTGCGCAATTGCTTATATAGACAGAATCGTTACTCTTTAAAGCTAAAGTTGTAGGAACCAATTGTAATAAGGTCGCCACTTGATATCACTGTAGGGCCCTCTACTTGCTGGCTGTTGAGATACGTATGGTTGCGAGACTTAAGGTCTTCTAGCCACCATGTGGCATCTCGCCTTGTAATAAGTGCATGTGTCATCGATACGGTTGCGTCATAAAGTATTATTGTGTTGCTGGATGATCTGCCTATAGATGTAAATGAAGAGACATTGTGGGAAAGATTATTGTTCGTATCTAGTAGAATGCTTTTGGCTGATTGAGATAAGTCAATTAGTTCGCGAGTAGACTTGATGTCCTGCCAAATTATCCAAAGAACTACAATGAGGAATCCATAGAGGATTATGAATGCTAGCGTTTGGAGTAATTGGTAGGCGGTTTCTAGTGGCACGAGTTATTGGTTTGTATTAGATTGGAATGGTACCGCCATGCTGGTTTCTGGAGGTAACTTCAGATGTTTGCTCTATGTCATTTTCAACAAAAATCAATGTGGTGGAGCCTATAGATATAACGTCTCCGTTTTGGAGTACTTGCTCTTTGATTGGCTTGTTGTTTACTTGAGTGCCTAATCGAGAATTAGTGTCGAATAATACCCATTTGTTCATACGCATCCTCACTTGTGCATGGGAGCGGGATACGTCAGGGTCTTCAAGTATTATATTGTTATCAAGTTTTCGTCCTATCGTAACTAGTGGTTCGGATAGTGGATGGTAATAGTCGCCGTTGACTATTATGTGGGCCATAATGGTGTCTGCGGAGGTCAAGGAATTTAGATTGAGCGGAGTCATTTGGACAGTTGCCGCGGTACTTGGGTCAACTGTTTGAGGTAATATCTTCACTGATCCCTGTTGAATTGTTTCGTCAGCAATTATTTGAATTGTTGGTGTTTGAATAATCGGCATTTCTAGCATATTCACTATCGTGAGGATCTGTGTTGCTACTATGGATTCTATGTCAGGGGTTTGGGATTTTATCTTAGCTATGGTTTTGGGATGTATTATTAGTATGTAGTTGTGTGGAGCAACTGGGCGTTTTGATTGATCTGAGTGGCTAGAGTATGATTGTTCTAGTGTCTTGGCTAGCTCTAGTGCTAGTGTTGGTATATCAATATGACGCCTCAAGAGAGCTACTAGGTTTTGTTCGAGAAGTGTTTGTATTGTCGTTTCGAGTGCGTGTATAGGACCTATCATGGTTTGATTATATAATAGAGTTATGTGTAATTCAGTAGATTTACAAGCTAATAATTGGCTGACAGAGTTTTTTCAGTGCATTAGACTGAATAAATTCGATGGTGCGGACAATTTGTTTTTGGATAATGCATGTTGGCGTGATCTTTTAGCATTTTCCTGGAACATTATTACTGTAGCAGGTAGAAATGATATATTTGAAATGCTGAATGTTACATGTCCAAGAATTAGTGTAATTGAATGGGAAATAACTGGAGAGGTGATTGAAGAATCCAATGAAACATCTTGTTGGTTTAACTTTTCAACACCCATAGCCAAGTGTAAAGGTAAGCTGAGCTTGATAGATGGAAAATGTAATGTATTGTTTACTTCGATTGATGAGCTGATTGGTCATGAAGAGGCCGTTCTTTCTAGAAGGGAAATCGGATATGTTAATGATGCTGTTAAAGATCGTAAGACATGGCTTGATATCAAATCGGAACGGGAACAACGACTAGGTGATATTGAGCAACCATATGTTGTTATCGTTGGTGGAGGACAGGGAGGTATAGGGTTGTCAGCCCGCTTAGGTATGCTGGGTGTGACCAATATCGTACTAGATAGAAACAAAAACGCTGGCGATTCGTGGCGGAATAGGTATCGCTCACTGTATCTGCGTAACACTGTATGGCAGGATCATATGCCATATCTTGAGTTTCCTGACAGCTGGCCAATATTTATGTCAAAGGACAGAATGGCCGATTGGTTAGAAATGTATGTAAAAATAATGGAGATAAACTATTGGGTGTCTAGTGTATGTGTTGGCGCTAAATACTTAACTGATCGAGAAGAATGGATTGTAAAAGTCAAACGTAATGGAAAAATAGTGCAGCTTCGACCTAAGCACCTTGTTATTGCTACAGGAATGTCAGGCAATCCGAAGGTGCCCGATATTGAAGGTCTAAAACTGTTCCGGGGTGTTATATGTCATTCGAGTAAATACAAAACCGCTCTTGGATTTGCTGGTAAAGATTGCATTGTAGTTGGTTCTAATAGTTCTGCCCATGATATATGTATGGACTTATGGGAGCATGGAGCTAATGTGACCATGGTTCAGCGGTCAGAGACACTTGTTGTACGCTCTGAAACTTTTTTTGAGCGTAGCCAGTATACACAGACGGCCGCAGATAGCGGAATTAAAACTGCAGAGTTAGATATAGTTGGTGCGGCAGTGCCTTATCAGGTGATGAGGCGCCAGATGATATCTTCTTGGATGCAAATTGCTAAAAAAGACGATGAATACTATCGTAGGTTGGTCGAAGCTGGTTTCAAGCTTACTTTTGGGCAAGATCAAAGTGGATTGGAAATGATGTACATGTATAGGGGATCGGGATATTACATTGATGTAGGAGCTACTGAGTTAATTGTTAGTGGAGCTGTTAAGCTTAAAAGTGGTGTGTCTATAAAGTGTATAGTGGACGACGGGGTGATACTGAGCGATAACTCTGAATTAACGGCTGACCTAATTGTTTTCGCGACTGGATATCAGCCTATGTCTAGTTTGGTTTCTAAGCTTATATCACCAGAAGTCGCTGCAAAGGTTGGTGAGTGTTGGGGTCTGGGTTCAGGTACTAAATATGACCCTGGTCCATGGCAAGGTGAATTAAGAAATATGTGGAAGCCGACTGCACAGAATGGTTTGTGGTTTCACGGTGGAGGATTGACTCAATCACGGCTGTACTCGCGGTTTCTCGCTATGCAGCTGAAGGCAAGGATGGAAAATATTCCAACACCCGTATATGGTGTACCAAATATGCGTCATCTACAATAGTAAAAAAGGCTTGACTAGGACTAGAAGCATTGTGATCGTCACATTTACATATACTATCAATATTTACAGCGGTGATAAAATATAGATATGGTAAAAAGCCCAGACAAAAGATTGAGTGGTGGTAAGGAGATCAAACTGACTAGTTTTGCATCATGCGCGGGTTGAGCAGGCAAGCTTGACCCTCAGGTGCTGGGGCAAATAGTTGGTGATCTAAGCGACCATATGCGTAGTAATGATCAGCATCCAGGATTGATTGTAGGATTGGATAGTCCGGATGATGCTGCAGTTATGAATATGGGTGACGATAAAGCTCTAGTTTTCACCACTGACTTCTTTGCTCCAGTAGTTGATGATCCGTACACATACGGAGTAGTAGCCGCTGCAAATGCGTTGTCTGACATCTATGCTATGGGTGCATTGCCGCAATTAGCCATTAATTTGGTGGCATGGCCAGAGCAAATGGAAGCCTCCATAATTCGCAATGTTTTAATGGGGGGACTAGATAAAGTAACAGAGTCAGGAGCTGTTCTTGCAGGGGGGCATACTGTTAAGGATGCTGAGCCTAAATTCGGTTTGGCTGTTACAGGTATAGTTCATCCTGATAGGGTTTGGCGGAATTCTGGATCGCGAATTGATGATTTGATCGTACTTACAAAGCCTTTAGGAAGTGGGGTGATAACCACAGCTTTAAAGGAATCTAAAGTAGAGGATATACATTTGAAAAGATGTATTGAGATTATGTCAAAGCTAAACTATGGTGCAATGCGTGGCGCATGTGACATTCATCCGCATATTCATGCATGTACTGATGTTACTGGATACGGAATTATTGGACATAGCCATGAAATGGCAATTGGAGCAGGTTGCAGTATAGAAATCCACACTGACGCTTTACCTTGGATGGAGGGCAGCCTGGAATATGCGAAAGCGGGATTGTTCTCAGGAGGAGTTGCCGCTAATAGGCGTTATTATGAAGAATACGTTGTCTACGGGACGGATATGTCAGATTGGAGAATAAATATGCTGTTTGACCCACAGACTTCTGGGGGCTTATTGTTCTCCGTACGGGCTGACTTTGCAGATGATTTGCGGAATGCTATAGAGAAGCATAGTGGAGATAAAAGTTGGATTATCGGAAGAGTGGTAGCCGGCGAAGCAGGCAGGGTTGTTTTAGCTTAATTTAGTAAAAGATAATGTATTTCTGTCAAAATAAACCCCAATCACCTCCGGCTCCTTCCTCCATCATCTCTGGGTTCCACATTTCAGTACCCATTTCGACGGAGGTTGGCAGTTTAGAGGCTTGTTCTGCCGTCGTACGGACAGATTCGATTAGTGCAGGCCCATAAGGACAGAAAGGTGTGGTGAGTATCATTGATATCTTTGCTGACTCAGCATCTATATATATGTCACGAATAAGACCTAACTCAACGACATTCATACCCAACTCAGGGTCCATAACTTCTCTTAGAGAATCTCTTATATGTGTGCTAAGTGAATCTTCGGTTTGTTGTGGTTCGTTGTTAGGTGTCATTAGTCTCCATAGTAGTGGACAATGTTGCGTTTTGTAATTTATCGTTGGTGAGTATATCAGGTAGGTAAAACGATGTCAAAGATATACTTGTTGGGATAGTTGACTGAGGCAAATCAATGAATAAACGGGATCCATACGACATACTCGGGATAAGCCCTGACTCTGAGATGAGTGTGATTGAGGCTGCATTTCAAAAGCTTGTGGAGTCGGACAAAAATAGTTCTGAAAGTGAGCTAGATAACAGTGTGTTATCCGAAATTAAATGGGCATATAGTGAGCTGTTGGACCCCAACAAAAGGATTGAGTATCGGAACGAAAAAGCTAATATAAATGATGGGTCTCGAGATGCTGCTGACATTGGTCCCCATGTGAGCGAACGAAATATACGTCTTGAAACCAAAAGTAACGTGTGGTCAGTGCTCTTGTCAACGGGGCTATTTTTTCTCATGATAGGAGCGATAGGTTATGGGCTGTATTTTGTAGGAGCCGTAAGAAATAGCGAGGAATATTTGGTGGATCAACTGAAAGGTGTAGGCGCCATCGAATCTAGTGTTACACCAATTGTAATGGTCACTACTGGAATTCCCGAGTTGTCAGTAATGCATACTGCCACCGTCGAAGCGTTAAAAACGACGGCGACACATGAGGCTGTAGTCGCCTATTCGGAAGGGCTAACAGCAACTAACTATGCTAAGAATATGCCTTCGGCTACTCCGACACAGGTTCTAGTTCAGGCTTGCTCTAACGCTATTTCCGTAAATGTGCGCAGCGGACCGAGTACTGCATACACAATATTGGGCCAGCTCCTCAAGGGTGACTGTGTAACCGTGTATGGGAGAAACGAAAATAGTAGCTGGTACATAATTACTGAATCCCCCAGACCTTCAATGAATGATGGATGGGTAAATAGCGAATTGATAGACATGGACAGTTCTGATGAAAATATGAGGATAATTTACCTAGAATAAATGTAACGTGATATACTTTTTGAGATTTTTATAAGGGAGAGTTTATAAGATATGAGCGCAGTTCTTGAAATACGAAATTTACACGTGTCAGTTGAGGAGAACGATATACTTCGCGGTGTTAATCTTACTGTGAAACAGGGTGAGATTCATGCATTAATGGGTCCTAATGGAAGCGGTAAGAGTACACTAGCACATGCCCTGATGGGTCATCCGAATTATGAAATTACAGATGGCGAGGTAATTTTCAAAGGCGAGGACATGTTGGAGCTTGGGCCAGATGAGAGGTCAAGGAAGGGGTTGTTTTTGGCTTTTCAATATCCAGTTGCCATACCTGGTGTAACGGTGGCTAACTTTCTTCGTACAGCGATTAATTCGCGAAGGAAGGCAGAAAATAGCGAGGATAAGGGTATTCCGATCCCGGAGTTCCGCAAGTTATTGAAGGATAAAATGTCTTCGTTGGATATGTCACATGATGTTGCTGGACGTTATCTGAATGACGGGTTTTCTGGTGGAGAAAAGAAAAGAGCGGAGATACTTCAGTTGGCTACACTTGAACCAGATGTGGCGGTATTAGATGAGACTGACTCTGGTTTAGATATTGACGCTTTGAAGGTTGTCGCCGAGGGCGTCAATCGGCTCGTGGGGCCGGGACTAGGTGTATTAGTAATTACGCATTACCAGAGACTACTAAGCTATATAGTGCCTCAATATGTGCATGTTATGTTTGAAGGCAAGATAGTAGAAAGTGGTGGAGCCGACCTTGCTGAAAAGCTTGAAGATCTTGGCTACGAGTGGATACGCAATGCTCATAAGAGCCAATAGATAGGAGTGCTAAATATGACCGACCAAGAACAAGCTGTTGTTGCGACGATAAATGAAAGTTATGCTGAAAAGTATGGTTTCCATGAGAAAGACACTTATACTTTTAAGACTCGAAAAGGTATTGATCATGATGTGATTGACCAAATGAGTGACATGAAAGGCGAGCCGGACTGGATGAGGCAATTTAGGCACAAATCGCTCGATATATTCTTTAGTAAACCAATGCCTGATTGGGGTGGAGATGTGGAGCAGATAGATTTTGATGATATCTACTACTACATCAAACCACCGGATGAAGGTGCTAGAGATTGGGATGATGTGTCTGATGAGGTGAAAAATACATTCGACCGTCTTGGTATACCAGAGGCAGAACAGAAGTTTTTATCCGGAGTTGGTGCTCAATATGACTCGGAAGTGGTTTATCATAACATTCAGAAGAACCTTGAGGACCAGGGAGTAATATTTCTGGGAATGGATGATGGACTTAAAGAGCATGAAGATATAGTAAAGGAATACTTCAGCACTATCATTCCTCCGACTGATAACAAGTTTGCGGCATTGAATTCTGCAGTATGGTCAGGAGGCTCTTTCATATATGTGCCGCCAGGTGTTCATGTAGAAATGCCGCTGCAAGCTTATTTTAGAATAAATTCTAATAACGCAGGACAGTTTGAACGTACGCTGATTATAGTAGATGAAGGAGCTAATGTGCATTATGTGGAAGGGTGTACTGCGCCTACCTACACTTCTGAATCATTGCATTCGGCTGTCGTAGAAATTGTCATTAAAAAAGATGCGCGTTGTCGATATACCACCATACAAAATTGGTCTAATAATGTATACAATCTTGTAACCAAACGAGCTGCTGCATATGAAAATGCGGTCATGGAGTGGGTTGATGGCAACCTAGGTTCTAAACTAACAATGAAGTACCCATCTGTGTATTTGATGGAAAAAGGAGCCCACGGAGAAGTGCTGTCCATAGCGTTTGCTGGAGCAGGTCAACACCAAGATGCGGGCGGAAAAATTGTACATGGAGCTCCTGACACTACGTCAAAGATTATTTCAAAGTCGATCTCTCGAAATGGCGGTAGGTCAACCTATCGTGGTTTGTTGAAAGTGTATGAGGGATGCAGTGGATCAAGAAGCAATGTTGTTTGTGATGCGTTACTTATTGACGACGCTTCAAGGTCTGATACATATCCATACATAGAAATTGATGAAGACGATGTGTCGATTGGGCATGAGGCGTCTGTGTCTAAAGTGGGCGAAGATCAGCTATTTTACTTGATGAGTAGAGGGCTTACTGAAGAGGAAGCATCTTCAATGGTGGTGTCAGGGTTCATTGAGCCGCTAGTAAAAGAACTGCCAATGGAATATGCAGTTGAAATGAACAGACTTATCCAGCTACAAATGGAAGGTTCGATAGGCTAAATATATTGTATAGATTGGTGATAAGATTTTAATAATCGGCAGGGCGTGTTAATTTACTCGCCCTGTTTTTCTGAATAAATTACGTTATTGAGGTGATATGGTTAATAAAGTTACTGGCGCTGAAGAGGTAAGAGTTACTACCTCATTGGAAAATGAAATGGACTTGTCTAAGTCTGATATAGGCCATCTGTCTGATGTTGTGGGCGACTCTGAATGGTATGCTAAAGAACGGATGGATGCGCTCAGCGTATATAACAATACTCCAATGCCAACAGTTAGTGACGAAGCATGGAGAAGGACAGATATTAGGTCGGTAGATTGGGAAAAGTTTGAGCTAGGAGTGCCGACTGGCACTGCGGATGAGGATAAGACGAATGTTCCAGACCATCTGCTCAAACCTTTAGTCGGGGAACAACATGGAGGGCAGATCGTAATATCGGGAGGGCATGTGTTGCAGCATGGCTTGGACAAGAATGCCTCCGATCAAGGTGTTGTGTTCGCTGATTTTATTTCTGCTACTAACCAGTATGAAGAATTGCTTGGCAAGTACATTGCAAAACTTGTCAAGATGTCTGATGGTAAGCATGCTGCAATGGCAGGTGCGCTGGTGGATCAGGGGATTTTCGTCTATGTTCCAGCTGGCGTTAATGTTGAGGCTCCGTTGCATTCGGTTTTGTGGTTGGGAGGAGATGCACATTTCTCTAGAGTGGTGGTAGTAGTGGAAAAAGGTGCGTCACTGACTTATGTTCATGAAGTCGCCTCCGAAAGTAAAGGGTCCGAGCAGTTACATGCTGGCACAGTGGAAGTGTTTGTGGGTGACAACGCGGAATTAAAATTTGTCGAACTTCAATCATTGAGTGAAAACTGCTACCATTTTTCACATGAGAAGGGTCAAGTAGGGCGTGATGGTCGATTAGACTGGGTATTTAGTGCGATAGGGAGTAAGATAACTAAATCGTTCCTGGATTTGGATTTGGTAGGTGGAGGTGCCTGGGGTCGGATGTCAGGATTCTATTTTGCCGCTGGCAAACAGCATATGGATCACGATACGCAACAAAATCATAGAGCAGAAGGGCAAACGAGCGACCTGTTGTTTAAAGGAGCTTTGCGTGATGAAAGCAGATCGGTTTGGCAGGGTATGATCAACGTAGAGCCAGGCGCTCAGAAAACTGATGGCTTTCAGGCTAACCGAAATTTGCTGTTGGCGAAAGATGCTCGAGCTGATTCGATACCCGGACTTGAAATACAGGCTGATGATGTGCGTTGTACGCATGCTGCTACTATCAGCAGACTGGAGGAAGAGCATTTATTCTACTTGATGTCACGCGGTATTGAATACGAGGAGGCTCGAAAAGTTGTAGTTGATGGATTTTTCGATCCAATTATGGAACGAATACCGTTTGACGGAGTTCGTAGAAGGCTAAAAGAGTCTGTAGTGGAAAAGATGGCATGAAGAAAGACAATAATGTCAGAATTAATATAGCTAGGGTGATAGTTAGCTTAGGTGTATATTGACGATGACAATTCGATTTGATGCTAATGAAATAAAGCGAGATTTTCCTGCGCTACAACGTATGGTAAACGAAGATGTACCATTGGTTTATTTAGATACTACCGCAACATCCCAAAAGCCAAAGAAAGTGCTTGAGTGTTTGTCTTACTATTACAGCAATAGTAATGCTAATGTGCATCGTGGTATACATACACTAGCAGAAGAGGCTACTGCAGGTTATGAAAGTGCTCGTACTAAGATTGGCGAATTTATCAGTGCTCCGAGCGCGAAAGAGATTATATATACTCGCAATACAACAGAAGCTATTAATCTTGTTGCCAACAGTTGGGGTCGTGCAAATTTGCGTAGTGGTGATCGCATTGTTTTGACAGAAATGGAGCATCACTCTAATTTGGTGCCCTGGCAAATGTTAGCTGCGAGTATAGGTTTGGAAATTGATATTATTCCTGTAGATGACAACGGTTGTCTTGATTTGGAAGTATACGAAAAGCACCTAGACAAGAATCCAAAAGCTGTGTGTGTTACTCATATGTCAAATGTTTTGGGAACGCTTAATCCAATAAAAGAAATGGCTACTCAAGCGCATGAGCATGGGGCGGTGATAGTTGTTGATGCGGCGCAGTCAGTTCCACATATGCCGGTTGATGTCCAGGATCTTGGTGTTGACTTTGTTGCTTTTTCAGCTCACAAAATGTGTGGCCCAACAGGAGTAGGTGTGTTGTGGGGTAGATATGAATTATTGGATGGCATGCCTCCATTCCTCGGAGGCGGCGACATGATTAAAAGAGTCTACTTGAGAGACTTTGACACAAATGAATTGCCCTATAAGTTTGAGGCAGGTACTCCTGCTATAGGAGAGGCTATAGCTATGGGCGCTGCAGTGGACTATCTTAAAGGTGTGGGCATGGAAAACGTGTGGGAGCATGAACAGGATATTGTTTCTTATGCTATGGAAAGGCTGGAGGAAATTCCCGGACTTACTGTGTATGGTCCAGAGGCAGAAAAGCGTGGTGGAGTAACTGCTTTTACTCTAGATGGTGTGCATCCGCATGATATATCGCAGATATTGGACGTGGATGGTATTGCTGTTCGTGCGGGTCATCATTGTGCTATGCCTCTTCATGAGCGTTATAGCTTAGTGGCGACTGCGAGGGCGTCTTTCTATCTGTATAATTCATATGATGACGTGGATAAGCTCATTAAAGGTTTATATAAGGTGAAACAAGTATTTGGTTAGACGGGGACAATATTATGGAAGACATGTATCGTGAAGTTATATTAGATCATTATAAAAACCCTCGGTTTAATGGCGAGTTAGACCCTGCAGACATTACTTACCAAGACGATAACCCGTTGTGCGGCGACATGATTCGCATTGATTTGCGCATTGATGATAATAATCGTGTGATTGAATGCGCATTCTCGGGACAGGGATGTGCTATATCTCAGGCATCGGCATCTATGCTGATGGAGGATATACAGGGTAAAAGTCTTGAAGAGATTAAGGATTACACTAGAGAGGATATACTTGATATGCTCGGCATAGAACTGGGTCCGGTACGTCTTAAATGTGCAATGCTTAGTTTGAAGGTCCTAAAAGTTGGGGCTTATGGCGTGCAGGAATGGATTGAAGACTAGATTGCTGGAGTATTGAGAGCGAGGAATAGGTAAATAGTATATGCAAATTACGATTGCGAAAAAAGATGAAATATTAGAGGGTGGTAGAAAGATATTTGCTGTGGGAGAAAAAAGACTGGCTCTTTTTAATGTGGGTGGCGAATATTACTGTATTGGTGATATATGCTCCCATGATGACGGGCCTGTAGCTGAGGGAGAGTGTGACGGTTATTCCATAGAATGTCCACGACATGGTGCAAAATTTGACTTGCGAGATGGGAGTGTACTATCCTTTCCTGCGATAAGAGGTATTCCGTCTTATCCCGTAGAAATAGTTGGTGATGAATTAACTATTGATATAGACTAATTGCTCGACACGCTGTCTACATAAAGCAGTAAAAAGTACTGGAGTAAGTAGGATTAGTTACTATTTAGCTCGTGGTACGGTGTATTGATTACCTGATTCGGACTTTAAATCATCCCAGCGTTGTAGTATGGACATAGTTTCCAGGCCGCAAATCACCACTCGATCATCTTCGGTAGGGTCCCAGGATTTCGTGGTGGCATTAACAAGATTAACATTTATCACTCCTGATCTGAGGCCGTATATAGAGGATTGTACAAGCATGGTGGCGGCTTCACCGGTTCCGTTGAGAACACCAGCTTTTTTAAGAGATTCTTCCATTAGTTCTGTGTTGCGGGTGAGATAGCTCCTATAGCCGTCGTGGGTTGGGGGTCCTAATGAAGCCATGTCTGCTATTATCCCGGATTTGTATGGGTAATTTAGAGCCCTCGCGGCTACCATTGAGGCCATTAGTACTTCAAAGTGAGCAATTGCAGGATATTCTGCCATGACATAACCGTGACTTGTCCCGTCCCAACGGACAGCGCCTTTAGCTAAGATTAAATCGCCGTATTCAAACTCGTCGTCGATTGGGCTTGTAACTCCAATTCTTAATATAGTAGTAGCTCCAAGTCGGGCAAGTTCTTCAATTGCTATTGCGACAGACATTCCACCAATACCTGTGGAACATGCTGATATGGGTTTTCCGTGGAGCGTACCAGTACATATTAGGAATTCGTAGTCATCGGCTATCTCTTTGTGACTGTCCCATCTTGATGCTACGTTACGAACCCTAGATTTGCTTCCAGTTACAATTACGTAAGGGGCTATGTCTCCAGGTTTACATTTACCGCCAAAATTTCTATGTACGTAGTCTTGTGGCATAGTTAGCTATTTCCTTGAGTTTTATATGTTATACCTGGATGGTCAGGTAGCATAACATCTTGGTTGTTCTCTTGTTTGATTTTGTCCCATTTCATTAGTAGTTTGACAGCTTCAGTGACTACCTTGACCGCATCATCTTCACCAGCGGGGTTGTAAAGGCCTGTATTTGGGTCATCTACGATTACGTTTACGCGTCCAGCACGGAGCCCATATAGGTTGCATAGAGTGAAAATGGTCGCTGTTTCTGTGTCCCAGTCGTAAACATTTGCGGATTTTATATCTGAGACTATAGCGTCCATTTTTGTTGTCCGATAGCCATTGAGGCAGGTTATACCTTGCCCTGCATAAAATGAAGATGCAGTCGCTCCAATACCTACATGATAATTGCATCCTTCCAGTTGCGCAGCCGCGATCAATGCGCATGTAACTTCCATATCGGCTACAGCAGGATATTCGGGAAACACATAATGTTCGCTTGTCTTGTCCATTCTGACGGCGCCTGAGGCTATTACGAGGTCGCCAACTTGCATGTTTGGTTGTATGCCGCCAGTTACACCGATGCGGATAAAAGTGTTAGCACCAAGAGCCGCCATCTCATCAATGGCAATTGATGTGGAACGTCCACCTATTCCTGTTGAACATGTGGTAATACCTTGCCCGTTTATGGTTCCTGAATGAACAAGGAATTCATAATGATGCGCTAGTTTTTTGTTATCGTCCCAATGAGATACTATTTTCTTGATTCGAGTTTGACTGCCGGGTACTATTACGTACTTGGCGACTTGGCCTTCGTGTAACTGGCCTCCCATACGTTCATGTATGTATTCTGGTAGTTTATTCATAATTGTGGTATTTGCCTTAGAATGTGTTCGTGATAGTCTTGTGTGATAAAGATAAGTAATTGTACATTAGCTAATTTTAGTACTAGTTACTCTCATTGGGAAATGAGATTGGTCAAGTCCGAAAATGAGAAATGATTGCTTAGGGAGCCAGCCCCATGGCAAGCTAGCGCTCCAGATGCGCTTGCGTATTTTGACGCTTCGATCAATGGTAGGCCTTTGCACAAAGATGTCAACATGCCGGCTACATATGCGTCCCCTGCAGCTATGGAGTCTATTACATCTACTTTATAGGCAGGTATGTGCGCGTTTGAGTTGTCGCTGATTATGTGTGACCCGTACATTCCATTTTTGATCACTCCTAAATCTAAATTGATTTTGCGGAACGAATTTATTATGTCGGTTATTGAGTTAGTACCTGTTAGGTATTGGGCTTCGGACAGATTGGCGAATGCAATATTTGCGGAATTGAATACAGATTTCAATAGGTTTGTAGCGTGTTTGGCGGCTGGTACGCATGCGTCGATTGAAATAATGCAACCCGCTTCAGTAGCCCGGTCAATTGCTTCTAATACAATTTCCTGTTTTCCTAGAATGTCTAAGCAAGCATAGCCATCAATGTGCAATATTTTGGCAGTTGCGAAATAACTAACGGATGGCAAATCTTCCATGCGGAATTTAAGGTTAGGGTTTACCATACTTAAAGATGCCCATTCACCTTTTGGGTCTGCAAGTATGCGAATAAGACTTCCTTGTTCATCGGTGTATCGGGACATGTGGTTTGTATCGACTCCGGCATTATGTAATTCATTTAGAGCTGTAAGGCATGGTTGATCGTCACCAATCATGCTAATAATTGAAGACTTTAGACCAAAGCGAGCTGCAAAGCAGGCGACGCTAGTCGCGCACCCCCCAAAGGTGTCGGTGATCGATTCTATAGTGATATTGTCTTGTCCACCTGCTTTTGGCCAGTCCGATAATTTGATGACTCGCTCTAGAACGAATGAGCCTAAAGCTATGATATCAAGTGGCCTGCTTAATAAGTTCTTTGGTAAGGAATATGTTGGATCAACGTTGTTTGCCATATTGTTGGCCTTTTTGGTGCGAGTGACATGGTTGTTGTGATATGAGTTACGCTTAGAGGTCAACCATTCATAAGTGCCTGCATTGATTCGATAGTAATGTTTTCGGTTACGCCTTCACTTGCTACGCAGAGTGCAGCGATTGCGTTGCCCCTTCTAGCAGCTTCGATTGTGGAGGCACCATCTAGTTTAGCAGATATAAAACCGGCATTGTATGTGTCTCCGGCTCCTAGGGTATCTACAACCTTCACCTGATAGGATGGTATGTGTGTAATTTCACCTGATGGTGCGGTAACTAGGCATCCGTTTGAGCCTAATCTCGAAATTACGGTGCGAGTTCCAGCTGAAAGTGCAAGGGCGGCCTGGCTTGGTTCATCTATGTCAGTGTAAAGTGCTATTTCGTCATCGGCAGAGCCTAATACATAATCTGCAAGTTCTATTGCTTCTGATATGGCCTGTTTGTACTGGGTAGGTAGTTGATTGTTTGGACTGCGAAGGTTAAGATCAAGCGATATTGGAATGTTGTGTTGTTTGGCTATTGTCATCGATCGTATTGTAGATAGGGGTGTAGTTCCACGATCGAAGCTGTTGCCAGTAGTATGCAACCAGCTAGATTTGGTAATTGCTTCATGGGACACCTTGTCAGGTGGGTAATTTACGGAAGCCCAGTTTTCATAAGGGTTACCAGCAAAGTGCCTCTCGCCCAAGTGGTCAATTATTACATTAACATGCAGTGTGAAATGATCTGCTGAGACATGGACATGTTCTGTGTTTACATTTGTGTCCTCTAAGGCGCTTAGCAAGTATTTTCCGTAGCTATCTGACCCAATAGCAAAAAACATTTTAACGACATGACCAAGTCTTGCAAGAGATAATGATGTGTTGCCTGCTGTTCCACCTGGTGACAGTGTTGGCTGGATTATATTGAATGAAGTTTCATCTTTCTGTGATTTAGGTAGTTGGATTATGGCATCAACACCAGCATCACCTATCACTGTGACTTGGCTCAATTTTGGGTCCATAGGATTGGATGTATGGCTAACCATAGCGTATTGTTTGGATTAGTAAGTAATTGGGTAGAGCATTTGCTAGCCCTGATTTTTTAGTATCTCATCTAGAGTGGCTTGTTTACTCGTGCGGATACTATTTCCTTTTTGTGGATTTAGATTGGTGACGTCATAGAGATCTTTAAAGCCACGGAAGTAATCCTCTCCTAAATTTGAGCCTAGGTGGTCTGCAAATAACTCGGTGACTGTTGGGTAGACGATTGGCGAAAATATCTCGGGTGTATTTCCGAAAACCGGTAGAAACACATCGCATTGCTCTCCCACTTTAGTATCGCCAGCTGGACAGACTCCTATGGTATAACGTCCTATTCTAGTCATGGGAATAAGCATTTCGGCGGTTCTGTTATGACTCCTGCTACCTGGTGAAACTATGAATGTGGGTGTATTTATATCTATATTAGTAAAATATTGTAAATGACCCCATTCTTCTGTGTCCTGCGCTAGCGCATGGGTTCCTGCGGCCTCGAGAAGCTTAGCTGCTCCGAACATGGCCGTAGCGTAATTAGGGCCGTGACCGACAAAGACAAAATGGTTCTGAGCCATAAGATTGCGTGCTAGTTCTATGGCCGACTCTCTGTTAGCTTCTATTGTGGCTTCAATTGCATCGCCGGTGCAAATAATTTCACTGCGTAACTGGTCTGCTCTTGCAGCAGTGATTATGTTTTTTACCTCAGAGATTCTGATGGCTATAAGGTAAAGCACCACCAAAGAAGTTCTGTATGAACGCACGCCGGGAAAGTCAATGAAATTGGGTACGGAGCAGTCTAAGATATGCTCGGCAGTTTGTCCAAATGGCGATGATGGGTTAGCGGTAATAGCGACTGTAATCATGCCTTGCTCTCGAGCAATGCCTAATGCTTCGCGCGTTCTTACAACTGTACCTGATACGGACGTGCCAATTACAAGCGTGTTTGTTGTAATGTTGCTATGCTTCGTGGCTAAAGCGTATCTGCTGGCAGTTAGAGCGTTTAGTGGCTCAGTCGAGATGTTGGTTAGCTGCTCAAAAGCTAGTTCTGTTGCGATGGAGGCCATGTGCGAGTCTCCACAACCAGTCGTAATTATGTTATCTATGTTACTACATATTTCCTTGGTGAAAAGATTGCAAACGCCCTCGTTCAATTCGAGAGTTTGAGACCGTATAAGTTCGGGTAGACTTTCTACTTGCGCTATTATATTATTTTGGGTCATAGTCTATTCGCCTCGTCTCCATTATATAATAAAGATATATCTGTACTGGACCAAAACCGTAATACTGTAAGATTATCAAAGGTGATGTATGCAAAATAATGTCGAATGTCGTATTGGAATTGACATGGGAGGGACAAAAATTGAAGGCAT
>DFQC01000039.1:993-1169 GCA_002377585.1 Anaerolineales bacterium UBA3499 | reverse complement strand
GAAATTATGCGTCACAGGATCGATACTCCTGCAGCAGGTCCTGATCGGTACGGCAGTATTGTGAATGCAATTGATCAGTTGGTTAGGTATATCGAAGATTCGATTGGAGTATCAGGAACTGTTGGTGTTGGAATACCTGGTACATTATCCGCAAGTACTGGCAAGATAAAGAATGC
>DFQC01000039.1:465-628 GCA_002377585.1 Anaerolineales bacterium UBA3499 | reverse complement strand
AAAAAGCAATTGATAGGCCAATCAGACTAGCTAATGATGCTAATTGTTTTGCGTTGTCTGAAGCGGTGGATGGAGCTGGCAAAGGTAGTACGAGTGTGTTTGGGGTAATTATCGGCACGGGCACTGGCGGCGGTATAGTTGTTGACGGCAAAGTGGTTCTGGG
>DFQC01000039.1:0-150 GCA_002377585.1 Anaerolineales bacterium UBA3499 | reverse complement strand
CTAAACGGGATTGGTGGAGAATGGGGTCATAACCCTCTTCCATGGCCTAAACTATCCGAGGTGCCGGGCCCTGAGTGCTACTGTGGCCTGAATGGGTGTATCGAGACATACTTGTCAGGACCTGGTCTGAAAGCCAGCTATCAACGTTTA
>DFQC01000004.1:9045-17756 GCA_002377585.1 Anaerolineales bacterium UBA3499 | reverse complement strand
TGGGGAGACCATAGACACTATGGTAGCACCCGAAGATGGGATCGTAATACCCAGTGGCAAAGAGTGGCCGACCATCGGTGCAACTTCAGTTGGTATTCTTGGCAATATCGACCGTGTTGAAGATAGACGTACAACTGATGTGTATGTTGATTTTGATTAATGGTTTATAAATTGAGCGAGGTGATGTTTCCAGAGTTTGGCTAAGGTATGTGTGCTATGCCCTCTGGTTTCTTCGGTTATTGGCAGTAGGACGTACTCTCCCTTAGTAACTTGTTTGATTGACTGCTCCATAATACCTAGCTCGGGCGGATTTACTTGGTCATCTGCAGAATTGATGGCGAGTAGTGACGCTTTTATCTTTTTGAGATGGGGGTAAGGGTTATAATTATGCGATGCTTCAAATTGGTAGATGACATCATTTGCATCTAGTTTGGCAGCATATTCGGATAGTTTATTATCAAGCATTATATCAGCTTGTTTTTGTGTAGGCGCGCTTTTTTGCCATTGAAGTGGTACGCTGGTCATAATCAATAGTATGTTTAATGCTGCAATCAGACCGGATGGTTGTATGGTGTAGTCTCCATAGTTCCAGTCAGGGTCGTTTCGAATGGCGTTTATTAGCATTTTTCGCATTATTCTATTGCGTCCGGCTATCTCTACAGGTAAACAAGCTAAAGGTAATATGTAGTTCATTAATTTTGGATATGTGTATCCCCAGACCCAAGAGTGCATTCCACCCATAGACGTCCCCATCACTAAGTGTAAGTGATTAACTCCGAGGTGATCTGTTATGAGATGATACTGCGCTCGGACCATGTCATGATAGTCGTATGCAGGGAACTTGGCTCGTAGACCGTCACTTGGCTTGCTTGATTTGCCGTGACCGATGCCATCAGGAAGAATTATGTAGTATTTGTTGGTGTCGAGTAATTGTCCTGGTTGAAATAGTTCGTTAGCGAACTTGGGTCCTAGGAATTGGTGACCGTTACCTGTTGTGCCATGGCCGATCCAGATAGCATTTGTAGTTTTGCCTTGGTTGTTATAGCGTGGCTTGCCCAGTGTAGTGTAATGTAAGCGAAGGTCAGGTAGTATTTCTCCAGAGTTGAATCTAAAATCCGGTAATATGTAGTCGCCTTCGTATGGATGCATATGACGTTCACATCCTAATGGTTGCGGTAAATATTTTTTGTAATAAGCTCGTCATTATGATTGCACTTTGGTTTATGGACAGACAATTATATACCTCGTAGCACTTGTGCTGTGATATCTGTTCAATATCTGAATTAGGAATATGTCTCGAAACATAAAAGTCCCCATATAGGTTTTTGGCGTATTGCATGCGCTGGCTTCTGGCGTGGTGCTGTTTTCGTAATTAGTATAAAATCAGGATAACATTATAAAAAATAGAGTACGATGTTTTGCACTGAATGCGGTAACAAAGCTGACGTTGAGCATAGATTCTGCAGTAATTGCGGCAGTTATTTAGATAAGACTGTGGCTGAGCTGTCAGGTTCGGCACCGGCATTTGAACCAGAATATCGGGTATCGTATACTGGCGGATCGTGGTTGAGCAAACTAAGTGGTAGGATCATTCTTGCTCTTGTGTGGTTGGGAATAGGCGTGGGCCTAACAGCAATAGTTTTTACTGGCGCTAGTCGGTTAGACATTGAAGTTTCGGACAATATTAGGCTTGGTGTGGGAGGGGTGATTGGTGTGTACTGGGCTTATACTAGAGGTTGGAAATCCAACAGATTTTCCACTCAAGCAGATGAAGATGATGTGTATTTTGATGATGGTGAAGTTGAACTAGATAGAGCTACTGAGTTTGAAGACTAGTTATATCGTGTAGGAATTGATGGAATAGACATCAGTTATTGCGCACCTAGCGTTGAAGTCTCTGCGGCCCCGTTTAAAAGAAGGGCCATGTCATGATATGATTGAAAGCAGACGAGCGGGCGTGTTGATCGTCATCTCTCTTATATTGTAATCTGATACGCCTTGGTCTTGTAATCGTGGAATGATGTGTGCATGAATGTGATCGTAACCCCATCCGCCATAGGCGTGCAGCCCAAATTTGCGAGCGATATCGTGACTTACTACCAGTTGTGAAGCATAACCGCTATCGATCAACTTGAGGATGGCTGCTATACGTTGATGGTCGCTAGCTAGCTTCCATCCACGATTATCAACATAATACTCTTTCCCAAAAACGTCAAAAGCTCCAGTTACTCCTAGATCTAAAACTGACTTGGCATAGTCTAAGTAGGCTAGGGCTCTTTCGGGAAAGCGTTCGAGCACGGCTACTCTCTGTTCAAATATATTCGAACCTAAATGCCCAAGTATGATACGTTCGGGACTCATGCCTTCGCTGGTTAGTATATCTACTATCTGTACACCGTTTCTATCCTCGGCGTTAGCATGGGTGCATACTGCTAACCCAGTTTCTTGTGAGGCACGAGCTGCTGCTCGGAGCATTTTTTCTTCGCCGGGCGTGATTTTTGATGTACCCATTTCTGCAATAATACCCGGTCTAATATCGGTGTCTTCTATACCGTTTTCGTATTCGGAAACCATAATCTTTTTAAGTTCATCAACTGTGGCTTCGTGGGCGTAATCGGGCCAAGAGCCTTCCAGGTAGTATCCTGTGGATGCTATTATGTGAACTCCTGTTGCCTCCGACAATTGGCGTAGTATGTTTGCGTCCCCGCGTAGACCTATACAGCTCACTTCAACAATGGTTCCACCACCAGCGTTTTTATAGTAGTTGACCTCGCTGGTCATCGTTTCCAGGCCAGGGAGGAAAGTGTTGTCTTTGATAATCGATGGTGCTCGTCCCAGTGCGCCGAGATTGTCTAGAGCAACGGGGTCGTCGGCTGAAATGGTATCCATGCCTGGTAACTCAGAAGGGTCGACGTGCCAGACACTATCAGTTTTGTTCCCCATGACAAGGTGTTCGTGGGAGAGGGTGAAGCCCAAGTCTTTTACTGGAACTTTTCCTAATACTGTCATGGCTGTGTGCATTTTAGTGTCACTCCTTGTGTTTGTGGTAGTACTGCTTGATTGTTTTATGCCTTGAGTGCTTGGTTTATTTCTCCGATTATTCGCTGGGTTGCTAGCTGGCCTGGTTTGGAGATAGTCGGTTTTACTGTCTGTTCATAACTTGCTGTCCATGCATTATGTTTTTTTGTTAGTTCGATAACTAGCTCTTCTTCTAGTATCGATTGCATATCTTGTGAAAAACCTCTTCCTTCAACAAGTGTACGATGGTAATTGGACTCATTGTGCGAGAGTACTAATGCTAATCTTATTCGCGCACCTATATCATTTTCATATAAAAACTCTAACCTGTATTTGAGGTTATAGTTATGTGCCACTGTACGAACATTATCTAGAATCGTTTGTAGATTGGTCATGATGGTCGTTCGATTGGACACTGTGATGAGCTAAATGTGTCCGTTTGATTAACTAACCTTTTGTCAGATGCCAACCGCGGCTATGTGGGCATTGGTAGACAATAAGGTCCACCTGTTGTTCTTTTGCTAGTATATCAGCTCTATTATTAGCTGCTCGTTTTGTTACGTATAGGGCCTTCCGTCGGCCGTTAGACCCAATGCATTTAGTGCATACCTTGTTGGGTGTGTGTCTGTCTTCTGGAGACAAATGCCATTTCTTGCATGTTTTGCATTGATAGGGCACCAAGTTGCTGTCGTACTGTGAGTTTGCGTAGTCGGCGCCATGTATCGCTGCGGAGTGTGAAGGGTATACACTTAGCGGCTTACCCGTTCTTGGGCTAAAACATGTGTTGCTTTTTGGACGCTTGTTGTGCGATGGATTCCAGCGAATACTGTCTCTTTTCATGGTTGTTCCAAAGTTCAATAGTTATTGTTAGAGCAGCGTAGTTTTTTGTTAACAATCTTTTCTGCCTAATCCAGCCTTTTCCTTTACGATTTCCGTTGGTGTATTTCTGGCGACTATTAGCTTTAGAGTTCTATCTCCGGTATTGACCGGTTGATGTAGTGCGCCGGCAGGAACAAAGATGAAATCGCCAGCGGATATTTCATCTTCGATCTCCATGTTGTTTCCATGCACAAAGATGCCAGAACCGGATAATACATAAATCGCTGATTCGCAGTTGGTATGATAATGGGTTGTGGAGCATCGACCGACAGGTATGTCGGCGATTGCCATATGAATATTTGTCGCATTACTAAGATGTTCTGATACGCCTGCAAACCTAGTCATTGACCCGGAATTTATCTCTTCTGCTAGGCTGTCTTTTTTAGTTACGATAATAGACTTCATTGTGTGTTCCAGTGATCGGTAAAAATGTTCGGTTTTAATACTATACAACAATTAGATGATAGCAGCGTCTTGTATCAGTCTCAGCTGGGTATGGTCTAGACGGACAAAAATATTTTGTGGATTTTAGTTTCTAGTCCGTGTCTTCTTGGGTTTATGGCGAGTTCGTCTTTTCCGTCGGCGTCGACGGGAGAGTGCTGAGGGCTTTTGTTTTGAGTATTTACCTTGAAATTGTTTTTCCGGTACAAAATTACCGTACTTAAAATCTTGTAAGGTTCTTCGTTCTATTGGCGAACCTAAGGCTTGTTCGATCTCTCGTACAAGTTTGGTGTCTTCTGTCGATGCAAATGTAAAAGCTTCACCTGTTTTATTTGCCCGACCAGTGCGTCCAATCCTATGAGTATACGTCTCGCTAGAATCAGGAATGTCGTAATTGATAACGTGCGATATATCGAGTACGTCTATACCGCGTGAAGCAACATCCGTAGCTACAAGGATGTCGTATTTGTTCCCGCGGAAACCGTCTATTGCTCTCTGGCGTTGGTTTTGAGACATGTTGCCTTGCAGTGCTTGTGCACGGTAGCCGCGCTTTGCCAAGTCACGTGCTAGGTTGCGAGCTCTATATTTAGTACGGGTAAAGATAAGTAGACGACCTGTTGGCGTCTGCTTTAGCATTTCAAAGAGAAGAGATTTTTTTAGGGCTTGAGGTACTGGATATAATGTATGGGCAACGGATTTTGTCGGAGCCATTTTGCCGACTTGTATCCTGACAGGCTTTGTCAATATCTTGTTAGTTAAACGCTTGATATCTTCTGGCATAGTTGCGGCGAAACACAAGGTTTGTCGTTGAGTTGGTAGCAATTTTATTATGCGGCGTATATCAGGTATAAAGCCCATGTCGCACATGCGATCAGCTTCATCTAATACTAAGATATTAATATGTGATAGATCAATGTGTTTGTCACCGACTAAATCAAGCAATCTACCAGGGCAAGCTATAGCTATGTTGATGCCTTTGCGTAATTTAGAGATTTGCGAATTTTTGCTTACTCCACCGTATATGGCTATGCTGCGTAAACCAGTACCTTTGCCAAGGCTAACACTTGTCAAGTGAATCTGCTCAGCTAATTCGCGGGTAGGAGCAAGAATGAGTGCGCTAAGTTGTCGCTGTTGCCGCGTCAATAGGTTTTGTATTATTGGGATGGTAAATGCTGCGGTTTTTCCAGTGCCAGTTTGGGCTAAACCCATCACATCATGCCCTTGCAGTATTTTAGGGATGGAGCGAGACTGTATTGGAGTGGGTGTAGTATATCCAGAAGCTTTGATCGCATCCATGATACGTTTGTCTAGAGAAAATTGGTTAAATGTCATACAGGATAAATCCTCTTGCTTAGTATTGCTAAGCGTTTGCTATATATTCAGGCTGTTCTTTGGGAACTATGCATGAAAAGGTCTACTTCAAGACGGGGTATTATAAGGGAACATTGTTATAACACAAGTGTACAAGCGGTTATTGATGTTTTTAACTGAAGATAATTACTATAGTAAAAGCTACTAACTGAGGTATTAGCATAGTGAGTCTGTAGTGAGAAACTAAGTATATGTGCGGTATGATTTTATATTATCTAGTTTGCCTTCCTCCCCAGCTAGGATTAGTTTTTGGATAGTATTTTCGCTAAAAAGAGGAGTGTCTTTGTCAGCATAGAGAAAGAAGTCTACTAGATCAGCTAATGTGACATCGTATCCTGTGCGTTTGGAACTACGACGGTATTCTTTGATTTCGTCCCAAGCCTTACTCCACTCAATTCTTTTCTTTACTTTGTTGGGTACTCCTGGTATCTCCCAATGAGTGCCGATATTGTTATCTGTGTCTATACATATTTTTAAGTGGTCATGCACCTGCTTGGCGATATTTTCATTAGAGTTACGTATTTTATCTGTGCCTTGTTCAGGCAATTCATAAGATAATTTTACGCCTCCTTTTCTATTTGCTCTGATAATAATATTGCAAAGTGGCTTACCGTTGGAAAGTATTTTCCATTGGGTATCCCCATCTTCAAGATTGAATCTGCGCGTTTTTAGGCTTAATAGTGGATTGTCCAAACTGTAACGTCTTAGACTATCGCTTACTGACTGGAGCGCGTCTTTTTTGTTTAGGGTACTCCAACCAGCATATGCTTTAGTGTTTCCTTTATTTGATTGAGTAGTCATTATTCTGTGTCTTCTTTGTTGGACAGTTCAATGAGGGCGTGTATGCAACCGAGGTATATTGCAGTCAATTGGACAGTATTGTCTTGTTGCTTTACGCCCGCTATCAATCCATACCCAATATTCTTCATAGTACTATCATTTGCATCGAGTGTTACCCAAATTCTGCCCGTAACATCATTTTCTTTTACTTCCCATTCACAATGATCTGATCTATCGGTAAACCCGGTTACTAAGGTGTTAGACCGTATTTCTAAATAGGTGTTTATGCAGCTGGTTATTTGCTGTAAAGATAGCTTTGATATACCTTCCATGGGTGACGGGATTTCAGAGTAATTTATCTTATTCATGGGGATAGCATTACTGTAAACGTGATTTGGGTTGGTTACCATTACTGATAATCTTTTCGGCATCTATCATGATAGTCATGCCGGTAGAAATCTTTGAGCGCTTGTATTCATACATGCGTTGTAGACGATATGATATAGGGTATATACCATCCATAATAAGATGAAATATCCATGATAATGGTCGTAAAGCATACCTTATTAATTGAAACCGGTTTGATGCATATAGCGCATTGTCATATTGAGCGAGTGGGTAGAAGATATGATTGCGGAGGCGGGTTAGAGGATGGCATTCATACCAATAGTTGCAAATTTGGAATGATGCCTGATCTAATAGGTTGATAAGCTCTGTGATACTGTAATGTTTGTAATGACCAAATGGTGAGTGTTCAAAGTATTCTGCTGAGTTTTCAGCTGGTCCGTAAACATCGAAGTTTGGCGTAGTTAAGAATAGTTTGCCTCCGGGACTGAGAATGTTATGCATCGAATCTAAAAATGTCGGGAGTTTTGACGGCCGTATATGTTCTATGACCTCACCACACAATATTAGATCAAATGTGCCTGGATCTATTGTGAGCAGATAGCTATCGTTGCCCTTGATGATCTTGAAATTTATGCCGGATATTTGCCGGGCATGTTTCATGCGAATAATTGATTCGTCAGCCATATCCACTGCAAAAACTGTGGCCCCAAGTTTTGATAATAACAACGCTTTGTGGCCTGATGCTGCTCCAAAATCCAGGATGCGTTTACCAGTAACATTGCCAAAGCATGTAAACATTCTTTCTAGCCAGATCATCATGCTAGGGTCACTGATTCGTACTCCTACGTCAGCATAAGGCAGTATATCGTGTTTGTAGATGCGATGTATATTATCAGCTGAAAACATACCGTATTTTAATGTCAGCAGGGTCATGTTTCTCAATCATTACAACTACTATACACCCACTACTTATGGACCTGCAAGCAAAAGTATTTCATCTCGGACGGGAATAAGCACCTAGCTATTGCAGTTTTTACTATCGAAGGCTCTCCGTTGTGTCTGCTTGAATGATTTCGGTTGGGCGCTGCATTATAACGTAAAAAAGCAATATTGCTTCTTCAGTTAGGAGCACAAATAGAAAGACAATGATAGTCAAAATGGTGATGGCTGGAAGGAGATCTGGATTCCAGGTGAGGTAGAGAAAAAGTAATATCAGAGTGGTTCCAAAGAAAGGGAGTTGTGCGAGCAGGTAACGTAGCCAGGCGTGAGTTATCTCGCGGTTAAGTAGAAAACGGGCAAAAGTGATTGCTAGTAGCAATGGTAGTATGAGAATAATAGCCAGCCAGAAACTAGGTTGGTTTGGATCGGGTATTTCTGGTTGAGGCATTGGTGGAGATGCTCCTGTAAGCAGGGGCCAGGCTGGAGTGTCCCAGGTGATCGTACTTAGTCGATCGACATTGTTGGATGTACTAAAGGTGCGATCTGTCTGGCGGTTAGATTTGGTAATGAGCCTGAGTGCAGTAAGTACCCCGTCAAAAGGTTCTCGCACGGCATTTTCTAGTAAATCCCAACCGAACTTGATATTACTAATTGCGGTGTTAATTGGATTGCTAAGCTGAGGCGGCAGCTGGGTTGCTGTCGGATCAGGTGATACTGGGGTTGAGGTCAGTGTGCCCACGGAGATAACTGGTTGTGGCAATGAAGAGGTCACAGTAGGAGCTACAGGTGAGTTGGTAGGGATAGATGATTCTGTGGGTGGTTGGGGTGTCTTGTTTGGTGTGCTAGGTTCATCTGCTTCATTGTCGGTTTCGGGCTCATCCTCTTCTGTTGCTGTTGGAGTGAATGTCGGCGTGAATGTCGGTGTGAATGTCGGT
>DFQC01000004.1:0-8726 GCA_002377585.1 Anaerolineales bacterium UBA3499 | reverse complement strand
ATGTCGGTGTGAATGTCGGTGTGACTGTTGGTGTGTAAGTAGGGGTGAATGTTACTGTATAGGTCGGCGTGATACTTGGAGTCAGGGTGAGGGTCGGGCTGGTAGTGAAGGTAGTAGTCCTTGTAATGGTAGCGGTATGAGGAGGCTCAGTATAGTCTTCAAATTCACCGGTCAGTGTAGTGGTAGCTGTCGCTGTATTTGAAGGTGTATTTGAAGGTGTATTCGTAGGTGTGTTAGTCGGATCTATTATAGTCAGAATGTATGTGTTGGAGACAGTGTTGGCATTTCCAACCGCATCTGTAGCTGCTCCAGATGCGATTGTTATCGAAACGGTCCCGGCAGATGAACCTTTAACCACATCGAATGTATAGGTAGTTCCCGACCCGTCAAAGTTGCTTGCTGCTGGAGAGCCGTCGTTAGCGGAGCCGGTAACGGTAATATCACCGATAACAAAATTGCTGACGGACTCATTGAACGTCGCAGTAAAACTCAATGTTGTTGAGCCAGTCGAAGAGCCTGAAGAACCGGAAGAAGATGTTATTGCGACGGTGGGAGAGGTTATATCGTCGTTTAGTTTTATGAACTGCGCACGACCATTTCCATAATTCGATGTGATTACTCCATACAGAATATTATCAATGGTAACTATATCTGTATCTATGGCCTCAAAAAGTTTAAATCCGTTCGCATCATGAGTTGCGGCATCTTTTGCCGTAATGTTGTCTACATCGCTGATATCGAGGATCTGGGCACCGTCGTCTTCGTAGGATGCTACCATTGCATATGTAAAAGTACCGATCGTGAAGGTTGATACATCGTCTGGGCCCTCTAGTTCAGTGAAAGTTTCACCATCCACCGCTACGCCTTTGGCGCTGACGTTGCTGTTTGCAACATCGCTTAGATCAAGGATTTGTACCCCATTATCATCTTGAGCTGTAACTATTGCATATGTGCTCGAACCTATGGTGAACGTGTCAACCCCTCTGGGACCATCAAGTGTGGTGAATGTTGCTCCGTCCTCTGCTATGCCCCTTGCCGCAATGTTATCAACATCACTTATATCAAGTATTTGAACACCATTATCAGTATTGCCGGTAACTATTGCGTAGGTGTTCGAATCAATAACGAAGGTATCAACACCAACAGGTGTGAGAAGTTCAGTGAAGGTTGCATCGTGTTCTACTATGTCCTTGGCAGTGATCGATGGCGAATCTTCATTACCGCTACCAACATCACTCAAGTCAACGATTTGAACCTTATTGCTCTCCCCTCCGCCAGTGATAATGGCATATGTATTGGAACCTATTACAAATGTTGATAGGTCAGAGGGTGAACTTATACTAGACGCCAGTGCTATATAGTCGCCAGAATCAGCTACGGCACCTTTGCTGGTCATATCTCCATTAGCATCTATCGCGATGAGTTGAATACCTTCAATGCCAATGTGGACTGCGTAAGTGTCTGATCCGATAGTAAAAGCTTCAATGGCTGCGGGATATTGGATGCGATCGTAGCCCTGGTCATAGCCACAAGACGCACAAGTGTCATTTACGTGATCCGCCGTTGTGATATTGTCGAGGTCACTAATGTCGTAAGTCGTTATACCCTCATTGCCCAATCCACCATCGCCGGCGCTGGTAGAGATCAGAAATGTTTTAGCACCAATGGTGAATGTGTCACTGTATCTTGGCTTTTGATTGCCGTGACCAAATTCTATGCTTCCCGCGTCCGAAATGTTAGAAGGGGTTTCGGCAAATACCCTGATCGCCGAGTATAGGAATAGGGTGATCGCTGCAAGTATTAGGGTGCTACTAAAAAAATAGCGCATAGGTACAATAGCTTAGTGTAGATATACGGACGAGTAATATACACTGATTGGCAACTGTATCGCAAGACGGGTCCTTGTGAGCGCGAGCCTTGCATGTCTAAAGTTTACTATGTTACAATTTGAGGTACAGGTTTCTGAGCCAGAAATCAGTGAAAAACCCAAGACACCATCTTGGGTTTTTCTTTTGGTTATTGGGAGTTAATTATCCGTTTTATTTCTCGAAGAAGCCGTGTAAGGCCGATAACTAGTTGTTGTCGTTGATACCGTCTATTAAACAAGAACTTTAGTAAACCAATTAGATGTGGGAGGAACTTCATGTGGGCTACTGGAGACAGTCCCCAATGGCTTTCACTCTATTGATCGCACCATCCCTGCTTCTTCTGGTTCGAAGTGCTCAGGAAGTATCGTGGTGTCGTTATAGATAGCTTTATTCAAGTTAGCCCCGCTTAGGTTAGCTCCGCGAAGGTTGGCCCATATTAGGTTAGTGCCACTAAGGTTTGCATTAGTCAGGTTAGCCTGACTTAAATGTGCTGCATGTAGGTTAGACTGACTAAGATCAGCTGCTTGTAGGTTAGCTCCATTTAGTTTAGCCTGACTTAGGTTAGCCTTTCTGAGATTAGCCGCATGAAGGTCAGCACCACGGAGGTCAATTCCTGCTAGTTGGGCTTGTTCTAGGCTTTGGCCGTCAGCAATCTTTGCTATTACATCGTCTCGCATATCTATACTATACACCGACTGCTAATTAGTTGGAAAGTGATCTAATCCGATTGATGTGTTAATACCTGATATACTTGAAGCATACCTATAATATATTAAATTGTATTATTTTTAGACTACTTTGAGGAAATTACAAATGGTGCATCCAGTAGATCAGAAATATATCGGAGTGATTGGTTCGGCCGCGAATGTGCCGGATGAAATATATAAGATGGCAGAAGAGGTAGGACGCCTCATCGCAGTGGCTGGGTGTATCACTGTGACTGGAGGTGGTACGGGTATTATGGAGGCAGCTAGCCGAGGGGCTAAGCAAGCAGGTGGGTTGGTAGTTGGCATTTTGCCTGAGGGGGATAGGCATGGTGCGAATGCCTATATAGATGTCGCAATCCCTACCGGGATAGGATATGCGCTGCGAAATATTACAACTATTCGTGCCTGTGATAGTGTGATTATGGTCCGAGGCTCAAGCGGCACTCTTAATGAAGTTACCCAAGCTTATTCACATGGCAAGCCATTGACTGTTTTACAGGGTTCTGGAGGTATGGCTGACCGGCTAGAGGCTTTTTTGCCAATACCTGGTTATCTTGACGACAGACGAACAGTGCAAATTGGATTTGTGCAAACAACAGATGAGGCTGTTCGCGAGGCTGTTGCCCGTATTGGTACGGTGCCAGCCCCTGATCTTGGTCTAACTGTTGAACATGTAAGAGACCAATAGATTATGTGAGTGCTATTGTTCCATCTTGGGTCAAGTCGGGGTCTTCCGCCTTAAACCAACGTATGGCAGTTGTGCTATTCCAGGCGGTATGTTCGACCTGTAGTTGCGGTGCAAGTTCTTCCGCTTTTAACAACAACTCGGAGTTTGTCCCCATACGGTCGTAAGAGAAACCACGTATTTTAAGTACGGCCGCAGCGGTGGCCCGTTGTAGACATGTAGAAATTGGTTGGCCCTGTATGCGGTGATAATGAAAAGTTGCCGCAAATGTGTCTCCAGCCCCAACGAGGAATTCGGACTCGACTTGCGCTATTGCTGGGATGCTGAACACTTCATCACGGCCTATAAACCAGGCTCCATTTCTCCCCCTAGTGAGCAGGACTTGGAGTTCGGGATTAATCTCACGGAATACAGCCAAACCATTTTCTAATCGACCGTTACCGAAAGTGGTCATTTCGGCTGTATTGCAGTTTAAAAAGTGCAATTGTTCAGCAAGTTGGGTGACTTCGTCTATCTTATTGGGGAATTGACCTTGAGGAGATAGTATAACTTCGCATCCGTGGGTTCGTCCTTTCGTGGCGACCGCGACTGTGTAATCGTGGGGGCAAGTTCCAATCCAGCAAACGCGCGCTTTCCAAAAGTCGTGGCTAAGTTGTTTTGCTTGAAACTGCTTTCCTATGCCATAATCTATTGTTAGGGTAGTTACTTGGCCGTTGGCTGTAAAGACCATTTCGAGTGATCCCTGGCGACCATCCATTTTATGTAGGTCAAAAATGACACCTGCATCTTGTAGTGGAGTGAGTAAATTAGGATTTAGGTCGGTGCCGACAGGCCCACTGAACAATACATTTGCACCTTGTTTCGCTAGTGCGGCAGCAGCATAGATGGCTGTACTACCTAATAAGATGCGAGTCTCTGGTTCTTCAAACAAGTCATAATAGTCAACAGTCGGGATGCCAGTAAAAGAGAAGTCACGCATTGGATGGCCTCACTATTCTACTGATAGCACCATCCAGGATGCTATTGGATCGAATCCGTCAGGGAATTCCGTATACTCGTTGTATTTGGCACCTTTTAGGTAAGCCCAGCGTAAATTAGCAGTTGTGAGGCTAGCGCCAATTAGGTTGGCCTGCCTTAAGTCAGCCCAACGTAGGTCAGCGTGGCCCAATCTAGCGTCTTGTAGATTGGCCTGGTATAACTGCGCCCAAGTAAGAGTAGTTGAGCGTAAATTGGCTCTACTTAGGTTGGCTCCAGTTAGGTTGGCTTTATATAGGTCGGCGCGGGTTAGGTCAGCGTCGCTCAGATCAATTCCTCGCAAATCTGCTTTTATTAGCTTGTGAACTGTTTTTATAACTTCATCTCTTGTGAAATCTGACATTTCTATACTATAACACCTATAGTTACATTATGTCTGTAAAAGATGTGCCAAACACCTTTTAGGGACATTTTAGCTTGACGGTAAAGATAGAAGACGTAAAATTGATAAGATCAAATCGAGGTTTAATAATGCGAAATAATGACATTGACTCTCTCTTCTCGTTTATTGATTCAAGTCCTACTCCTTATCATGCTGTGGAAAATATGGTTCAGACATTGAAAGACCAAAATGGTATTGAACTTAATGAAAGTGAGGATTGGGAGTGTGAAGCCGATAATCTTTATTATGTTACTAGAAATGACGGTAGTATTATTGCCTTCCGCACTCCTAAAACTATCGACTTTAATAACGTTGCCTACAATATGGTGGCCGCTCATACTGACAGCCCATGTCTCAAACTAAAGCCGGTCAAAAAAGATGTAACTGGCAACTATATTCAGTGGGGCGTCGCAATATATGGGGGCGCTTTACTTAACTCGTGGCTTGATCGTGATCTTAACGTTTCTGGACGGATCAACTATATTCAACAAGGTGAGCTGCATCAGAAACTTATTTCAATCCGAGATCTTTTCTTCAGAGTACCACAATTAGCTATTCATCTTGATCGCGAAGCAAATGCTGGTCTTAAACTAAATTCGGAAACTAATATGGTGCCAGTTCTTGGATTGAATAACGATGATGAATATTCATTTGAGGATTTGTTATTAGAGCGACTGGATGTAGAAGGTGTCGAAGCCAAAGACATCAGCGCCATGGATCTCTATTTCCATGAGTCACAACCATGTTCGTATGGAGGCATGAAACAAGAATTTATTTTCGGCCCACGTATTGATAATCTGGCAATGACACATGCCTCTTATGAAGCTTTGCTGGCAGGTAGCTCCAATACAAAAGTTGGTCTTATTGCTAGCTTTGACCACGAAGAAATTGGAAGCAGTTCTCCGCATGGGGCTAGTTCGAATTTTCTCAACTCCGTATTGGAACGTATTACTATAGCTCTTGGAGGCAGCCGGGAGGAATTCTTGAAAGCTCTGAATAGATCGTACTTGGTTTCAGCGGATATGGCGCATGCTTTACACCCCAATTATGAGGATCGGCATGACGGTGTGCATCGGCCATTGATAAACCAAGGCCCGGTCATTAAAATGAATGCGCGTATGCGCTTTGCAACTGATTCTCAGACTACCTCTCGGTTTGTGTTATTGTGTCGTCAAGCCGGTGTTCCGTATCAGATGTTTACTGGGCGCAATGACATTCCATCTGGCTCAACAGTGGGGCCGCTGATTGCTACTAAATTGGGTGTGTCAACCATTGATGTTGGCAATGCGCAACTAGGAATGCATTCAGCACGGGAAATGGCAGGATCGTTAGATCACAGTATGATGATTAAAGTATTTAGTGAGCTTTTTGCTGAATAAATGATGTGGTTGTGGTAGAAGGAGTGATTTAATGACTTGCTAGTTGTGTCTCATATTTGCGATATGGGACGGTGATAAGTGTGATTACTGCGGGAGGTGAAGACATGTCGAAGGTCGCAATGTTGATTGAGAAATCTTATCAAGAAGCTGAAGCCCTTGTGCCATATTATCGATTGTTGGAAGCTGGATATGAGGTAGATGTGGTTGGATCCGAATCGGGGGTTATGTATCCGAGCAAGCTAGGTTATCCTCTAAAGTCTGACTTATCTGCTGATGAAGCACGGGCTGAAGATTATATAGGACTTATTATTCCCGGCGGGGGAGCGCCCGACATCATGCGTACAAAGCCCGGAATGGTTAGACTGACGCGAGACATGTTCAGTCAGGGTAAGGTTGTGGCAGCCATATGTCACGGTCCCCAGTTGCTCATAGAAGCCGATGTGCTGCGTGGTAAGCACTGTACTTGCTTTAAGGCTGTGAGGACCGATGTGCAGAATGCAGGTGGGTTGTATGAAGACAGCGAGGTAGTAAGCGATGGCAATCTTGTCACGTCACGGGTTCCTAGTGACATTCCGGCTTTCTGCCGAGAGATTATTAGGATGCTTGAGGGATAATTGTTAGTTGAGAGAACTCTGAGCACACACTTTAGGAGATAAAAAATAGAAGCGAAGGTTTTCGGCGTTCGCTTCTATTTTTATTTATAGAGATTTAGACTGCCAGATACAGGAAATGGTTAATCCAAAACTTTAAAATAGATTCACCCCTCAATCAATTCCATTCCTGCTGTGTTTGGATCAAATGCTTCAGGGAACTGTGTGAATTTGTTGTACTTAGCTCCGGTTAGATCGGTTCCTTCTAGGTTAGCTTCGCGCAGATCAGCTCCATATAATCGAGTCTTTTGCATGTTAGCCTGACTAAGATCAGCTTCTTGAAGATCAGCATAGTTTAGGGTAGCAGAATTAAGATTAGCACCAGTTAGATCAGCTTGATACAGTGTAGCATTACTTAGGTCAACGTCAGTTAGTTCAGCGTTACTTAAGTTAACGTTACTACATCTTGTTTTAGGAATAATTTCACATCCGTTGATAGTCTTGGTTTCTTCGCTACATGCAGATATTAATACAGATGTAACTAAAACCACTAGAGGCAATACTTTTTTCACATTACACCTACTTTGTTGTTTTCTATATCATACACCTATGACTTGGGGTCGACAAGTCGGGATTTTATGATGCCTGTGAATACAAATGTGCAATGTATTTCGTTGCAGGGTTACGTCGATCAATCGCTGTATATATTAACATCGCACTAACACTAGCTCTATATAATTCCAATACCAGCAATAAGGCTGTCAAAGGTGTAGCGTGTAGGTAAGGATATCTTAATAATGTGCAAATACATGGCAGCAGGCATAGGCTTTACAGGGATTCGGATTTTGACTACTTTTAAGTCTGAAATTATTGTCCTATGAAAAGGGTTTTACTAATGCTAATAACTTTTACAACAATAACTTCATGTACAACTATCCCTTCTGCTAGTGAAGAAGTTCTTAGCTTTCCATTCACATCAGATAGTTCAAAAAACTGGAGATATATTAGTGATAGGGTGATGGGAGGGGTGTCTGAAGGGCAAGTTGAACTTGAGCAAGACGGAGAAATGATATTTGCAAGATTGACGGGCAATGTGAGCACCAGGAATAGAGGGGGCTTTATTCAATTGAATTTAGCAAGTTCGTGGTTTAACAGGCCGCTGATGATACAGTCAATTCGCGATTCTGAAAAAGACGGCAAAAAACTTAAGGGTGTTAAGCTAAACGTTCGTGGAAACGGTGAAACTTATTATATATTCATTCAAACAAATGAGACTAGATCAGTTAGCGACCATTATCGAGCCTCGTTCGTAGCAGACAATGATTGGGGAATGATCGACTTGCCTTTTGATCAATTCGTACGTAAGCGTACAAATGCCAACGGATCAGATACTGTTATTGACTCAAAGTTAGAAGCCAAAAATATAAGAAGCTTCGGTATTATGGCTTATGGTCGTGATTATATAGCTGATCTATCTGTCTCAACAGTCGATTTTTACTATTAGCCAACGCCTGCAAACATGTCTACCGTATTTGCCGTTCTGGTTGTTATATTGTTATCATCGTGCGGACCAGCACGAGAGGAAACGGCACAAACATTAGTTGCTCAAACAGAAGAATTTATTGAAGCAGTGAATGTGAACGTTCCTAAAACGGAATCAGCTAAGTCGACTGTCGAACCAACTTTAATATCAATCCCAACAAGCATGGCTGTTCCGACGAGTAGTCCAGTACCTACCACCACTTATACATCAACGCAAACGCACACAACTACATCAACTGCAACTTACACGCCAACTCCTACGGCCACTCAAGAAGTCATCAGCTTTCCATTTAATAGAGATAGTGGGAATGACTGGAGATATGTGAGCGATAGAGTCATGGGAGGAGTATCCGATGGCCAGGTTTTCCTTGAGCAAGACGGAGATGTAATTTATGCGAGGCTTACAGGAAATGTGAGTACAAGGAATAGAGGCGGGTTTATTCAATTGAACTCATCAACTTCAGTAACCTATGATCCATTGTTAATTCAGTCAGTACGTAATTCTGAAAAAAATGACAAAGAACTTCAAGGTGTTCGA
>DFQC01000024.1:3126-8175 GCA_002377585.1 Anaerolineales bacterium UBA3499 | reverse complement strand
CCATGCGTGATACCCTTTTTAGTAGAAGTCGTCACAACATCTGGTACCAACTCTTTGGCTTCCTCACAAGCCGCATCATCACCGCTGAAGAAAACTAATGGAATATTATGTATACCAGCCCACAATGCAAAATAACCCGTTTCTCCAATCCTAAGATCGTTAAGATATATCTCCTTAAAAGTGCTAGTAAAATTATGACTCAAGATACCATCAGCTACTCCATCCATAGCATGCATTCCAACTATGAACATCACATCATAACCATCCTCGAGAACATCTTGCGTAAGCCCAAAATGACCATGTCCACTTAACAATTTGGTTTCCGAATCAATGTCTTTTAGTCTTAAGTTTGGCCTGGGGGGCGCAGATCCATGAAAGTCTAGAATAACAAATTCGCTCGCCCCGGCACTACGTGCGCCTTTGATGACTGCGTTTAAATCAGCTGTCATTTGCTGCCTCTGATTCTCATCATCAGCTAACTCCCTACCACCAGTTGTAGGTTGTGGCCAGTGTACTACTCCTGTTATACCTTCCATGTCTGCAGCTATGAATACTCTCATATCAACTATCCTCTCAGTAGCTAAGCAAAATACAATCTAATGTCACCTTAATTATTTTGCTGATTATCATAATACTGAAATTTATCTTCGTCCAGGTCAACTCCTAATCCAGAACCTTCAGGCGGACGTAATACGTGCCCATCTGGAACAATCCGCTTATCCAGTACAGAGTCATCATTACGCGCAGCACCAGCCGGCCAAGTCGCATTCCTAGATGCAGCTGCAAAATGTGCGGCAGCTGCAGACATAAGATCTGGATATGGAGCTACTGAAAATATAATATCAGCGGATTCGGCTAAGGCAGCCATTGTTTGAAGTGGAGTGAAACCTCCATATTTATGCATCTTGAAATGCCACACAGGAATTGACTTGGCTCTGGACAGCTCATAACTACTTCTCACACCAGTCAACAATTCGTCAGCCTGCAAAGGTGAATTAACTTTGCTAGCAATTGCTTCAAGATCTTCCAAGTTTTGTACTGGCTGCTCAAACAACCCTATTCCACCCAACTGCTCGATCTGCGTAAGTGCCAGAATAGCCTCAGACCTACTGTATCCGGAATTTCCATCAAGCTGAAACTTCATCTTTCCTTCAGATAACTTACTGACTTCTTTATACCAATCCACGTCTTCATCAACAGTAAAGCCTATTTTCCCTTTAACAATATTCCAGCCCTCTTCTGAAAGATGTTGAATACTTTCATTGAGCTTAGCACCACTCACTCTATCCAAAAACCCATGGAGGGCAACTCCCTCATTAACCTGCCCACCAAGTAGTTCATAAATTGGAACTCCATTCTTTTTGCCAAGAATATCCCAAAGAGCCAAATCGATAGCCGTATATGCAAAATTAGCACCTCGAAATGCGCTAGTCATAATATTCCAACAAGCATTGATATTGGTTGCCTCTTGCATATGCAATGCAGGGGTCAAATATTCGTCAATCTCGTTCTTGATTGCTACAGCAGATGGACCAAACCAGGGAGCAGAAGATATAGTTTGACCTATACCTATTATCCCATCCTGAGTTGCAATTTTCACTACAACTGACGGCAGAAACTCATTAGTACCATATCTTGTTACTAGAGGACTAATCCTCTTGATAGGAATAATTGCTGATCTTATTTCTACTATTCTTGTATCAACCATTAGTTATTTAGGTAAGGTCAGATTCACTAATTCGCTTACATCATTAATATCACCAACTGTGTCCACCATATTGCATAACGCTGTTATATTATCTTCCGGAATAGCACCATTTGCTAGATAACGGAACTTCGCCTCAAACTCAGCGTCACTGAGCATATTTTCAGGCTCGCCTAAAGCATAACTTACATGTCCTTCAAAAAGATCTCCGCTTTTGGTAGTAACTTCTACTCTGCAACCATTCTTCTCTGGCCAATCCGCATTGATCTGCTCATCTAGTACAACCTCTACTTTCGGTACCAACTCTTGAACTGCAGCTTGATCAAACGCAGCAATATCTTCTTTATACCAACTGCCTCTATTGAGCACCACAGAAACAGTCACGGGTAAAGAAAAGCCTGCTTGATTAACGCTATCACAATCATACTTCACACGAAACGAGGGTGTTATAGCGTTCTTGTAACTACCAACCTTTATCTTCTCGATTTGGGATAGATCCGGCTGTCCTTGTTCCAATAGATTATTGGTTGCATCTACACAAGCATGTACATGTCTACAACCAGCATGAGGCTTGAACCCAGTCTCAGCAATGACAAAGTCTTTTCCTATACCTGCTAGAAACTCTGGATCATAACCATCCCCAAAAGCATGATAGTAACCATACTCACCATCCAATGCACCTGGAGGACCCTGAAAACCTGCTTCGGCTAACTGAGCTGCATACATACCATTACGCACAGCATAACCTGAAAGAAGATCTTTTGTATCACATAGACCTGCATCAAACACATACTGCTCCGTACCAGACGCCATATCCATAGATAGTGCTAGTGCATTAGCTATCTTGTCTTTATCAAGACCCATAGCTAGCGCAGCAACCACAGCACTGGCTAAGGTGCCAGCTTGTGACTTGTGATCTAATCCCCGCTCACGTTGTGCTACTTTCACTCCTGGCTGTATTGCACCAAATACATCATATCCAGCAGCAATAATGGTAACAAGCTCTTTCCCACTCATACCACGTTGTTCACAAAGCGCAATAGCCAACGGTACTAGTTCCGCGGCCACATGCCCACAAACCCGATGTGAGTCATCCATTTCTAAATGCTTAGAAGCCACAGCATTCGCCCAAGCAGCTCCAGCTGCAGATAACTTGGTATCAGTACCCCACAAAACAGACTCACTACCAGGTTCAGTTGCCATGGCAAATTCACCAGCTAGTTTACCCAAGTGCGTATCTTTAGCTCCCAGCGCACAACAAATAGTATCGACAATTACCTGCCCTGCCCTTTTTAGGGCCAAGGGTGGCAACATGTCATACTCTAAATTACTTGCATGATCCGCGATATACTCCACCGCATTCATGGACTTCATATCAACCATTAGTTCACCTCCTATAACCTACCATTCCAATAATCATATCCACAATCACAAATTGCTACTTAAACATCATTCATATTGATGGTCTTGTTCGCACGACTAGACTCATACACAGCTTCAGCGATCCTATAAGCCTCAACCCCATCTTCCATCGTCACAAACGCAGACTCGTTATTCAAAATTGCACTAACAACATTCCTAGCCTGCTGCTCAAAATGACCAACAGGCTCAAAAGTCTGAGTGGAAACTTCACCATCACCACTGACAACTGTAAGTTCAGTTCCATTTGAAACTATTATAGTACCTTGCCTACAGTAAACTTCCGTACGCGAAAACGGACTAGGCACAACTGAAGACGGTTGATTGCCAACAACAGTAGCATAGCAACCATTCTCAAATTTGATCAATGCTCCAACACCATCTTCTACATCAATATCATGACTATGGATACCGACGATACCAGTAACCGATGCAGCACGACTACCAACAAACCAGAGAATCCTGTCAAGATTGTGAATTCCAGAATATAACAGCACGCCTCCGCCAGAAGATTCGTGCTTCCATACCCATTTAGGAACCCTGCTATCACCGGGAAACCTAAAGTGTTCATGTATAGATACAATATCTCCTAACTCACCATGACGTAAAAGTTCAGATGCTTTGGAAAATGCTGGACGATATCGATGAACAAAACTCACCGTACACACAAGATCACTTGCTTTTCTGTATGCTTCCAAAAGTGTTTTAGCTTCTACAAGCGAATTACCCATCGGCTTTTCCATAAGAAGATGACAATTTGCATTCAACAGATTAAGCCCACAATCAAGCAATTGATCATGTGGTAAAGCGACAACACCCAAATCCAACCCCGCAGATATAAGCGAGCCAACAGAATTGTAGTAAGTTATTCCAAATTCACTTACTAACTGTTCGCCTCTGGTTTGGTTAATCTCAGCCACACCAACAATTTCCACTTCTTCAGACATATGAGTAAATGCTTCTAAGTGATGATGGCCTGCGCCACCTCCCCCAAAAACACCTACTCTGATCTTATTACCCATGGTTTTTCAACACAGTACAGACATTAACTTGATAGGCGCATGTAGTACCGACTCGCATTATGTGGTGAAAGTCGCACAGCACCATGATCGGTAACCATAAAATTATCAGATATCAAAAATCCGTGATTATTCTCAAGTACAGTGCCCGGATGGTATGAAAGAATCATGTTCGATTTCAACACAAAATCAGGGTCCGATGCTGAACTAGGACCATCACTACCATCAAGACCGGTACTATGACAATCAGGAGTATGTTTACCATCTACTTTGAGGCTACTACCTCCTGCCTTCATTACTTCGGCAATAGCTTTATCGTTTGCATCAGAAATATCAGTATATGTATTTCCGGTGCATGCCACCGCAGAAGACGCATCGACAGCAGCAAGATATGCATCCAACAGTAATTGCGCATTATCTGGCAAATCAATAAAAGAGAATACTGTGGTCATTTCCAACCAATATCCCCAGGGACTCTCATAAACAATCTCAAAGTTAATGATGTCATCCTCAGACATTGTTAAGTCCTTAGGTGTCGGAACTGTAAAAGGTGTGAGGTCAAGGGATAGTTTTGTTCGTCCCCAAAAAGCACCTTTTGCCTTCACAAACTCTTCTGTTGCCGCACATACATCCCAGTATCTAGCTCCTACATGCGCTCTATCGGCAAAAACATCCATACATGCGTCTAAAATGTATCCATTCTGCTGAACTGCTTCTAGTTCGAAAGGTGATTTGATCTGCCGAATAGCATTGTACTGATCAGTAGCATCAATAAGCTCATGATTGCCAAGAACTTGTTGCAGCGATTCATAAGCGCCCAGCGGGAGTAGTTTTTTCATATTAACCACACCGATGCGTTTTCCGCTATCACCTGCATAACCCGTTACAAGCTCCTGAACTCGTTCC
>DFQC01000024.1:0-2953 GCA_002377585.1 Anaerolineales bacterium UBA3499 | reverse complement strand
AGCATCAATAAGCTCATGATTGCCGAGAACTTGTTGCAGAGACTCATAAGCGCCGAGTGGGAGTAGTTTTTTCATATTGACCACACCGATGCGTTTTCCGCTATCACCAGCATAACCTGTTACAAGCTCCTGAACTCGTTCCATTAAATCTGCAGGCGATTCAACTCTTTCTTTGCGTGTTGTTGTCTCGTTTCTAGTCCAAACTCCTTGATAAGAGCTCCAAACTAGCATATAAGGATCTGGGTCATCTTGACCAAGCACCGCATAACCTGCACCACCCCAAAGATGAGCGTTGGTAATATAGCGAATGGCACCCATACCTCCTGGCGCTCCTCCACCAATTATCACGAGAGCAGCAAAATCCTCACTCTTCATCATATCCTGAATTTTACTGATACGTCCTTTTACATCCTGTACCAATCCATCATGTGTAAGCATATTAGTCTCCTCTATAATGATCTTTGCAAATTGAACAGTTCATATACTATCAAAAATTATCGTTTTCCAGTTTGTGCTACATTACCCATTCATATGGAGCACCAAAAGCAACCTCCTCTCCAATATTATTCTCCACAGCTCGATCATAAATCAGCTTAGCTACTGCTGCGTCCTCGACACCTGTACCACCTGACAATAAAATCGAGTACCCCCAGTCAGATTCTCGAGACGGTTTGTTTCCAGATATTATATCTCCAAGATCAGCATAGATATCATCTGCTGTCATCAAACCATCCGCAATAGGAATCAACACTTCTCCTGCTTCGTCCAAACCACACCCCCAATCATCCAAAACAACTTTGGAATTGACCACAAAATTGTCGTCAACTTCTCTTGCCCACGGATCGTGCCTACCCATAGCATTAACATGTACTTGTGTCTCGGTAAGATCCTTGCTAGAAAATACTGGAGTGGGAGATGTCGTCATAGTAGTAACTATGTTAGCACCCTCCAGAGCACTTTCTGGACTACGCACCGGCACAATATCTATCTCCAATTCCTCACTCATAGAAACACAAAACTCACGAAGTGGTTGCTCTTTGCGACTATATACTTGTACCTTTTGCAGATCACACACTCTTTTTACAGCATGTAACTCTGTTCGTGCATGCCGACCAGATCCAAATAAAGCCATTGTTAAAGCCCCTTTAGGTGCTAGGTGTTTTGCTGCTACTGCAGCTACAGCTGCAGTCTTAAACCAATCGTAATACAAAACTTCCATAATAGACAACAACTCACCAGTTACTGTATCAAATAACAATTGGAATGTTTGAAGCGGACCGCTCATTCCAGTAGTATAAACATTAAGACCAGCGGCATTTATGCTTGAGATCGCAGCCCCCTTGAACTTAACAGCTGGTAAACCTTCAGGCTGACGCCCTCTGTCAGCATGAATACCACCATCAGCCTCAAACCAAGCACACTTTCGCGGAAAATTCAGACCTCGTCCATTACCTTCCTCTCTATAACCAAGTTCAACGGCATCAATATAATCGTCTAATTCCAGTAATCCTTGTAAGTCATGATTACGCAATATTAGCGCCATGACAACCTCCTTTTATTATTAAACATTGTAGTTTATCCACATCATACTATTTTCAATTTAGCTACTGCATCCTACTTACTGCGCGAACCTAATGACTGATTGATTGACTGCATACCAAACTGCGCCTATCAAACCAACAGCAACACAAAACCAACCGCTTGCAGCTACAACCCATACAACACTAAATATATCTGTCAAATAACCAGCACCAATAGTTGCCACAGGCAGCAAACCCCATACCACACCCCAGCTTCCAATTATTCTTCCTCGAAACATATCTGGAACTCTACTCTGATATGTCGCATTCATAATTGTAAGAAACACCCCCTGAAACAAACCAGTTAAGCCAGCTATTAGGTACAGCATTATCACAGACCTCGTATATGCAAATAATACCAAGCTAAGTCCAAAGCACACCGTAGCTAAGATACATTTTTCACTAGGTTTATTTACTTTAGACATGAATGAAAGCATCAGTCCTGAAATAGCGGCAAATGCACTAGCCATGCCAATCAAGTTTCCGTAAAGATCAGGTCCACCCTTTATAACCTTATCTACAAATACTGGTGTCATCTTTAAGTATGTCATACCTATTGGTATAGACAAAAGACCCATAAAAAGCAGGAGTAAAACAACTTTATCTCCCAGTAGATACTTTTGAAAGCTCCCACCAAACTTTTCTGTATCGACAGCCACACTAAATTGATGCTCTCGCTCATCTAATTTCCTACTATGATCGTGTTCGTGCAAATTTGATTTTAAGATTGCAAAAGTAATGCCGGCCCCAGCTAATGTCATCGCTGAAACAGCTAAAGCAACCGTATAATTGTAATAAGTTAACAAAAGACCAGCTATCACAGGACCAAAAAAACCCATCATGCGCGTACTAGATAAATCGAAAGATGCTACCGAAAATACATTATTACCTTTAAGTATTGTTGCGAGTAAAGCTAGCCTGCTAGCACCGTAGAATGCAAATGAAATACCCATTAACAGATTTGCTGTACCTAGTAAGAATTTTGTCTCCAGAGCATTACCTACAATCCAACTGTATATACCAGCCACCAAAGCTCCTAGCACACATGCGCCCACTAATAACGTTCCTCGAGACATCTTCTTATCCCCCAGCCAACCGGCCAAAGGTGAACATGGCAACAGAGGAATTCCGTACAAAAAACCCACTAATGCAACCCAAGCTGCATCTTCGGACATTTGTACTGCCTGCCACAAACAAGTAATGACAAAAATTCGAGTTCCAAGATGTCCCAACGTTCCACCCAACCAATAAGCTGGATATTCCGTATGACGTAATTTCTTTAAGTCGGTTAACCAACTAGATAATCTGTGGTGCGCCAACAGTGCTTTATCACCTAGACCTAAATCTCTATGTCCTAGCATAAAACATACTAA
>DFQC01000042.1:13684-16641 GCA_002377585.1 Anaerolineales bacterium UBA3499 | reverse complement strand
AAACCCGCTTCCAATAGAAGCGGGGTTTTGTTTTAGAAATGGCAGTACGATATGTGGACTAGGTACTACTAATTTAAAGGTCAGTTCCGTATTGATCACGTACTAGAGACATAAGACCAATTTCCTCAAGTTTTTCAGTGGGAGCTTTGAAGGTGACCTGTACTACGCCAGGGTGTCTTCCTATCTCAATTGCGCCTGTTATGGTCGCACGGTTCATGACCTCAGGGACTGTCATGTCAAGCAAGTTAGAGGCACGTGCAAGACCATTTTCGGTAGCAGCGTTAAGATCGGGGCCGGTACCGATAACTGAGATAGGAGCGGATTGCTCTAGTCCATCGAGGGACCATTCTGATGCGACAGCATTAGCGGTTTCCTGTTCCTTCTGAGTTAAGGGACGGGCAAGGTATGGTAGGTCCTCTTCTACTGGTAATAGTATCGGTCCATCTATTGACATCCCCTTTAAGACATGTACTTGCAGATTGACTGTTCCAGAAACATCACAGGTATGTCCAGCAATTTCACCATCTCCTTGCAATGCATGCATATCACCCAGGTAGACACCACCACCGGGCACTTTTACTGGGCAGATGAGGATTGAACCAGCTCTAACAGCATCTATATCCATATGTCCATCTGTACGATGCTGGAGGTCATCAGCCTCGATACCATACGCGTGTGGTGCACCAACCAGGAATGTTCCAAAATCACCCGCGTTGTGCGAGTCAGGCATAGCAATCGCAGGTGTTGTTCCTAGTTGTCCCATGAAGGGACGTAGTCTGGCTACAACTCCGACCAGATCGCTAGGACAAAATGTCAGAATCGGATTCTGGACAGAATTTTCTGGTAGTGAAGAGAAATGCGCAGCGTTTGCACCGATTGCGCGAGCTGATTTTTCATTGAGAGTGACACCGACTTCACGATTGTTATCAAAATAGATTGTGTAGCCATTGGTGAATTTGAATGGTGTTACATCCTCACCGCACTCGACACACCTTACTGAGTCTTGCCCTATGCCGTCTAAGCAGGTCTCTGGCCAGACGACATCACATTTAGGGCACCTTCCTGCAACATATGGATCGCCCTGGAATCGGTCATCCATCCATTGATCATTGCCAGATGACGTGGCTAGGGAAGTGATAGTAATTTCTTTGATCCGGATTGCAATTGCATCTCCTACCTCGGCTCCATTCACGAATACCGGTTTAGTTACCTCATGTCCGCCGCGAATTGATGGGGTGATCATAGGTCCCCAGCATCCGGGTGCAGTATTAGAAACAATATGACCACCGTCGCGTACCGGACCCAGCATAGGTTTTTCTGGATCCAGAACCCCATCCACATATTCGTCAACGTATACGGTCTCATGACCGCTAGTCTCTATTAATTCTTGTGCTGGCTTAGTTGTCACACTTTGTTCAGATGCCATAGGTTTTTCCACTCCTATTTACTATGTCCGATGTAGGTGCAATTCGTTAACCGCCTGCAACAGGGGACAGAAAAGCGACGCTGTCATCAGAGGTGGCTGTGTAGTCTTTGTCGACCATGTCGCCATTAACAAATACGATTGCGGTCTCCAAAGGAGTCTGAAGAGCAGGGTGAAGACGGACTAATTCTTTAACAACTTCAGTCATAGTAGCACCGTCAGGCACATTGATAGTAAGTCTTGACTGTCCGACGCCCGTTATCATAGATGATCCTAATCTAACGTGAATAGAACTGGTTCCACCCATTAGTAAATTTTAGCACAGCGGACATTTGAGGAATAGTAGTAGAAGGATCGTTAGTTGAGTTGTTGAAAATAGATATTCTCGTGGATATATTGAAAGTCATATTGTTGGTATTATGGTTTGCCTGTTGCCCTGAACAAGTCAGATATGTTACAATGTTTCTAGCATTCACCAAATGTTGTGAGATTATCCCGAGTCGCCACTTGGGATTTTCTTTTTAAGAGAGAAATTGTTATGAGAGAGATGGTTATAAAGTGTAATCTATCTGTCGATTATTAGTTTGTCTGGTGATTCGCTCATATCGACTGTGGTTTGATATTCCAAGTGGCTAAGATAATTGACCCTATTTTTTGCCTTCGGTACTACATGCTCTCCGTACCGCTTACGGAGTGTTGATAATCTACTTTTAACTACATCTTTAGACGCATAGGCATATTTTTTTGCTAGTTCCTGCATGCTATGACCAAAAACCCAATCATGTATTAATCTTTTGATTTTAGCATCTGCATCAATCTTGTCCCAAGGTTTTGCTTCGTATTCATACGGATGGAATATACCTACTTTATGGTCTGCATCTACCTTTAGCTTTGCAGTTATTACAGCGTCTCTAAGCACCAGCATTAATTCCTTATTGTCATAATGGTCTGGTACTATCCCATATGCGAGGGCTACACTTTTTTTATCCACTTGTCGATATGTAAGTGTGCCTATATGTGATTCTTTCCGTAGTTCGTCCACATATATTGTCCAGTGGTAAACGTCTTTAATATGTTGCCGTTTAAATACAATTAACTGATTCATTAGCAATCCTGCAGTAATAGAAGAATCAATTAGTTCGTCATCCAATTCTGCCCATCCCATTCTACTGCTGGTATAGAATTCAACAGCGGTGCTTGGTACGAGTTGTTCAAGCTGAGCATTACTTGGTGCTTTCTTATTATTATCCATAACCTGAACCAACCATACTATAAACTAAGGTTGTTCATTCCCTATAAAACAGTATATATCTACTTGGCGGCTGTACCCCCATTCCACGACATTCCTGCTTCTTTTACATCGAATCCTTCAGGAAACTGTGTGAATTTGTTGTAACCAGCCCCAGTCAGGTTAGTTCGTGTCAGGTTAGCATCACGTAGATCAGCTCCCATTAGGTCAGCTCCAGTCAAGTTAGCATCGGTTAAATTAGCCTCGCGCAGATCAGTATAAATAAGGTTCGCTCCACTAAGATCA
>DFQC01000042.1:0-13370 GCA_002377585.1 Anaerolineales bacterium UBA3499 | reverse complement strand
GCTCCACTAAGATCACCCTGGCTTAGGTTAGCTTCAATAAGGACAGCTTCACTCAGGTCAACTTTAGGGCATTTGGTTTTTGCATCAATTTCGCATCCGTTGATGGCATCGTAGTTGGGACCACAAGCAGTTATCAATACAGTGGTCATAAAAACTATTAGACTCAATATCTTTTTCACGTGGCACCTGTTCTATGATTTTCTCTACTATACAATGACATCTAGTGGTAAGGCAAATTACTCATGATATATTGATGTCGAACTAGATTAGTAGGTTAATGAGACTTCTGCAGCGGCTGCTAGGGCAATTACTCCATCAGGGCCGCTCCAGTGTAAATTGATGCCATGGATTAGAGCCTCGGAGGATTCCTGACTGACCCCATAATAAGCTTGTGATGCTGTTGAGCAATAAATGTTGTTGGCTCCATTGATGATTGTCTCAATAAAACCTTGGCACATATTAGGTGCAGCATCTATTTTTGTACCTAGATTAGAAATGTACTCTGCATGTAGTAACTGGACCGCGGCTGCAGCGAAGAATACATCCACTTTATGTCCGTCATTGATTGCTTGTGCTGTACAACCTAGTCCTACTATACATTTGAATGGGTCAACATCTGGACTAGTTACTAACTTAATAAAAAAGTGTTTACTCATTAGTTTTTGATCTCCTGATTCAATTTATATAAGTAATCGGTAGATTGATATTATATTATTGAATCAAGGGATGCAAAAAAGGATGAATCGCTAATTTATCATGAGATGGATCTATATTGGTTGTTATGTAAAAAGTTAGTCAGTTTTTGCTTTGATAAAATACTTGGATTAATATCTAGATAAGATTTATCAATTAGAGCAAGTCGGGTAGTGGTGTATATTCGAGTCCATAAGTTTCGGCCACAGCTGGATGTGTTATCTGTCCACGATACACATTAACTCCGCTTGCGAGTACGCGATCAGATCTGACAGTATCTTCAAAACCCTGCGATGCCAGTCGTACAGTATAGGGTAGTGTGGCACTAGTGAGTGCATAGGTGGAAGTGCGCGGCACGGCTCCAGGCATATTAGTGACCCCGTAATGTAGAATCCCATCTAATTCGTAAACAGGTTTGCTGTGTGTAGTCGGTATGATTGTCTCAATGCATCCACCTTGGTCGACTGCAACATCTACTATGACTGATCCATGTGTCATGCTAGATACCATCTCTTTAGTAACTAGGAGCGGTGCTCGCGCACCTGCGATCAGTACGGCCCCTATCACAATATCTGAGATCATTACGGCGTCTCCAATATTACGTCGGTTGGAGCTAAGTGTGGTGACGTTACCATGGAGTACATCGTCAAGATAACGAAGTCGGTCAGGGTTGATGTCAACAAGCAATACCTGCGCTCCCATTCCAAGAGCGATCTTTGCTGCGTTAATTCCTACAATACCTCCACCAATAATAGTGACTGTTGCGGGTCGTACACCTGGCACACCACCTAGCAGTTTACCGCGTCCCCCGCTTGCTTTTTCAAGGTAGTGGGCAGCCACCTGAACAGACATGCGGCCAGCAACTTCACTCATTGGCGTTAATAGTGGGAGAGACCCATCGTCGAGCTCTACTGTTTCATAGGCAACGGCTGTGATATTACGTTCTATTAGTGCATAAGTTAACTGTTCGTCAGATGCTAGATGGAGATACGTGTAGAGTATCTGGCCATCTTTCATCATTTCACATTCGTTTGGTTGCGGTTCTTTGACTTTAACAATTATGTCTACTTGGGAGAATAATTCAGGTGCTGTGTTGATTAATTCAGCTCCAGCATCCACATATTCTTTGTCAGTAAACCCGCTGCCATTTCCTGCTCCGGCTTGAATTAGTACAGTATGTCCTTCGTGGACCAGAGTTTCGGTGGCTCCTGGTGTCATACCGACACGATGTTCGTGATCTTTTGTTTCTTGCGGGACACCTATAATAGCTATGACGTAACCTCCAACATGTCTTAATAAAAAATTGCAACCGAATTATCTCATAAACAATCTGAAGTGTGAAGTAGTTAGGGTATTGTTCGTACTAGTTGACCGTATACTGCCAAGTTAGACCTTGTTTGTGTTGTGTCAATTATCATCACTAAATTTTATCACTAGCAATTGTTTGTTCGTCATCTATTTGCATAGCTCTATTTACGATGATGCATCCGATAACACTTATAAATAAACACATTATCCACAATGTTTTGGTACTTCCGGAACTCATAAGTAAACCCGCTATAAACAGCCCGATAGAAGGACCTAGACCATAGAGACTGGTTGAATAGATGGCTTGTCCTGAAGCCCGTAGGGTCTTGGGTAGAATATTGTCGATATATATAACTCCTACAGTAAGCAGCGCACTCAATCCAATACCATGCAATGCTTGGATTGGCAACGCTATATTAGCATCAGTAACTAGGGTGTTCAGAAACCAGCGCAGGGGTAGTGCACTAATTCCTACTATGTATGTCATGCGCAAGCCCCACTTACGTATAAACGTCTCGGCATAATGCATTAGAGGTATTTCAGGCATAGCTGTCACAGCGACAGTAGAACCAATAATCCAAGCCGTTGCATTTAGCTCATTCATGTATACAACTAAGTATTGATCACCTATACCGACTGTTATTCCCAGACAGACTACCCCCAATAAAAACAAACGTAATCGTCGGTTGTGAACAAGTAATTTAAAGCCATCTGCCCACTGTACCTCAGTAGATATTCGTCGATCAGGTAATTGTAGCGAAATCAATCCTAATACAACAAGAGACCCACAGTAAATATATACTGCTATTTCCAAGTTGTCTTCAAAGAATAATCCTCCTGCAATGGCAGTGGCTACTATAAATCCTATAGAACCCCATAAACGGAACTTGCCAAACTCTTCTTGTTTTCCTCTGTTTTCCAAGTGACTAAGTGCCAAGGCTACTAAATTAGAATGGACTGGAGCGTTTACTATCGAACTTAATATCACAATTACTAGTAGATATTCAAATCTGTCATTCAATGTAAAAGCAAATACTAATACAGATGTGACCCAGCAACCAATAGTAATGAGAAGTCTGGTGACATTAAATTTGTCACTTACAATGCCCCACACAGGTTGTACTATCATGCCTGCCAATGTTATGAGGGACATTAGGTATCCTACTTGTGCATTAGTGAGATCCTTCCTAATAAAATATATCACCATATATGGCATAAATACACCAATGCCCGCAAACTTAACAGCATAAAATAGCTTAAACCAAAATCTTATCATCAGATAATCTCTTATTCACTAAAACAGTATTTAATGTCAGTGTTTTCTGTAGAAGACTCCGACATTGTGATCTTTGTCTACACGCAACTTTGCACAGGTAACTGCATTTTTCAGTATTTGGCGGCGATCTTTAATCATTAAAGCTTTGACTCTTATGGGCTTAATCTCGCCTGTTAGGACATATAAGTATCCTAGAGATATGTTCTCATTATCTATGCGAAGATAACTGAGATAACCTAGATGGTCGAGTTGATCTTGCATGACATAATATATATCCCACTTGTAGGAAGAACCATTTCTTTCACGGACAAATTTTATTTTTTGTAGTGACTCAAGTGCGTTAGATATTGATGAATCTATTAGTGAATCATCTATATCGGCCCATCCAATCTTAGTGCTGTAGAAATTAGTGGTGAGAGACAGGTTTTCTTGATGGTTGATGTTGTGATTGGAACATTCTTTTTTAGACATATTCTTAGTGTATATTTACTGGTTTAGAGATTATATGATTCCAGTATCTCGTCCAATTGTTTGATTAGAAAATTCACATTTTCTTTTGTGAATACTAATGGCGGTTTGATTTTAATGACATTATGGTTGGGCCCGTCTTTGCTTAGCAGTAGACCGTTATCCTTCATTTTGTTGATAATGTAGTCTACCTCTTTGTCGGCAGGTTCAAGCGTGTTGCGATCTTTAACCAATTCAAATCCAACAAACAATCCTGCACCTCGCACATCTCCAATCAAATCGTGTTTTGATTTTAAGATGTTCAATTGAATCAACAAGTGTGATCCGACGTCCAGGGCGTTAGCTTGCAGGTCTTCATCTCTGATGATATCTAAAACAGTCTGGCCTATTGCGCATGAGACGGGATTGCCACCAAATGAATTGAAATATTCCATTCCATTGTTGAAGGCATGTGCTATCTCTCGAGTAGTGACCACAGCTGAGAGGGGATGCCCATTCCCCATTGGTTTACCCATTGTCACTATATCTGGTACAACATTATGCGTTTCGAAACCCCAAAAATGTGATCCAACTCTACCGAATCCAATTTGTACTTCATCCGCTATACATACTCCTCCTGCCTGTTGTACTAACTTAAAAGCATCATTTAAAAAACCGGGTGGCAATAATATCTGCCCCCCGCACCCCATAATGGCTTCTACTATGAATGCGGATGGTCGGAACTTCTGGCCTTGTATTGTATTAATGGCACGTTCAACTTCCTGCACATAATTCTCAGCACATTCGGGCCCTCTATATTTTCCTCGGTATGGGTCCGGTACTGGTATTGTGTGCACAAAATCTGGTGCACCGGCTCCACCGGGCCCTGCGTGCTTATAAGGACTAATCTCAATAAGAGACGACAAGTGGCCATGATAAGCCGAATCTAAAACTATAGTCTGTTTGCTTTTAGTGAAGTTGCGAGCGAGTCGTAAGGCTAGATCATTAGATTCACTGCCTGAATTGGTGAAAAAGCATACATCTAGTCCAGAGGGTAATGTATTAGCAATATTCTGGGCATATCGGACAACTGTGTCATCCAAGTAGCGAGTATTGGTATTAAGTTTTTGATGCTGTTTTCTTGCTGCAGAAATTATGCGTGGATGGCTATGGCCTACGTGCTGTATATTATTAACGCAGTCTAAGTATTTAGTACCATCGGCATCGAAAAGATACTGTCCGGTACCGCGGACAATATGAATAGGTTGTTCATAAGACAAGCTTAATGATGGGCCTAAATGTTGGTCGCGAAGACCCTGTATTTCTTTAGGATTTAACATAAGTCAATAGTTGACTGGACCAAGTTTGTAAATTCTCGTTTTGCATTGTTTTTAAAAAATCCCATGCCTGATTTTCGGTCACAGATATATATTCATTATCTGGAAAAAGGAGTTTTCGATATGCTGCCATGGTGACTGTTATGCAACACCGGATACATATCAGGTAGATTATGGCTCGCAATTCATCGTCTACCAAGGGGAAGATTTCGTGGAAGCCTTTTAGTACTTTAGAGATCGATGTGAGTGGGTCATTCTTCTCCAATGCGATATAGGACATACATACAGCTGGTTCACATGCTACAAAACTATAAACCATGTCGCCAAAATCAATGATGCCTATAATCTCGTCGTCATTATTTACCAAGATATTATGGTCGTTTCCATCGTTATGTATCACGGTCTTTCTCAAATTGGCATTATTGGGTAAAACAAGCTTTTTGTAGAGTTCAACAAAATGATCAATTGTTTTTTCATGTTGATTTACATATTGTTTATGTGTTTCAATGAAGTTTATCTGTGCTATGTCCCATGGGAAATCACGATGTGCAGCCGAATGGTTGAAGCCACGCATCGCTAGTGACAAATGCCCCAAAAATGCACCTAATTTATGAAGCATGGGCTCATGGTGTGAGACATTAGTTAGTAGTAGTCCGGGGAGGTAATGTACGAGACGTACGAGATAGGTAGTAGATTGCAAGTCATACTCCATAATTGCATTATCCCCATTGCCTGCTATCACGCAAGGAATTTGCAATGCACCATTATTAGCGTGAATGTATTGCATGCATTCATGCTGCATTTCGAGAACAGATTTGTCCTCTGCTGGGTTTGATATCTTTAACACCATTTGCTTGTTTTCAGGAGTTGTGCACAGGAAATTTTGATCTCGCTCGCTGTCTAATGAGGTAGCATATGTCTTAAGGCCATATAAATCAAAAATCATATCCTCCGCTTTTTCTATTGAAAGATTGGGGGGTGGAGTGCTAAAGACAGACATGACCAGAGCTAGAATAGAATTGATAAATTCATCATAGTAAATAGTAAAAATATTGTTATGCTAATACATACCAAAGCGTAAAACCATTTAGGAGGTCTATTAAAATGCATGCTCTTACTATTTACTCATTGTTATAAGGATTGCCCCTGCTGTTTCTGGGTCGAAGTTCTTAGGCCACTGTGTATCTCTATCATACTTAGTGTTGGTCAGGTCAGTATTTTGTAGGTTGGCATTTTGTAAGTTTGCTCCTCGGAGGTCAGCCCTTTTAAGGTCAGCTGAGTCCATAACTGCTCCACTTAGGTCAGCATTACGGAGGTTAGAACCGTTGAGTCTAGTATTGATTAGGTAGGTGTTCCGCATGTTGGCATCAGTCAGATTAGCTTCATACATAACAGCATTCTGTAGGTTAGCATTTTGGAGGTTGGCTCCCGTAAGGTCTGCTCTAATTAGGTATACCGGATCCATTTTTGCCTCGCTCAGGTCAGCTTGCTGTAGCTTTGCACTGCCCAGGTTAGCACCTCTCATGTTAGCCTGATGTAGGTCAGCCCCATTCATGAAAGCCCCAAACAAATTTGCTCTAATCAGGTTAGACCCAGACAGGTTAGCACCTGATAGTTGGGATCTTTCCAGTTTGCGGACTATTTCATGTATTTGTTCTAACGTGAAATCATTCATGTATATACTATAACACGCTAAACATTTGATCAATAGTCATGAACTATAATCAATCTACTATCTATAGTAATTAGTTGGCAAGGAGACACATGATGACGCACTCGGCTTGGAAATTTGTTTATTGGGTTTGTGCATTTGTTGCTGTAGCTATGGCGCTAAGATTTTTCTGGCAGTTAATTAAGTTGAACCTGATTATAGTTCTGCTTGGTGCCACATGCGTATATCTATCCTACAAATTGTTACTTAGAAAGTAGAGACCAAGCATCTCGAAAGTTACATTGTTTCTTGCTGCTTTAGATAGCACTTGCTATTTGTCGCTTACTGTATACTCTGCTGATGTTTATCAATCCGTACAGACGTCTCATCGCTCGTAGTCCACATCTACTTGGCTTCGGATTCCTGATGGTGTTTTATTCTAGTATAGGCCAGACATTTTTCGTTGGTGTATTTGGCCCAGCGATTCAGGAGGAGTTTAGTCTTACTCATACTGCTTGGGGTAGTATCTATATGATTGGTACTCTAGCAAGTGCCATAGTGTTTGTATGGTCTGGACCGCTGATTGATCGGTATAGCTTGCCAGTTTTTACCTTATCTGTGTGTGCTTTTATGGTGTTTGCTTGCGCTTATATGCCGTTTGTGTCAGGACCCGTGATGCTTGTTTTGGGTATATTTCTTTTGAGGCATGCTGGTCAGGGACTTGCTAGACATGTCGGGACTATTAGTATGGGACGGTACTTTGATCGTGGTCGTGGTAGAGCACTTGCGATTGCTGCTCTAGGACAACCTGTTGCCGAAGCAATGCTTCCTTTCCTGGCAGTAACTGCTATTTCTTCTGTTGGTTGGCGTTGGACTTATGGGGGTGTGGCTGTCATTCTGGCATTATTTAGCTTTCCGACAGTAGTATGGTTATTAAGAGGATATAAGCTATTTCATGAAAAATATCTTCAAAATCTTCGGAGTGGTACTGACAACATTAGGTCTAATGTTGTCAGTTGGACACGCAAGATGGTACTCAGGGATTCACGTTTTTATCTATTGTTACCAGCTATAGTGGCAACGCCTATGGTGGCAACAGCTTTTTTCTTTCATCACCTTAATATAGCGGAATATAAACAATGGGATGCTAGCTGGATCACTGGAAACTATTTGTTGTATGCTGGAACTAGTATATTTACTAATGTAATCGCTGGTTCGTTCATCGACCGTTTTAGTGCAAGAAAGGTCTTTCAATATACAATGCCCCCATTGGCGTTAGCTGCCCTAACTATTGGGCTTGCTGGTAATCATCTATGGGTATTGCTGTATATGTTCCTGTTGGGATTGCACGTAGGGTTTTCGCAAACTTCTGGTAGTGCTCTAATGCCAGAATTATATGGCGTTGAACATCTAGGTTCTGTCAAGAGTATGGTGAGTGTTCTGGCTGTGGTTTCATCGGCAGTAGGACCAGTAATTATAGGGATGTTGATTGATAGAGGTCTTTCTATACAGACTATTTGTATCCTGATTGCCAGTTATATTGTCTTTGCCAATATACTATTAGTAGTAGCACTAAGACTAGTACCCTCCTCTACAGAGCAACAGAATTAATTTAATTATTAGATGCTGCTATGACTTGATAGGATTCAAGTCTGACCTCATTGGTTGATGTATAAATTATTTGCGTCTGGATTGCATCATGTGCACAATTCTTCTGCCTAACCAAGTGGTGATCATGATAATAGCCAGTGTTATGATGACTCGGGGATGACCGTCTAACGATCCACAAGGACGTACTGTGCCGGTGAATGGTTCTGTACATCCCGTAGGCCATACAGCCAGTTGGCTAGCGCAATATATTACACCTATGCCTGTGCCAATTATGCCTCCAACCCTCTCTTTACTTGATGATTCGCGAGCCATTTTATACATAACAAACAAAAACGCTAGACCTGCAATTATGTCGACTACCATATAAAAACCTCTTGATGAAGACTATTCATGCTAAATATACACCAAGCATATGTAATTTGCGAACAGATGGTAAATGTCTGCCTTATAATAGGGTATATGATTATCTGATGGGAGGAACGCAGTGACTAATTTTGTAGATTATAGAGATTTAGTTGGAACGAATCCTGACAAAGTATTTAAGTCCAATCTATTTCAAAGCGATAATATTTTGGTGGGTTTGAATTGCTTGACTCCAGGGCAGACCCAGCATATTCACACGCACGCAGACCAGGACAAGTTTTACTATGTTATTGAGGGTGATGGGGAGTTCGTTGTCGGAAATGAAGTTCAGCAGGCAGGTGCGGGTTGCACAATATGGGCTGCAGCAGGGGTGGAACATGGTGTTACAAATACGAGCGATCAACTTCTAGTTCTATTGGTCGGTATTGCTCCTTCACCGCAAAAAAATCCATAGTTTAATGACTGAGTTACGAATAAGACATGCATGTAGTGCGTATAGGCAACATTGCAGTGTAACGACATTGTCTAATTACTGAAGTCCAATGGGCCTAGATTTATATGTAGATGATATACTCTACCGGTTTAATATCTGAATATATGGAGACAAGATGAATACACCTATAATGCTTGCAGTTGTCGGTTTGTTTGGTTTTGGTATGGCGAATTTTTTTTGGAAAGTAGCTGGAGTTAATAATGTGTACTCACCCAGTTTTATGGTAACTGAGACTGTGATTGTGTTAGTTTCCGCGGTATTGCTACATATATTCCAGAAACACCCTTATGAATTAGAGCCTCGTATGGTTGGACTAGCCTCATTGTCGGGATTAGCAACTGCCATTGCAATTTTTTCGACCATGCTTGCTTTGCGCCTAGGGGGAGAAGGTAGTGTAATTTTCCCAATAAAATCTATGTCGGTTGTTGTTGCAGTATTATTATCCTATTATTTCTTTCGTGAGCCTGTAACCTTCACAAAGGTACTGGGATTGGGTCTTGGTGTAAGTTCTATTGTCGTTTTGTCACGCTAAAATATAGTTGTGTTATCGCACAAACTGAGTATAGGTAAAGTCTGTAATATCAGATTTGTGACTGAAGATTTATATCTTGGTGCATCTCCACTGAATATACTTCCTTACTGTTGCTCAATTATGTATTGTAAAGTTTGCATATTTAGGGAGAAAATATGAATATTCCGGTTGCTTTAGCAGTAATATCATTAGTATGTATGGGTCTTAGTAGTTTTATGAACAAAGTAGCTGTTAATGATGGTTTGTACTTCCCGCCGTTTCTGATGATTATTAATGTATGTTACATCTTAATGGCGTTAATAATACATATGAATCAGAAACAGGCCTTTATTGTTACTCCACGGATGATTGGAGTTGGGGGCTTGGTAGGGCTATTTGGTTCGATAGGTTACGCCTGCATGTTTTATGCGTTGAATAACGGTGGTGCTGGTAGCGTTGTTTTCCCGATCGTTGGTTTAGGAGTGATTGTGTCGGTATCACTGTCTGCAATGATATTCAACGAGCCACTTACTGCGACTAGACTAGTGGGATTAGGTTTAGGGATAGGGTCAATCGTACTTTTATCACGCTAAAGATTTGTGTAGAACTCTGTGATATCTATTGATATCTCTAATACAGAAGCTCAGTATCAAGGACATTGATTAATGGTTTCTCATCTAGGTATTGTCTTAGGTTATGACAGAACAAATCCGTTAGAAGGGTGTTCTCTCTGTCGCTTGTGCTACCAGAATGAGGGCTTACGAGCACATTAGTCATAGACCATAGAGGGCTTTCTTTCGGGAGTGGCTCGGTTGCAAAAACATCCAGAGCTGCTCCTCCTAAATGACCATCCTTTAATGATTTGATTAAGGCTAATTCATCTACTACTGTTCCTCTAGCAATATTGATTAGGATTGCACCTTTTGGAAGTTGACTTAGCTCTGACGGACCGATCATATTTTCAGTCTCGGTAGTATGAGGCATGCATAAGATTAGGTAGTCTGCTTGCTTCAGCGCATCACCCATTTGATTTGTAGGTAATATTTGGTCTGCTTTCATGCCATTGAGATCCATATCCGTGACAGTGCGCTTGATTCCAATGACATTCATTCCAAACACTTTGACTATTTCAGTTACTCTTTGACCTATGTTTCCCATGCCTATGATTACAACTGTTTTGTCAATGAGATCTGTTCCCGCATATCTTTCCCAATGTTTTTGTGCCTGCATCTCCAACATACGGGTCAGTCCACGTGAGTACATCAACATTGACATCAGGCAGAATTCGGCAAGTGGTTGTGAATGTATCCCACTGGCTGTAGTAAAAACAGTTTCTGGCATTCGTTTGTCATATTCTAAACGTTTTACCATTTGTCCTATACCAGCGCTTGTTGCTTGAATCCACTTAAGATTAGGTGCGAGCTCAGGAAGGTCTGTGAGATGTGTTTGGTCAAAATCGAACAATATTTCTGCCTTCTTTAAAAGGGATTGCCATTTAAGTTCTTCGTCCTTAGTTCTGGTGATAGGATGTCCATTATGGTCAGCTGGATATCTAGGTGGCTGTAAAAGATCAGGCTCATAATGCACAATGATTTGTTCGTCCACAGCTTGTATCCTTTCGACGTGTTCTTCTTCTAAGTAGCTTGCAATTAGTATCGAACGTTTAGATGTCTTGTTTCCCATAGCAATTCCCCATGTATTCATACATGTTAATAAGATACTTGATTGTTATCTGATATGTTTTCTAATAGTTTCTGCGATATATATCATATCGTTTTTGTTGTATCTTTGATCGCAGGGCAATGTTATTATATCCTTGGAAAGTCTGTGACTTTCTACATATCTATTTGAGATTACTCCCTGCAGATTCCAGTGTACTCCAGATACTATGTTATGACTAAGTAAATTATCTTGTAGATGTTGACGGTTATTCACCCTGACAGGAAATCCAAGAGGGACCATGTCTAAGGGTGCTTTTGGGAATAGGGCAACATCATGTAATAGTTCATTAAGTATTACATAGTTTTCATTTCTTCTAGTTTCGATTTGTTGAAAATTTATTCCGCGGCTCATCATCATGTGGCTAAATTCGCTCATTTGATAGGGGCCAAGTGGAAATGTGTCATTGACTATCTTAAAAAGTTTTTGCCATGGATTGGTGCCCCCCCAGCGATCAAAGTCTCGCTTCCATTGCACTACGGCCAAGGATTGCATTATCCAATCCTTGGGAGGCTGCTTGAGATTTGTGTTGTTCATCAAATCGCTATTATTTTGAAAGCATAGAACAGCACCATCTGGTAGTCCAAGAAATTTCCGCGGACTATAGAGAGTGAAGTCTGCCATCTCAGATTGCACATTTGATGGCCATGCCTGGCTTGCATCATCTAAGATCCAAGCTTTCTTTTCCCTAATTTTTTTTGTGCAGTTTGTATGGTATGGGTAGCCCATATAATCAACGAAGATCACTAGGTCATTTGCCTTGACTTGATCTGTCCAGTCTGACGATTTTATTCTCATGTCATAATCCAACTCAAAATGGCATACAGGAACTCTAGCTTTTTCTACTGCTTCTATCATTACTTTGCAGACAAATGATGGCATCCATACGGTACCTGGAGAAAGCAGTTTGGTCAACAACCATATGCCTGACCTTGCATCTGTGAGGCACAAATGGCTCCCATCAAAAAAACCTGGATCTTTAGAGGGTTTGTTTGTAATTTCCTCAATACCTAAGAGTCCACCGATTTGTCGGGCTTGCATAGTTTGGATATTTTAACGTAAGTATGGTTGCATAGCTAGGGACTTTAGTGTATGATGCTCAAGCAGAATCTAGTAACTCTTAATTGTATAGAACTGGTCAAAACAAATGCAGCAAATGTAGTTTGCCGTTTTATGCTAGATGTTTTTATTGTATTCACTTTAAAGTAGGATAAATATATTGATAGGAGGAGAGATATCTGATGGTAAGAAATAAATTCAAGACGGTCAGTTTTGTGGTTGTGGCTATGGCTCTTGTGCTTGCTTCCTGTGCACCAGCAGCTACCACAAAAGACTCAGTTCGTCTCGGCATGAATCAGGAGCTTGAGTTCCTGAACGTCATGTACACTCAGGGTGGCAACTCACTTGAGGCTTCAAAAACAGCTCAACGTGGTTTATTATTCTCTGACCTGCCTGGGGCATGGGTCGGCGAACTCGCTCTAGAGGTGCCTTCAGTAGAGAACGGACTGGTAGCTGCTGATGGAAGTTCTGTTACTTATAACTTGCGAGAAGGAGTCACATTCCATGATGGTAGTGATGTAACTTCTGCTGATGTTAAGGCAACCTGGGAAGCTATCATGAACCCAGACAATACTCCGATCACCAGAATGGGTTATGACAAGATCGGTTCGATCGATACACCCGATGACTATACAGTTGTCGTCAATTTCGATGAGCCTTTCCCAGCCTGGAAGATCCTCTTTGATTTCATCTTCCCTTCGGAAGTAATCGAAGCTAACTCTCCAGGACTTGATGAGTCCGAAGCAATGCGTATGCCTATTGGCTTTGGTCCCTATAAGATTGTCAAGTGGCAGACTGGTGAATACATTGAATATGAGGCGTTCGAGGATTATTGGCAAGGAGCACCGAAGATAAAACGTTTCTTTATCGAGATATATCCTAGCACTGAAGCTTTGTTAGCC
>DFQC01000005.1 GCA_002377585.1 Anaerolineales bacterium UBA3499 | reverse complement strand
GGGTGGTACAATTTGTTGCATGGGAACATTATGTCAAGCCATAGATGTGGGTACAATTGACTATGCAGATGCGCGCATTTTGCAATCTGCGCTAGCTGCAGAGCTAGCAGCTGGTATACGTTCTGACTGTATACTTTTGTTGCAACATCCTCACACTTACACTTTGGGTAGTTCAGCAAACTATGAGGATTTAATCTACACTGATGATCAATTAATCCATTATGACATTGTAGTTTGTGAAACTGACCGTGGTGGTGGCATTACTTATCATGGCCCGGGACAGTTGATTGGATATCCTATATTGGATTTAGGCAGTGTTAACGTGGACGATTCACATACATTTCCGTCAGATTATATAAGCTATATTCGCAAACTAGAGGTCATGCTAATTAATGTACTAGGTTATTTTGGTATCAAATCTACACAGGTCCCTGGGTTGACTGGAGTGTGGGTGGAATCCGGTGCTTCATCAACAGGACAGCTTACTCCATGTAAGGCCAATGACCTGCCTCGTAAGATAGGGTCGATCGGTATTAGAGTGGACAAGAACGGGATTAGTCAACATGGGTTTGCTATTAATATTGATATTCAGGAACCTTATTTTAAGGGCATTGTGCCATGTGGTCTCGAAGGTTATGGAACCATCTCTATGTCTGAGGTATTATCAGATGTACCAACGATACAAGATGTGCAGAGTATTGTCATTCGTGAATTTGGAAGGATGTTTGATAAGGAAATGGTGTCATCCGATAGATTGTTAGTTGACTCATGTGTATATAGGAATTAATAATGACAACAGATTTGTTACATCTCGAACCGGGAACTAAAAAGATAGGTAGGCGACCACCTTGGATAAAAGTTAGAGCACCTGGAGGTGAAAACTACAAAAGATTGATTGGTTTGATGCGTTCAAACCAATTACATACGGTATGTGAAGAGGCTCAGTGCCCTAATATTGGGGAGTGTTGGGGTTCCGGAACGGCAACTTTTATGATGATGGGAAATGTATGTACGCGGTCTTGTGGATTTTGCGATGTTATGACTGGTAGACCGGGGCTGTTAGATTGGGATGAGCCGCGTCGTATTGCTGCAGCAGTTAAACAAATGAATCTGGAACATGCCGTTGTTACCAGTGTAAATAGGGACGAGCGTGATGATGGGGGCGCACCTTTGTTTGCCATGGTTATACGTGAAATACGTTTACAGCATCCTGGTTGTTCAGTAGAGGTTCTAATACCTGATTTCAAAGGGTCTATTTCAGCGTTGCAGACAGTTATGCAGGCTCGTCCAGAGATACTCAATCATAACGTGGAGACCGTACCGAGGTTATTTAAGAAAGTACAGCCACAAGATAATTTCGAATGGGCCAAAATGGTATTATGTAATGCTCGCGCGATAGACGCAGATGTCCTTACTAAAAGCGGCATAATGGTAGGGTTAGGTGAGTCAATGGAAGAAATCAAGAATACCATTGCTGATATTCACAGCTGGGGGGTCAACATTCTTACCGTAGGTCAGTATTTACAACCTTCTCGGAAACACTTGCCAATTGAACGTTACTATACAATGGATGAATTTGATGAAATTAGGTCATATGCTGAAGAAGATTTAGGGTTTGATTGGGTCGAGTGTGCTCCTTTGGTCAGATCAAGTTATCATGCAGAGCGTCAGGTGCGCATATTAAGCAAATTGTATAAGCAGCTATATAAAAAAGAAGTAAATTAGGGTTTTTTTATTCAAACCCAACTTCAGATTGGTCACCTATATTAAACGTACTGGATTTTCCTTTCACTGTGGCATAGCGACCAATCAAGGATTGTGTCAGTACAGTGTCTTCAATCTGCGCACCCTGCTCGATAATTGAATCTTTTATAATTGAAGATGTAATAATACAATCTGCACCTATTGTGGCATGTGGTCCAATTACTGAGTTGGTTATTTTCGCATCAACATGAATGTTTACGGGTGGTACTATTACAAATCCTTCAACCTGCACTTGCGGACTGTTATCATGTCCATGCTCAAGAAGATATTTGTTCGTTTCTAGTAGACTTTCTGGTTTACCACAATCTTTCCAAATTTCCACTTCTTTCGCTTGCATTTTTAAACCTTGGTCTAACAATATCTGCATAGCATCTGCTAAATAGTACTCTCCCTTAGTTTGCGTATCGTTATTGATTTGTTGTTCAATTGCACTCATGAGCATCTGGCTGTCTCTAAGATAATAAAACCCTACAACAGCTAAATTGTTATTCATTGACTCAGGTTTTTCAATTATTTGTGTTACATATCCATCAGAATTCTTAACTACCACACCGAAACGTCTTGGGTCCGGCACCTGTTTTACCCAGGCAATTGCTTCATCTGTTGCAGTATTGATTGTGGCCAGGTCTGTTTCTACGATAGTGTCAGCGAAACCTATCAGCACGGGTCCATTCACGAAATCTTTTGCTAGAAGAATAGCTGGAGACTGTCCATCAAGTTGTTGTTGCTCCAAAAATCGTACGTTCGTATTAGGGTATGTTTTGCTAATGTGTTCTTGTATTTGATCACCCATGTAGCCGGTAACAAAAATAAACTCCTCCACTTCCATGTCTTTGAACATATTAAGTACATGACCAATGACAGGTGTTCCGGCAACGTTCATTAATGGTTTAGGTCTGCTAAATGTGTGAGGTCTTAATCTACTACCGAAACCAGCTAAAGGGATAATAATTTTCATATTAATACTCCAATCGAGGAATGTGTTTATGCCAATCTGTAGCTTGCTGATATATGTGGGCAATGGTTAACAATTGTTCCTCGCCACATGCGGGACCAAGCAACTGCGCTCCTATAGGGAGACCATTTTGGTCGAATCCACAGGGTAGTGATATTCCTGGTATTCCAGCCAAATTTCCCGACAATGTAAATATATCAGAGAGATACATTTGTAATGGGTCTTCAATCTTTTCTCCTATTTTAAATGCTGTTGTGGGTGTGACTGGACCAACAATTACGTCCACTTTTGAGAAAGCTTGTGCAAAGTCCTTTTGGACTAATCTACGTACTTTCTGTGCATGCAAATAATAATCCTCATAATAACCTGCAGTAAGTGCATAAGTACCTAACATGATACGTCGTTTGACCTCTTCACCAAAACCCTTGCTTCTTGTATCAATGTAAGTTTCCCATAAATTTTTGCCAGTTTGACGCCGTCCAAATCGTATGCCATCGTAGCGAGCTAAATTGGCAGATGCCTCGGCATTTGCTATTAGGTAGTATGCTTCTAGGGCATGTTTAGTGTGTGGCAATTGCACGGGTACTATTTCTGCACCTAGATGTTTGAGTGTTTTAATTGTGTCTTGCACTGATTTTTCTACTTCAGGTTGTAAGGAACCCATTGTGTTTTCTTCCTCAATGCCCACACGGATACCTATTAGATTGTCTGTTTTTGCTAGCACCTCTAGATAGTTGGGCGGCTTCTTTTGAAGCGTGGTTGAGTCCTTGAGGTCTTGGCCTGAAATAACTTGCAGCAACAAAGCTGCGTCCTTCACAGTTCTAGTTAGTGTACCGATTTGATCAAGAGATGAGCCAAATGCTATTAGACCATATCGAGATACACGTCCATAAGTGGGTTTGAGTCCAACGACCCCACACATTGCTGCTGGCTGTCTAACGCTGCCGCCTGTATCTGTACCTAGTGCACCATAAGTCATTCCGGCAGACACGGCAGCTGCACTTCCCCCGGATGAACCTCCGGGAACACGAGTGATATCCCATGGATTGTGTGTTGGTCCAAATGCTGAGTTTTCGGTAGAGGAACCCATTGCGAACTCATCAGTGTTTGTTTTCCCCAAAAAAATTGCACCAGCATCTCTTAAACGTTCACTAGCGGTTGAGTCATAAGGCGGCACAAATTCTTCTAGCATTTTTGAGCCGGCAGTAGCAACAATATTAGAAACACAGATAACATCTTTTATAGCCAAGGGGACACCATTTAATGGTGATGGTTTTTTATTAGACTTTCCATTTATCCAGTTCTGCCAAGTAATGTCAGCATTGGTTGCTTGCTGCATAGCTAAGTCAGAGCTTATAGTTACAAATGCGTTTAATTTCGACTCGGATGAATTAATTTGAGTGAGACATGCTTCAGTTAGTTCAACACTAGTTATATCACCAGTACTAAGCAAATCAGATACCATGGCTAAGGATTGGAAAGCTAAGTCCATAGCATACATTCTCTGGCAGATTTGTTGTATATCACTGTATCAATCTTTACCTAGTATAGGTGGTACACTGAAATAGCCATTATTAACTTCAGTAGCGTTGTTGAGTAGTTGGTCAAGAGAAAGAGATTCTTGGGCTACATCCGGTCTCAATACTGTGTTCGAGACTAGCATATTGTCAGTTGGACGGACATTAGATACATCTACTTTGTTAATCTGATGCATGTAGTTCAATATCTCGGAGAGGTCCTTGCTGAATGACTTTATCTCATCTTTTGTCAAATGCAGGCGTGCAAGTTGTGCTATCCGCACTACTTCATTAGTTGATATAGTTGATGCCATAGGTTTTTAAAATCCTCAATTATAGCTATTGGAGTAGTCAGAATTGTAATTATTCTACCATCTATTTTGTTGCAACATAATCTTCTAATGTTAAGATCTATTTACAAAATAATCTATTTCTTCAAGAGTAGGTAGACCATCTCTTGCGCCGGCTTTTGTGCATGATAGAGATGCTGCCGCTGATCCATATATACAAGCTTTTTTTACAGACCAACCTAGTGCAATATGGGTATACAAAAAGGTGGCATGATATGCGTCTCCTGCTCCTATAGAGTCCACTACATCTATAGGAAACGCATTTATTTCGATGGTTTGTTTTTGCGTTGCTACTACTGAACCGTCCGAACCTTGAGTAATAAGCAAAGTCATTTCGGGGTGTTTGTGCAAAACTTCAGAGATTGCTGTAGACAGGTCAGAATAATTTCCCCACATAAGAAAATTTTCTTCGTCTGCAAATAGATAGTCTGACAAATCAAGCATTTTGTTGATGTTTCTGGCATGCTCTGGGATGTTTATGCGTTCAGGGGCCATTTGTAGATCATATGCTACTGGAATACCTAATGCCTTTGCTCGACCAGATACGTCAATAGCGGTGTTTGCTGGATCCATGTCAGTGAAGAATACCCTAGCAGATTTCAGAAGATCATCTGGAATCTCGGAAGATTTGATCTGTAAATCTGCCGGTAAAGTTATTACTAGGCCGGCTCGTTTTAAATCAGAAGTTACCATGAGTACAGTTAGTTGTGACAAAGTGTTGTCTCTTCTCAAGAGATATTCAACATTGACTCCTGCTACCCTTAGTTGGTCTATCATTCTATCCCCGATACTATCACTTCCAGTTGCAGCTAGTAATGCTACTTGTCCTCCCAGTTGAGCTACGGCATGAGCTAGGTTGCCACTCATGCCGCCACCGGTCCACAATTGTTTGTCCGTGTGAATTCCATCACTAGCTCCTGGATATCTATCAACCCAGGACAGTAATTCGAGAGTAGTACATCCTAATGCAACTAAGTCAAACTCTTGTGATGCTGACATAATTTATTGTCTTTCTAACATTAACGATCAAACCAGCCTTCTAGCATGCTTGTGTAAATAATTTTTTGCAAAAAGTCCATTGGACCCCGCTCTGGTGGTCTATCAGGGTTACGATTCTTTGCTATTGCAGTAAAGTATGCAAACAGTTGTAGGGGAATCCAAGCAACCAGAGGTCCAAACATTTCACTATGTTCAGGCACGGTGTAATATTTAGCTTCCAAGTCTGTCCACAATTCTTTATCTTGTGCAGTACCAATGACGATGATTTGGCCATGATTGGTTTTGACGTGTTGACTTACTAGTCTATCGCGCTCTCCGATATCTCCGGGTCGCGTTATAACGAATACAGGGTCATCGTCACTTAATGATAGAGCATGAAGATGAGCATATTCCTCCAGATTAGTGGATTCAGCACGACTCTGACTGGTCTCTTTCATTTTAGCGGCTGCCAGTTGTGCTGTTGGCCAGTTGGGTCCCGATCCAATGAAAGTGTAGATAGGCGCCGTAATCAGATTTTCAGCTAGTTCTTTCATTTGAGACTCTAGTTTGAGTGATTCAGCAATTGCATTGGGTATATCAGAATAAAGTTCCTGTCGCAGCATAGCAATGTGCTGATCGGAATAAGTTTTTCGAGCTTCAGCCATATGTAATGCTAGTGCATATAGGTTCGCCAGTGCAGTGGTGGTTTGCTTGGTTGGAAACGAATCGGACCATCCGGCTTGCGTGTGAATCACCTCATCAGTTTCATCGGTTATTGGACTTGGATTAAGGTTAGTTAGCGAGAATCTTGGAGCCCCTTTTTGTGCCGCTAGGCGAGCTGCATCAATTACCTTAACGGTTTTACCGGATGATGATATCAGAATTACTAATGTGCGTTCATTTATTAAGTTGTGGCGATAACTGACAAACTCTGCTGCTTCTATTGACTCAGATGGTAATTGTGCCCATTTTTCAAATGCGTATGTGGCTCCGATACCGAGCATGTAAGGGTCTCCACATCCAACCATGATTACACGGTCAATTATTTGTGAGTAACGTTCAGCGATATCTTTGAGATTCTCGTCTGCATGCATTAAGCTCTCGGAAATCTTGTGCGGTTGCTCACGTATTTCTTTGATGAATTGGTATTCATTGTTCATTAATTGTTGTTCCTTATCTATATTTGGAATGAGTGTACAATGTCATCATGTAATTGGCAAAATTTTACGTACAAAATCCTGGCAAATTCACACCTAAGATATTCGATGCGCTAGTTTGACCTCAATCTTATTTCTCCACTGTAAATGTTGACATGTTCTCCGCTGAGTAGTTGTAAGAGTAGAGCTCCGTTTGGTTCTATACCTAAAGCTATACCTTCAATTGGGTTTTGGTCGGAATCAATAACTTCTATGTGTTGATTTTTCCAGAGCATACGCTTCTGCCACTCCTTTCTGATAGAGTTTTTTTCCAATTTGTTGTATAGCAATCCCACATTGTGCACCAATCGCTGTAGAAGATTTACCCGATCAACTTTATGTCCTATTATGTCTGCTAAGCATGATGTATCGTAATAAGGGTTCGTAACTTTCAGAGGTGCAGAATTTACATTGACGCCTATACCCAATATTAGCCACTCAGGTAAGTTTTTGGTATAACTTGTTTCTACTAATATCCCAGCAATTTTTTTCTGTTCAATCCAGACGTCATTAGGCCATTTAAGTTGAGGGGACGTATTGCATAACTGTTCAATTGCGTATGCGGTTGCTAGACTGCCAAGCATTGGCATTTGGCTAATCTGAGGGTTTGACAGTCTAGATTTAAGTATGAAGCTGACAGCTAGGCCACTACCTTTAGGCGTTGACCAATGGCGATTAAAACGACCCCGTCCTGCTGTTTGTTCATCGGCTACTATTAGTGTGCCTTCTGGAGATCCACTTGTTGCCAGGATTTTAGCCTCGATGTTTGTCGAGCCAATTGTATTGTAGTAATACAGTGGACGACCGAAGTGTTCATCGACTAGCGATTCAGAAATGGTTGTGTATGAAAAAGTGTCTCTATAGTTCATATCTATATTCTAAAGGTCTATTTGTGCACGTCAAATGGTTTGAAACTGGTAGAATGTTAAATAATGAAGACATTGTGGGCACCTTGGCGTATGGACTATCTTCGTGGGGATGTTGATCCAGTGACAGGATGTTTATTTTGTATAAACATTGATAAGGCGCCATCTGTAGAAAATTTAATTATCTATAAAGGCGATCATACTTTCGTGATGCTAAATAAGTATCCCTATAGTAATGGACATTTGTTAATTGCTCCTATAGCACATTTGTCATCTATAGATGAGTTGTCAGAGGCTGCTGTTACAGAATTAGCTGTTATAACTCAGGTGTGTGTGAAAACATTACGATGTGAATATAATCCTGATGGGTTTAATATTGGTGTCAATATGGGTTCAGCAGCTGGCGCAGGAGTTCCAGATCATGTGCATACGCATGTCTTACCTAGGTGGTCTGGCGACACCAATTTTATGACCAGCATTGCTGAGACGCGTGTATTACCTGAGGAAATTGGCGTAACATACATAAAGCTCCAAAAAACATTCGTTCAGATTGTGGGCAAAAGACAAATGTCCAATTAATAGAAAAGGGGTTATATTTGATATTTGGTCTCGAGCAACTTTCTAAGTTCATCGTTGGTACTGCCTAATGCTGCATTTTTAGCCAGATAATGTGCTGCGTCCATTTCTGGTATGGGCTTATTGGAGCTACATAGGTGCCAATTTATGTCTAGTCTGTCAATATCTAGCGAGATGGGTTTCCACATATCCAGGTTTTTTACAGTATCACCTGATTTTGTTTTCCAGTCTTGTGTTCTCCAATTAGATAACCAGTTACTAGCTCCTTGATGCACATACTTTGATGTAGTGTAGATATCTAGGGGTTTGGCAATTGGTGCTGACTTCATCGCTTGTGCTGCGGAGAAGAGTTGCATTCTATTGGCTGTAGTTATTTTCTCTTGTCCTGAAAGTACTTTTACTGCTTGGTTTTGAAGCAATAATACTGTCCACCCCCCTGGACCTGTAGTCCCTATACAAGAAGCACCGGTAAATGCACGAATTGAATCACCCACGTTGTTTTGGTTAATACTCGATATAGATTTTCGTGCTAAGGTATCAACCTCTTCATTTAGAGGGTTTCCCGAGTGTCCTTTCACCCACTTCCAAACTACTTCATGTTGTTTCATTACACTGACTAGTTCTAGCCAAAGATCCTGATTTGCAACTGGTCGCTTCTTGCTTGTACGCCAGCCTCGTGCTTGCCACATAGTCATCCATTTAGTAATTCCTTTTTGGATGTATTCTGAATCAGTGTATAGTTCAACCACAGAGGATGATTTAAGGTAACGTAAAGCCTCTATGGTTGCTTGAAGTTCCATACGGTTATTGGTGGTCTTTTCTACATTACCGTAAATTTCTTTTCTGTGTGTACCAAACAGGAGTATTGCCGCCCATCCTCCTGGTCCGGGATTTGGATCACAGGCACCATCAGTATATATTGTTACTATCCTGTTTGTACTATTAGAAGCTGACATTAGGTTGTATTGTTTAGTTTGTTCCTATAAAAGTAGTTACATAACACAATTTACTTCTTGTTAGTATTACTTATGAACCCCACTGATTTTTCCGTGCTTGAGACCATTACTACACTTAGTGTGTTGCCATTAGTAATTTCTTGAATATCATATATTTTGACTAAATCAGCATAGCTTGCATCTTTGGGGCTAAGTTTGGCAAGCAAGTTTGGAGAATCGCTAAACATTGATTCATCAAAGTAAGCTTCATCTTGTGTTAGATTAATCGCTAGTGGATATATGTTAGCTTCAACCAGATCTTGAAAAAAATGAGTTCCATATGATGGTTCACTTGTCTTGCGTCCACTGTCTGGTACCAGCTCAATTAGCATCTTAGTGTTGTGCACATCTGCATAAGTCACCTTGACCCCTAAGTCTGGGTTGCTGCTCCCCCATCGGTGTGGTCCGATTAGCACAAATCTCTCTTCTCGCAGTGTGTGGTTGAGTCGTCCGATTATTCTAGCGACTTGAGTTTTTCGGGTGGGATCTGTAATGGAGTCGTATGCGCTGATTGGTACAATTACTACAAATCTTATTTTGTCTACCTGTGCATCTTGGACCATGCCGTGAGATTTGAATACGATTTGTGTTTTATGTAGGTCGGCCGGTATTGTTACAGGTGAATTTTCGGTACGAAGACTTTGTGGTCTGCATTGCACTAGACAGATTGATGCTATTGGTTTATTTTCCTTATATTCAATTTTGGTGGTGAACTCAATATCTACTGCTGCATTATAGTGTCTAGATAGATACTGTAGCATTCTCTTGATTTGCGAAACAAAATTGGTTTGTTCTAACAGCTGGTCAAAGGTCAACACCAGTGTTTTAGAATCAATGTTTGGACTTATTGTGATTAGTTTGCTGAGATAATCATCGGCGATTTGCATAGCTACAAGCCTTAACCATTTAAGTTTCCCATGTAGTATTTTTGTTATTGATTGAGTTTCGAAACTATTAGTCTTCAAATTAATAACATCAATTTTTTTCTGTGAGTAATGTTGTATAGCGTTAGCTCCCGACTCCGGGCGAATGTTGGGGTGACTTAATGCGATCATTCGTGCATAGTCCGTTGTTTGGTTCACTGCGCGAGTCCCAAGACCACACACCATACGAACTAATCCATCGTCTGGATTAATGCGAGGTGTCCACCGGTATTGGTTCTGGCTAAAAGCAACTCCAGCAATTGGCGGATAATACCAATTACCATGTATGTCACCCTCCACTACTTGGATTAGTATTGCCATACGTTCGTCGTAATCTAATAATCCCATTTTCTTTCGATAGAGCAGCGCATCTGGACTATAAACACTCGCATATATTTTGGATATCGCTTTAGACAGTGAATCTAAGTTTTCCGAGGCGTTTGCTTGGTTTGCGCAAAAATAGCTGTGATATTTTCCTGCAAAGGAGGTTCCATAAGAGTCTTCTAATAGGCTGGATGACCTTACTATTATGGGTTGTCCTTTGTGGCGTTGTAGTAGATCTTGTAGTTCTTGAGTAATGTCATTTGGGAACGAACCAGCATTAAACCTATCTTTAATTGTAGGATACAGTTCTCTAATCTCATCTGCCGATCTATATTTTTGGTTCATAACCCACGTGAGTTCATTTGTGTCTTTGAATTGATCAAATACATCTGTAGCAACAAAATACGACTGAGGTGTACTGATCTCGCTAGCAAGTTGGTTGTCGCCTTGCATCATAATTTTTGCTAGCTCAATACCTGCTGCTTTGCCACCTATTTTTCCTGTGCCAATCCGTCGGTCAAGTATGTTGAACAGGTCTTGAATTGTGAACCATTTCCTAGCGGTACCTACAAACTCCAGTCTATCACTGACTACTGTCTTGATGGCTACTACTATTATTTCTGCCAAGTGGTGAGAAAATATCTGTTGATCGTCAGGGTTTAGAGACTCTATTTGTTTGCCATGATCCATTAATAGGTCTAAAGGAGCCATTTCGGGGTTATATGTTATGTCGCTTACTGTGCTTTTATTACCAGCACGGTTCTTAACAAGTGTATTAACGATGTTATCGAACAAATACATTGGTAGATTGTAAGCAAAGTAAAACTCAGTAAGATAATCGCGTACATGACTTGTGCGTATTTTCCATATCTCAGCTGGCTCTTTCGTTAGGGATTTGTTCTGACCGTCTAATTCTTGGGATTCGATAGATCTCTGACGCACCTCATTATCCATCTGCTCAGGAGTTATGATTCCGCGACGAAATATTTCATCCAGCATTTTTCTCCGGATTTCTTTGCCTAGAATGGGATATTGTCTAATTCGTAATTGCAGACGAACTATCTTCGGTAAGCTAGTTAGGTCAAGTGTCATGTTGATTCTAACGGATCTACGTTGACGATTCTGCTAAATTTTCTTTTAACCATGCAATATTTTGTACTGGTGTTGGATCAATGCCATATGCTATTGATAAATAGAGACTTACATAATCTCCGTAATGTACCATGGACAACATTTGTGCCATACGAGATTTACCTTGGGCAGTAATGCAGTCTGTGTTGTATCCAGACCCTAAGAAGAGTTGGCGAGTAAGGTCAATGCGAAGTTGGTTGCGTGGGTGTGCAGCGGGTGAATTCATAAACAATACAAATGTTTTGTCAATAAATGACTCGGGCTGTTCAATACCGACTACTGAGTTATGGTTCATTTCTGGCAATTCTTCATATTGGGCCCATGCCTTGCTGTTTTCGGCGATTTGTCCACGCCATCGGCGTGCCACAGGTGTCAGAGGCTCAGGTGCAAACACTAAAATTATTCTTTCAAGCATCTGACCAGCAAGACGTTTTGCAGGGTTAGTTGCTAAGGATGACTGTGCACCTAACTGACTATTCTGATCAGTCAGAATGTTTTGTGTTTCTGCTATGTCGACACTAAAATCTCGTGCTAAACCTAGACGATGTAACAATACTAGTGGAAGGATGAGTGAGTAACCCAGTGCTGCTCGTGGCTGACTTTTATAATCATAAACCCATGACAACCCATTGTTTTTCTGAGTTAATGTGGATATTTGTCCGCCGGTGGAAATACTAACAACTTGAGCGTTCTGTTTTTGTGCTGATTCAAGAGCAGTAAGGGTTTCCTCAGTGTTGCCCGAATAAGATAAGGCTATTACGAGACTGTTTGGGCCTACAAAGTATGGTATTTCGTAATCTCGGTTAGATATTATTGGCACTTTACATTCGGGTCCTACAAGTGTTTGTAGTAGTGAACCTCCTATAGCTGAACCTCCCATTCCTAGTATCACTATATTGGAAATATTACTAACCTCTGGCAATGGTAATTTCATTCCATGATTCCATGCTTGTGTGATCTGGCTGGGAAGAGAGACAATATGTCCGAGCATATTGTCAGAGTCTAAGCTTTCAATTTGTGTTACATCTAACATTAGTAGTGCCTCCGATAATTTGACAAACAATCTATACGGTTGAAAATCTGTAGACGTATGTTAGATTAGTTATCTTATAACAAGTTATGCGTCTTTATTATGTATACTGTTTAACTTTTCTGTTTTTGATATTTGTTGTTTTAATTTGCTAAAACGATTGAAGAGGTAGATGCAATAACCAGCACTTATAATTGTCAGTATTGTAAAACCTAGTAACAGATAATTAGAAGTATCCACCTGTGAATTTTCAAGTAACATCTGTATCTCCTTTAATCATTGTACATTTGATGCTGTAGCTTGGACATATATTCGAACAATGATTGGATTCTGACTCTATGCCATAGAATAGTAAAATACAATACTGTAAATGTTGATACAGTGAACAGCAATGTTGTGGTCATTCTTGCAGTCATGTCAAATTGGCCTTCAGCGTCTGGATCGGCACTTCCAATTACTACTGGGTGAATTGTGCGCCAGATGCGTATTGCCATAAATGTTAGTGGTACGCTGATAAAGGCAACTATTCCATATACAGCAGTGATGTGTCGTCTACGATCATGGTCTTCTAGTCCTGCATGTAGAAATAGGTACGCAATATATAAAAGCCACATTATTGTAGCAGTGGTCAATCGTGGGTCCCAAGTCCACCAAGTATTCCAGACAGGTCTTGCCCATACAGATCCGCTGACGATATTCATCGTGGTAAATATCACCCCAATTTCTGCTGAAGAAATAGCAATGTGATCGTGCCTTTCATTTTGGGTTGCTAAGAACATGATACTAGTTATTAGAGTGACTAGAAAGGCTAATGCAGCTATCCATCCAGAAGATACATGATAATAGAAAATACGTTGGATTTCACCCATGATTACTTCCCTAGGTGCATAAATTAGCACCATATACATTGAAAGGACAATTAGAATTAACGAACTAACTGTCATAAGTTTTAGCCGCGGATTTGATCTTAGCATATCAGTCTTATTACTCCTGGATTAGGTACTCAAATGTCATAATTGCTACTCCAATGAATATTATATCGTAAACTATTACTAGATTGAATGCATTGGAGAACTGTCCCCAATTAGCTCCAGATAGGATTGCATTACTACATTGAACAGACGCTATTATTATTGGCATTGATACAGGAAACAGTAGTATTGGTAACATGATTTCGCGTACTTGAGTTCTTATTGCTATGGATGTTAATAGGGTGCCTACTAAAGTGTATCCGAATGATCCAAGCAATACTATTAGCAAGAACAGTGGAGAAAACAATGATATACCATAAAAAAAGTAAAACATGGGAATAATTATTATCTCTATGATGATTACGAAAATGTATGTACTAATAAATTTTCCAACAAAAATAGCAGTGTGGTCAATAGGCGCTAGAAGCATTCCTTCTAGTGACCCATGTTTTTTTTCGTTAGCAAATGTTTGATTTAGTCCTAAAGTAGATGAAAATACAAATGTTACCCAGAGTACTCCAACAGAAACATTGTCTTTGGTCGATTTGTCCAAATCGAGAGCAAAGGTAAAAACAAGTGTTACCATGACGGAAAAAATAAAGAGTGCGCTTATGAGCGTTTTCTTGCGCATTTCTATGCTTAGATCTTTCCAGATGATTGTTTTGACTGTTCGCCAATACTGGCCTGTTGTTGGGTGTTTATCGTTGTTATACATTGGTGATTTCATGGTAATTACTGGCGAATTCATCATATGATATTTGGGTGGTTCTTACCTGATATACTATTTTGCCTTTATGTAGTACAACGATTTTGTCGCATAACGTTAGCGCATGTTTTATATCGTGTGTAATCAGCATTACGGTATTTCCTGCTGCTGATGTTGACTGAAGAATTTCGTCCAATCTAATAGAGTTGGTTTGATCTAATCCAGTGTGTGGTTCATCAAATAAAATCACTCTAGGATTGTGTAGTATGGCTCTAGCGATTGATAGTCTTTGCTGCATGCCATGCGAATATGTGTGTACCAATGTGTCTTTGGAGTCGGATAAATTTACCTTATCAAGTACCATGTTTATGCGTTTTGCATAATCGGTCATATTGTATAGGTGTGCGTAGAAAAGTAGATTTTCGTATGCTGTTAAGTTGTCGTAAAGTAAAGTGTGGTGTGAGACTACTCCAAGGAGTTGACGTACTGTATGTGCTCTTGTACTTAAGTCAAGTCCAGCCACGGTAACTTGTCCGCTGTTGGGGCGAAGCAACGTAGATATTATGCGTAACAGAGTAGACTTACCTGATCCATTGGGCCCGACAATTGCAGTAAATTCACCAGGCTCTATGTCTAAATTGATGTCTCTAAGTACTTCTTTCATACCAAAAGATTTGGAAACAGATTTGACATTAATCATACTAGTTTATATTTCGTGTGTATCGTCTATTTTACGAAGCAAATTAATGCCTTCATTTATTATATTATTACGTGCAGTAGTGTAATCTTCAGTGGTGATTTTTTCTGTGCGATGATCAAAATCAAGATCGTGTAAAGATTCAATTAGTCTAGTGTGTTGTTCGTGAAGACTGTAGTTACTATTGTTCATATCTGGTTTTCGATTGTCGGACAGGAAAAAAGGTCTGATTATAAATATTATTGCTGCAGCAATCAATGTGACCTGTAGTATGAGAAAAAGTAGAATCATGGTTGAATTATTTGTCTAGTAGTGCTTCCAGAACAACCTCTACATTTTCGTAGTTGATTGGCCCTATAAACGATTTGGCTAGCAATCCATTCTGGGCTACTATGTACGTCTCTGGCACTCCCCTTATGCGGTACGATTGAGAGATTGTTGTCCCCACATCTGGGCCGTTTGGATATGTAATGTCCCATGTACTCAAGTAATCGAGAGCTTCCTTTTCGGTATCTGCATAATCTATTCCTAACAATAGCACATCTTTATCTTTATAATCACGCCACAGCATCTCCAGGTCTGCAGCTTCTGCTTTACATGGATCACACCATGAAGCCCAGAAGTTGATAACTATAATTTTTCCTTCGAGGTCTGAAAGAGTATATGTTTGGTCATTAAAAGTGGTTATTGTGAAATCAGGTGGTTTTCCTGATCGAACTGGGCCAAGACTTGTTTGGAACAACTTGATCGCAACAAAAACCAACAATGCCGCAAGTAATATCCACACGGCAAGTTGCCCTAGTCTATTTTTGCGCTGTTGAACTGTAATATGTGATTGACCAAGTTTTGGTGGATTGGTTCTGCTCATTGCCATTTTTTGAAGTCGTGCTCTATTCTCTCTACATAATGATTCGCATTTTCTATATTTGATGTTGTCTCATGCTGTACATGTAGTTTGTTTTTAGTATTAGAGAGTAAACGTGTTACGAGCAGTGCTCCAATTAGAAACAAGGATGGTGGTAGATACCACAGAAGTTTATTGAAACCGTCTACTGGTGGTTCTGCTAGCACTCGTATACCATACTGGTCGGAAAAATATTGTTTAATTTCTTCTTCAGACCACCCGTCTGTCAGCTTTGCCCTTATAGTATCTCGCCACTGAATACAGGCTTGGGTACCACAAGCGTCTAAGGGAATACTTTCACAGACTGGGCAGTACAATTGCTTGCTAATTGCATTAACTTCATCATCGGTTGGGTTAATGTCTTGGGCTAAGACATTAGGGGTTTTATTAAATGGAATACATGTTAATAACATAACCAACAAAATTGATTTGGTGATCCACTTTATTTCCATGCGTTTAACCCAATCTTTTTGTCACACAAACGTTGGAGTATGATATGTAATCATATGTCACTCAAAAGGGTTGTGCGATAGATTTGTTGTTTGTGATTATGTGTCTATCACGCTGGTCAGGCCACGTAGCTACCAGCGTGCCAAGTATAAAGAGAAATCCACCTATCCATATCCAATTGATAAGAGGATTAAGATAGACCTTAAATGTGGCCTGTTGCGGTCCAACAGGCTTCCAGTCAATGAGCAAAACGTATAGGTCTCCTTCCAGCGTGCTGTAAACATCCGGAATAGTCATTCTTTGTTGACTTATATTATAATAGTCGCGTCTTGGTTCTAATTCACCAATTAATTTGTTGTTCTTGTATACATCTAGTGTTGCTTTAGTAACAAAGCGCCCGTCGTTTTCCGGGTATTCATCTAGATCTTTGTACACTAACGAGTAGTCCTCTAAACTCATTCGTTCTTCAATAGCTAAGGTACCTTGAGTTTCAGTCTGGAACATCTCAACACCAATAATTCCAACTGCCATAAACACAATACCTAAGTGCACTATATATCCTCCATAACGACGACGATTTCTTGATATGAGCTGCCACAAAGAAATGAAAAAGATGTTGCCGCTAGATTTACTTCGTGCGATAGCTCCTCGATAGAATTCATATATTGTTACGCAAAATACAAGGCTTGCTAGCCAAAGGCTAAGTAAGGCTGCAAAATTAAATATACCCGAAATTATAGACATTATTGGTACCAACAAAGATATTATCGTTGGCTTCCATATTAGATGGCCAATTCGGTTGACCGTAGTGATTCTCCAGGCTACTAAGGGTACTATGCCCATTAACAACAGTAATGCAGCGAATTGTGGTCCAGTAGTACGCTCGTAAAATGGTGGTCCTACGGTCACTTTCTGTCCAGTGATAATCTCTGAGATGAGTGGATATATAACTCCCCAAAAGCACGCTACCAATATTCCCATAAATAGCAGATTGTTTAGCAAAAACATACCTTCACGTGATAACCAGCTTGTAAGGGTTTTTCTAGATGCTAGAGATTCCCAGCCACGAAAAAGCAACAACAATGAAATAGTAAAAGTTACTGTTATAAAAATAAAAAACAGAGGACCTATTGAGCTTTGGGCAAAGGCATGGACAGAGGATAGCACTCCTGATCTAGTAAGAAATGTTCCAAATATCACCAATGCATAAGTCAATATTATTAAAATCATATTCCATCTTTTGAACATACCATGTTTTTCTTGAATAATTACTGAGTGTAGAAAGGCTGTTCCAGTGAGCCACGGCATAAAAGCAGCTATCTCTACGGGGTCCCATCCCCAGTAGCCACCCCATCCCAGCACATCATAAGCCCAACGACCACCTAATAAGAGTCCTAGCGATAGAAATAGCCAGGCAATAAGAGTCCATCGACGTGTGGCTCGTATCCAGACCCCGTCCGTGCGGCCGACTGCAAGAGCTCCGATAGCAAAACTATAAGGTATTACAAAGCCGACGAAACCGAGATATAACATTGGAGGATGAATAATCATCCCAGGATGGCGTAATAGAGGATTGAGCCCTGCTCCGTCATTTGGAGTAAACATAAGGTTTGCATCTGGTCTCGTCATAGATGAGGTAATATTGCCAAAGGAATCAATCCAGAGAACATTGAATGGATTTTCCACAAACACATTCAAGCTAACGAAAAATGCAAGAGTGAGCATGCTTGCAGTGATTACATATGGCTGCAAGTCACGTTCGTTGCTCCAGTCCCGCAACATCATTATTCCAGTGTAGGAAGACATTAACCAGGACCAGAATAGTAGGCTTCCAGCTTGTCCTCCCCATAGCGCAGTTGCTTTTAGGTACCAAGGCATTGCTCGGCTAGATACGCTAGCTACATACTCGATTTCAAAATGTTCGTTAGTTAGAAGGTAGACAAGGATAAGACAAGCTAATGTAAGAAGAAACCATACAGATAATACTGCATTACGTGCTGAGTCAACCCACTGTAATTTATTATTGTTGATATATACTCTTGCTGATACTATGGCATAAAATGAGCATAATAATGCTAGTAGTAAAGCTGTATAACCAAGGTTAACAATCATTAGAGAAATAGCTCATATACGGTGATCTAACAATTGCGAGTGCCTGTTAGTTGTTGGTTTGATTTGGTAATTCGTCTTCGTATTTTGTTGGACATTTTAGTAGTAGTGTGTCAGCTACGAAAACATTATCTTTATTCAAATGCCCATCCATAATTGCTTGGGCTTCGTCTCTTAGTAAATCAGGCATTGGACCCTGGTAGGATATTCTAAGACGTGCTTTGTTGGGGTTTGCAATAGCCTCATGAAGTACTCTAGCAAGACCACCTTTAGCTACAATCTCATCCGAGTCACCAGGAACATGTGCTACTGTAAACTGCAGAGTTAAGTTGTCTGCATCATAGCTAATAGAATCCCCAATTACTGCTCCTGATATACGGACGTTCTCTCCTATAGCAGCTGCTTGTTCGACGACTAACTCATCAACTGTGTAATAATACTTACTGGTACTTTGAGTAGTGCTGGCAATAAGATATATGATTGCGCTTATTATTAGAAAACCGCCTAACAGAAATTTGTTACGCTGACGATTTGATTGTGTTGTTGGCTCTTTATATGAAGTCATAATATGTAATTTGTTTAATTGTACCTGAAGAACACAAGATTTCTTTACACTTTATGTTGTATGGATGTAACTTTAACTTAAAATTGTTAGTAACATGTAATAAAAAACCGGCACAGACTGATTAGAATTGTGCCGGTTTTTATATTGCATTTTTCAATGGAGTTATGATCCTGATGAAAGACTGTTTATTTCAGTGTGATTAGATATGAAATTATATCTGACAGGTTTTGTGCAGTTAGAGTTTCTCCATATGTGGCGACCATTATGCCGGGTTCGTATCCTTCGACTACATATTCATTAGTGCGTACTATTGACTCTCGTAAGTATTGTTCGGCTGTGGTAGCAGCACCAGTATAGTCTGCAGCAACAATGCGTTCGCCTGCTCTTGTGCCAATTCCCGTGCCGTCAGGGTGATTTTCTGCCAGCCAAGCTGGTCCGACTTCGGTTTGAATGTGGCACGCAGTGCAACCCAGTGAGACAGTAAGAGCTTCACCGTCGTCAGGATTGCCAGGCGGCAATTCGGGTGTGTTTATATCTATACCAACTGCATCAATGGGTTCCATTGAAGTTGTTGCTGTTTCAGGATTTTGCAGTGCGGTAATACCTTCCTCGTATGCTCTTCCCCAGTTTAACACGAATGCTGTGACATCTCGCACTTGGTCGTGTCGAAGCGGTCCGCCATATTCTGTGCTCCAAGTTGGCATTCGTTGTGGCCATGTTGTGCCTGAAGAAGCCAATGGCCGTCCTCCGGATATTGTGGAGTACACAAAGTCATGCAAGCTTCCTGCCCAACCGACTTCAGCAAGTCTAGTTCCATCAAAAAGTGCAGGGTTGTTGATTGCTGGAGCCAGTCCTACTAATCCTCCACCTGCTGGACCATGGCAGCGTGTACAATTGTTTTCGTATATCGCTGCTCCAGCTTCCATGGATCTGCCTGCAAACCCCTCTTCTGCTTCTTTCATGCGAGCCGGTTCGTTAATTAACCAGAAGGCTATAACGACAGTTGTGACAAATGTAGCTAGGGTACCGACAACAGTTCGCCAAGTCATATTTTAGTGTCCATGTTTTGAATCTTCATGTACATACACATTTTGAGTGAAAGTTTCTTCTCCATTGTTCCAAACTACGCTTAGGGTAACTTTTTTCAGTCCAACTTGCCAGTCTACTATATTCATTATCCCTACTGCGCCAGGAAGTTCACTACCATACTTGTTTATTTCATAGTCAAAAGTTTCCATTATTTCACGCAGGTTCTCTGTAGGTGCTGAATTCCATTTGTCTGACGAGTACTCCCCTGGTAGTAGTTCATCAAATGAGGCAGTACGAACAGGCCCAGGATGGGTTTGTGGTACAAGTGCTGCTACTATTTCTTGATCTGGGGATGATGAAACTGCATGGTATGGAGTACCCATATATGTGAGTATTGAAAAAGCAATGACACTGATCGCACAAACTGATAGACCTACTCGTCTATGTATGTATCGGCGACTTGGACCCACCTCTAAATATGGCATTACAAACACAAAATTTACGAGGATGCCTGGGGCGATAACACCCCAAAATACCTTGTCACCTAGCTTCAACATACCTTGTAACCATAGAAAATACCAAGGCGCAGTCGTGTGTAGCGGAGTTACTTGGGAATCTGCATGGGGCTCTAATGGTGCATGCCAATTTCCGACAGTAACCATCAATATAAGTAGCGCAGTCCAAATAACTATCCAATATACTTCTTTAGTAAGTACATCAGGTAGGAAGTAACTGCGCTTTTCCATTGGTACTTTGCGAGCCGTATCTTCACCTATCTCCTCTTCTTTAGGAGGTAGGGAATGTCCGTGAATAATTACTTTGTAATAATGAACACCTAGAAATATGAAAGCTATTAATGGAAGAGCGAAGACATGTAGTAGGTAGAATCGTAGTAAACCATTTGCTCCAAAATCTGGACCTCCACGGACCAGCAAATTAACTTCACGACCAATTACTGGGGTGGCCTCAGCCATGGAAGCACCAATTGTTACTGCCCATAGGGAAAGTTGGTCCCATGGCAGTAGATATCCAGAAAAACTAAGGAACAAAGTTAGTAGTAGTAGTACACCACCAGTGAACCAAGTAAATTGTCGTGGTTTTTTGTAGCTACCTGTGATGAAAGTTCTTAACATATGTAGTAGCACTACCATGACCATGAATTCGGCACCTAAACGGTGCAGATCTCTCATCATCAAGCCAAGAGGTACATTGCTCATTATATTCTGCATGTCCTCGAAAGCTCTTAGTGGCGATGGCGTATACCATAGCATTAGTACGAGACCAGTGATCGTCTCAAATACGAGAAAGTATACAGATAGCCATCCCAACCTGAAGGTTGGGTATAGTGTCATTACTTTTTCGTGAAAATATGTTGGACGCATATGCATCCAAAACCCATCAGCATGTGGTTTAACACGCGGGTTGGGTCGTTTGGGTGGATCACCTCTCAGAACAGATCGTATTTCTTCTACATTTAACCCAGCAGTTAGACGAGTTACAACTTCGTCTGTTTTTGCTATAAGAGTAGGCATCAATCCATCTGATCTGATGTCATCAAGGATTGGTGCATGTATGCGGAAGAGAGACATAAATTAGTTCTCCTGTGACTATTTACAAAAATGTGGCGACACTATATCCCACCACCTGGTTGAGTGTTTGGTGCGCCTTCAACTCGCTGACCTGTATCTATTCGTATCGCGACAGCTCCTGAAGGTATTGCCAGTGCACCACCTTCTTCCGATTTTCCAGTTCCTGTTGTACTACTCTGTGCAAGTACATTGCCATCATCATCTACGAATTCAATTGGAAAGGAGTCTAAATTGCGCGTTGCTGGTCCGTCTATACGGGACCCGCTTGCTAAATACTTTGAACCATGACATGGACACTCAAAACGGTCGTTGGTAGGTACCCATTTATATAGACAACCTAAGTGTACGCATATTTTGTATAGGGCTCGCACTCCACCATTGACTGTGTATTCTCCGGGTTGCCGGTTGTCTTCAATGCGTCCCTCACCTAGGTTCACAAGCCAGATACGTACATCGGGCAAATCTTTAGGACCTGAGTCAGGTGTTGGTAGGTCGGAGATAGGTAAAGTAATTACTCCTCCAAACTCTCCTTCCTTAAATCGAGGCAACGCAAACCAAATCAACGCACCACCCATTTCTGCCATGAACAGAGCAATTGATGCTCCCCAGACATAGTATAGGAACTCTCTACGTGTAAGCGGGGCTGCTGGGGTAGCTACGTTGGCTGTTGTCATATCGTATTTACTCCTCTTACCTTAGATTGAACAATTTAGCACAAAGGTTATTGATTGTCAACATTGACGTTGACAATCGACTAAATGTAATCATAATTCTAGAATATATGAATGACATTAAACCGGCTCGGTTGGTATTTACAGATGATTGCTTAAATTCTGTTGTTGGCAAGCTAAATCGTGAACGAGTCATAGCAGTAGATACTGAATCTAACTCTCTGCACGCTTATAGGGAAAAAGTGTGTCTGATTCAATTTTCGACTCGGCAAGAAGATTTCATTGTTGATCCTTTTGCTGTTGGAAATATTGACATATTGAGTTCAGTATTTTCCAATCCGTGTATAGAGAAGGTGTTTCATGCGGCTGAGTATGACCTGATTGGTTTATGGCGTGACTTTGGCTGGAAGGTAAATGGTCTTTTCGATACTATGGTGGCTGCGAGAACGTTGGGTTGGGAGAAAGTGGGTCTAGCTTCAATTTTGTCCAAGCATTATTCAATACCAATCAACAAGAAGTTTCAGCGTGCTAATTGGGCTGTAAGACCATTAAATGACGATCAATTGTCTTATGCACAATTAGATACCCACTATTTGTTGAAATTGCGTGATCATTTAGAAGCTACTATTCGTAAACTGTGTCAATTGCCTGAGGTGTACGAAGAATTTGAACGGATCTCTGAAGCAAGTATTCGAAAAATCCGCAAACAAGGTAGTAGTTGGTCATCTAATGATTTCTGGCAAATTGCGGGAGCACGTAAACTTAGCGGCAAAAATAGTGCTGTGTTATGCGAGCTATACAAGTATCGTGAAAGGATTGCATCCATGAGGGATGTGCCTTCATTTCGTATCATCGGTAACGCTGTACTTTTGGATATTGCCAAGGAGCGTCCTCCGAATGTTCATGCACTAAGCTCTATTAAAGGTATGACTTCAGGTCAGATTAGACGCTATCAAAAAGGCATACTGAGCGCAATTAGGCGTGGTGAGCATGCTGAGCATCCACCTAGACCAAAAATTAGAAGAATTGATCCATTGATATCTCTTCGATATGATTCTCTAAGGGAGTGGCGCAAATTACGTGCTAGGAAACGAGGTGTAGCTTCCGATGTAATTGTCGCTCGAGAGGTGTTGTGGAACTTGGCTAAGCAGAATCCGGTCAATCATACAGAGCTGAGATCGACTCAGGATTTAGGACCTTGGCGACGCAAAGAGTATGGAAAGGAGATACTGAGAGTGCTTCGCGATATTGTTCCATGACAACTAACGGATATCATATATAATCGCTATTTTGGGAGAGGTGCCGGAGTGGACGAACGGGGCGCTCTCGAAAAGCGTTGTGGCCTTACGGTCACCGTGGGTTCGAATCCCACCCTCTCCGCTTGTTACAACAAAAAAAAGGGCCTATGAGATAGAGGCCCTTTTTTTGTTGTAAATCATATATAGCTTTAGTCGTTATCACCCATATTATTAAGTTCAGGTAGATTGAAGAGATAAGGACTATTGGCTGGTAGCAACATGACTTCCACATCATCGCTTAACTCTTGTACATAAGTGTATTGTATTAGGTCAGGACTTGTCTTAAGGGCTTCACCAAGTTGTCGTAATGCTTCTGCTTGAGCTTCTGCCTCTACCAATATTGCCTTAGCTTTACCTTCTGATGCAATAACAGCAGCATCGGCTTCACCTTTGGATTTCTGTCGCAGCTGCTCAGCCTCCTGTTCTCGCTGTTTTACTACAAAGGCCTGGCGCTGAACTTCTTGTTCCGCTATTTGTTTCTGTTCAATAACAGCAGCATATTCTGCGGTGAAGGTGATATTTCTTAGGACAAAGTCATCCAGAATTAGCCCATTATCATCTAAAGTAATACGTAATGCGTCTTCAATTTCTATTGCAAGATCATCACGTTTAAGGCTGTATATATCTTCAACTCCATATCGTGCTGCTGAGTCTCGTGCTATACCACGAAGTTGTGGACGAACCAGTCCGTCAACATAACGGTTTTGCCATTCGATGTGTACATCGACTACTTGTGTTGGATCTATTGAGAATATCACTGAGGCATCTATACGCACTTCTTGACCATCCGAGGTACGAGCTACTATCGAGTCGTCGCCGCTTATTTGACCTTCTGCTGCCGCTCCGGACATCGTATATGTTTGTTTTGCTATTGGATAGATTACGACATCTTCAAAAAATGGTGTTATAAAACGTAAACCAGGTTGAAGCGCTTGACTTCTTATTCCTGTTTGACGTAGAGCACTGATAACCACCGCACGCGATTCTGGTTGTATGAACACTAAACCTTGGCTGATTGTTGAGAGCACAAGGGCAAGAGCTAAAGTTCCTATGACCAAGCTAGCAAACGATTTTGCACGTCCTCCGCGGGCCACACTTGCGCCAGCGAACAGTATGCTACCTATCAGTAATAGCCAAGATATGCTGGCCAATACACTTACAAGATTTGCAACGTTCATTCAGATACTCTCCTTCTGGTATAACTATATTTTCAGTGATTATAGATGATTTTCATTATATTTTCATTAACATACTGGTTTATACAATGTTGGTTGTAATGTGAGGTAGAATTGTATAGTTCTGGTTATATTATAAAGTCATTATTAGGATATTTTCGGAGGAAGCGATGAATTTTGATGGTAGTGTACTTATAAAATCTAAAAGAGAGACTGTCTGGGAGTTTTTAACTGATCCACATTTAGTTAGTCAATGTGCACCAGGAGTGCAGGAGGTGGAAGTTGTTGTTCCAGACAAGCAGTTCCGCACAAATGTTGGTATTGCTCTTGGGGCAGTTAAGGTGAGTTTTGCAATGGATGTTGAGTGGATAGAATTAGATGAACCTAATCGCGCAAAAATGCGCGCTAGGGGCAGTGCGCCCGGTAGCGCAGCAGAGGTGGAGGGCACAATGACACTCAATGAATCAGAACCTAACGTAACCGAGCTGTATTGGGAGGCTAACGTGCAAATTATGGGTCGTATTGCAAGTCTAGCTATGCGTCTAGCACCAGGCGTTACCAAAAAATTAGTAGGTGAATTTTTTGATTGTGTAGTGTTACGTATTGAAAAATGAGCTTGGACTGTAATACATCAGAAAAAATTTAAAGAGTACGGTATAAAATTAGATACTTGTTCATGTTTAGTATTATTGCAAATGAATTCTAAATCTTGGTTTTTGCCAATCAATCGATATTGGTTGGTACATGTTTCTGCAATCTTATTGGTATTGGGTTGTGCTGCTCATTCTTATCTGGGTTATTTTCATTATGACTGGAGTGGAGATGCATGGGGGACGGATGATGCCTATATTTCCTATAGATATGCCAAGAATTTTGCCGAAGGGCATGGGCTAGTGTTTAACCCGGGTGATCGGGTAGAGGGGTATTCAAACTTACTATATGTTCTAGTGTTGACCCCAGTGTTTTTGTTAGGAGCAGCAAAAAATATTTATCTTGTGTCCGTTGTTTTGAATATTGTTTTTGCTGTTGTTGGTTTATATGTGTTTGCGCGATATGCTTATGCCCGTTTTGGACATGTTAATGGGTCGCTAGCTGCATTGCTGTTTGCTCTCACTCCTCCTTTGTGGATATGGGTAGGGTCAGGAATGGAAACGGCTCTGGTGCTTCTTGTTACATTATTGATCCTAGTGGCTATTGAACAAGTTGCACATGATCATATTAATAAAGCAGTGTTGTTTAGTGTTCTGATAGTTGCAATAATTATGTCCAGAGCTGATGGATTTATTATTGCTGCTATTGCTATTGCCTATGTGGTCATTCGAGGACGTTATAAAGTTGCTCTCTGGTCGTCTATTACGTTTGTTGGGACTATGGTTATGTATTCAGCCTGGCGGTTGAGTTATTATGGAGACCTACTTCCTAACACTTATTATGCAAAAGTTTCTGGTCCTTTTGTTGAACGCGTGTTTTTTGCTATTCGTCAGCTTTGGGGAATCGCCATGAATGAAGGTCTTTTTGTATATTTGTTGACCTTCATTTTTGTTGTTGCGCAGTTAATCATTGGATATAGACGGGTTGGTCAAGGTGAAAGAAATCAGTTATATGGTTTTGACACGGTATTTGTTCCGCTTTGGTTAGCCTATTGGATTTATATAGGTGCTGATCATTTTGTAGAAAGATTTCTTGTTGTACTTTATCCTCTTGGAATTGTAATGTTCTTCAGGCATATTGGCCCAGAATTAAAGACATATGGTCGCATATTTCTCATTAGTTTGTTTGTTGTGCTTCAATTACGCATGGTTGTATTAGATGATAGATTTATATATACATTTGAGAAATACGATCGTAATATTGAGTTAGGTCGGTATCTTGGCGAGAATTATAAGGGTGCGTTGTTAGCAGTAGAGGCTGCTGGAAAGATCCCATATTACTCTGGACTTAAAACAATTGACATGCTTGGTCTGAATGATAGATATATAGCACGTACTCAAACTACATTTTTTGAGGTGGGACACAACAAATATGATGCTGACTACGTGCTTGCATTGTGCCCCGATCTTATCGTAAATTGGGTTCATGATTCGGATATGAATTTGGTGCGAGGTATTACCAGAGAAAAATATGACGGAATGTATCGATGGGCTTATCTGTTGAATGCATCTAGAGAGCCAGCGAAAGATAATATTATAGAAGTTAGAGGTGATAAATTGTCCGATTTACAAGAACTGCTTGATCAAGAATATACTATTGCTGTATTGGAAAAAGTAGAGTGTTCGATTAACTCTTCATAGTTGTGAATGTATAGCAAGATATTTACATTGATTTAAAGGCAAACATCGGCTTTTGAAAGAATAAACCGTACGATTCTTATAAACTTAACCTAAACAAACTACAATATTAATATGGTAATTTCCACCTCCTATTGCGTGGAAAACATCCACTACACTGTCATTGGATATTATCTCGGATGTGTTATTGCTTAGAAATAGCACATCAAGTCCATCAACAAATATATGAACATGACCATGTATTTTCCCATTGTCATCCAGTAAATCTCTACGCATATTAGGATAAAGCTCAACAATTTTGGTAGCTAATTGTTGAATTGTCGTCCCGTTGGGAATATTGATTTCAACAGCTTTCGCTCCCGCAATATTTCTGAGTGTCGAGTAGAATTTTATAATCAATACTAATATTTCCTGTACTTGAAATAGTCGAGTGCTACTGTTATCCAGTATTTGTTGCGAGTGATAATAACATATCGCGCGCTTCCCCCCAAATTATGTTGGTGAATGAACCTCTTGTCTTTAAGTTGCCGCTAACAAAGTTTTAACTTGACACACATATTTGCAATTCGGTATCGTTGTGCTAAAGTAGCTAGACACTTTCATGGCACTACTTATTAGGATTAAAGGATTACAACCATGAACAATAAAGATCACGGAAAGGTAACGGAAGCACAAATTGCCGTACATTGGCAAGAAGAACAATATTTTCATCCTAGCGATGAATTTGTAGCGCAAGCTAATATGACGGACCAAGGTATCTATAATCGTTTTGGTCTGGATAATTTTCCTGAATGTTTTCATGAATACGCTGATTTATTAAGCTGGTACAAAAGATGGGATACAACATTTGATGCTAGTGATGCTCCTTGTTGGAAATGGTTTGTAGGAGGAAAAATCAATGCTAGCTACAATTGTGTAGATCGTCATCTGGTTGCAAATCGAAATAAAGCCGCGATTGTGTTTGTGCCTGAACTTGAGCACGAGCCACATGAGATTGTTACATATCAAGAGCTTTATGTACGAGTGAATGAGACAGCTGCTCTTTTACGTGATTTTGCAGGACTTAACACAGGTGATCGTGTAACAATTCATATGCCAATGTCTACTGAGCTTCCTGTTGTGATGCTTGCTTGTGCTCGCCTGGGTATTATTCACTCGGTAGTTTTTGGTGGGTTTAGTGGCAAGGCTTGTGGTGAAAGGATTGCCGATTCAGGCAGTTCAATTCTTATCACTACTGATGGCTATTATCGTAATGGCAAAATGTTGGATCACAAAGTTAAGGCTGATGAGGCAGTTAAAGTAGCAAGTGATGCTGGGCAAATTGTCGACAAGGTGTTGGTCTGGAGGCGTTATCCAGACGCATATCAATCAGAGGTTCCTATGAAGCCGGACCGTGATTTTTTCATAGATGAACATTTATCAAAGTTTAGCGGTGTTAGAGTTGATCCTGTAGAGTTAGATGCGGATGCTCCCCTCTTTTTGATGTATACCAGCGGTACTACAGGCAAGCCTAAAGGATGTCAACATAGTATCGGTGGTTATCTTACCTATGTGGCTGGTACTTCAAAATATGTTCAGGATATACATCCTGAAGATGTGTACTGGTGTATGGCTGACATTGGTTGGATTACTGGACACTCATATATAGTGTATGGTCCATTGGCGCTAGCTGCTACCAGTGTCATGTATGAAGGTGTACCAACTTTTCCAGATGCTGGTCGACCTTGGCGCATCGCTGAGCGTTTAGGTGTAAATATTTTCCATACAGCACCTACTACGGTACGTATGTTGCGCAAATCTGGGCCTGACGAACCGAAAAAATATAATTTTGAGTTTAAGCATATGACTACAGTTGGTGAACCAATTGAACCAGAGGTGTGGCGTTGGTACTATGACGTTATTGGTAAAGGCAAAGCTGCTGTCGTGGATACTTGGTGGCAGACTGAGACAGGAGGGTTTTTGTGTAGCACAATGCCTGCTCTCCACGCTATGAAACCAGGTAGTGCTGGTCCGGCGATGCCTGGGATACATCCGGTGATTTATGATGAAGATGGAAATACAGTAGCGGAAGGTAGTGGTATAGCTGGCAACATTTGTATACAGAATCCGTGGCCAGGTGGATTGCAAACCATATGGGGAGACCGTGACCGCTATGTCAAAACTTACTATCAGAAATACTGTAAGAATCCAGAAAGTAAAGATTGGCGTGACTGGCCGTACTTTCCAGGTGATGCTGCTACACAGAGTTCGGATGGTTATTATCGTATATTGGGTCGAGTCGATGATGTTATCAATGTTGCGGGTCATAGGCTAGGTACTAAAGAGCTGGAGTCGGCCTGTATGACTATTCCTGAACTGGCAGAAGCAGCTGTTGTGCCGGTTTCAGATGATCTGAAAGGGACAGTGCCTGATGTCTATGTTTCGCTGCAACCTAGAGTGCAAGCCAGCAAGGATCTTGAAAAAGCAATAGTACTTGCAATTGAAACCGAAATTGGCAAGATTGCCAGACCTAAAAATGTCTGGATTGTGCCTGACATGCCTAAAACTCGGTCAGGAAAAATCATGCGGCGTGTCCTCGCTTCCATTTCTAATACGACCGATGTTGGCGATATAACAACTTTAGCAAATCCGGAGGTGGTCGAACATATTCGCGACATGGTGCAAAGTTGAATTTATTGTTAAATTCAGGAAAATGACTTGAACTACAAATGTTTTCCTGCGATTTACCTTCTGTGAGTAATTCTTTGGAAAGGTGCCATGGTAGCTACAAAGGCTGACCTGTTTAATAGATTGTGCGAGTTGGACATACCTGTGACCACATTCGAACATAGACCTGTATTTACAGTAGAGCAAAGTCAATCAATACGTGGAGATATTGATGGCGGGCATTGTAAGAATCTGTTTTTAAGGGACAAATCTAAGAAATTGTGGTTATTGGTTACTTTAGAAGATGCTATGGTAGATCTGAAAAAATTGCGACATCTGATAGGGTCTGGACATCTGTCCTTTTGTCCGGAAAATATATTGGGAGAAGTGCTTGGTGTAAAAGCTGGGTCAGTCACACCATTTGCGCTCATTAATGATTACGAAAAGTGTGTCAATGTAGTACTGGACTGTAATATTTTGGAACACGAGTTATTGAACTTTCATCCCTTAGAGAACACATCTACTACTACTATTCGTTCATCAGATTTGGTACATTTTATTAATGGTTGTGGACATTCGCCTCAGATTATAGATTTGAATTCTTATGGGTAAAATGGAAGTTGGAATTTAGATATGACCTTGTAGCTATTTTGGATTGAGGTAGTTTTTGTGAAAGATATAATACTGGAGTTAGATAGCTGGATATCTGAAGGGCAGGATGTAGTATTAGCTACAGTTGTGGATACTTGGGGATCAGCCCCACGTGGTGTTGGAGCCAAGATGGCGCTTACTGCTAACGGCAAAATGTGCGGTTCAGTAAGTGGGGGTTGTGTTGAGGGTGCTATTGTAGAAGCTGCTAAACAGGTGTTTAACACCGGTCAATCTAGCCTATTGGAATTTGGAGTTACAGATGATACAGCATGGGAAGTAGGTCTAGCATGTGGTGGCACAATATCCGTGTTTGTACAATTGCTAAATGAGGATGTATTTCGTGCTATTAGGGCTTCAGACAATGAAAATCTTGTCACAATCACTGTCATTGGTGGTTCCAAAAATATACTTGGACGTCAGATGGTTGTCACTGAAAATGGTGATCAAACAGGTAGTATTAACTCTAACTTAGATAATGATGCTTTAAGTGTTGCTAGATACTCGTTACAGCAAGGTGCTTCAAAAACAGTTAAATTACAGAATAGCATTGAATTGTTCGTTGAGGTGGTATCAGCTCCTCTTACACTTATATTGATAGGTGGAGTGCATATTGCTATACCACTATCTGAAATAGCAAAGATGATTGGTTACCGTACAATAGTGATTGACCCGCGACGTTCATTTGGTAGTGAAGACCGATTCCCACATGTTGATTTACTGCTTCAGTCATGGCCAGATAGTGCATTAGACGAGCTTGAGTTAAATAGTTCTACAGCGGTCGCAGTATTAACTCATGACCCTAAGATAGATGATATAGCTTTAGTCAAAGCATTGCCTAGCCAAGCATTTTATGTTGGGGCTCTTGGCAGTCAGACTACTAATGCATCAAGGTTAAAACGTCTGTTTGAAGCAGGACTAAAACAAAAAGATATCGACAGACTATCAGCACCTATTGGATTAGACATTGGAGGGCGTTCTCCACAAGAGATAGCACTCGCCATAATGGCCGAGATAACAACAATATATTACAGGAAGAATTAGAATAATCTAGATGTTTAGTGATTTTGTCGATGAACTGAGTAAAATGCTCACGCGGGATCAGATTTTGACTGCGAAATCTGAATTGATTCCATATGAATCAGATGGGTTGACGGCTTTCAAGGCGCTTCCTCGAGCAGTTGTTTTGCCGGAGCAACAATCTGAAGTGGTTGACATAGTCCAATTATGTCATCGGTACAGTGTGCCTTTTGTTGCACGAGGTAGTGGCACTAGTCTTTCGGGCGGTTCGTTACCAAACACCGATGGAATTGTAATTGGATTGAACCGTCTAAACCGCATACTGAGTCTGGATATAGAACAGCGCATAGCAGTTGTTGAATCAGGTGTGATAAATAAAAATGTGTCGGACGCAGCACGCTCTTATGGTCTCTATTATGCCCCTGATCCATCTAGCCAAGGTGTATGTACTATTGGAGGTAATGTCGCATTTAATTCCGGCGGTGCCCATTGCCTTAAATATGGTATGACTAGCAATCATGTCATGGGAATCAAAGCTGTATTGCCTGATGGAAATTTAGTGGAATTAGGCGGATCAAGTCTTGAGAACGTAGGTCCTGATTTGGTCGGATTGTTTGTAGGTTCCGAGGGTTTGTTGGGTATAGCATTGGAGATTACACTACGTCTATTACCAATTCCTGAAGCGTATAGGACTGTACTGGCTGCTTATCCTAGTATGGAGCTAGCAGGAGATGCTGTTGCAGCTATTGTTGCTTCTGGTTTGTTGCCAGGTGCGATGGAAATAATGGACAATCTAACTGTAAGGGCAGTAGAAGAATTTGTTAATGGTGGATATCCAATTGATGCTGGAGCGGTATTAATCGTAGAGCTAGAGGGCGAGTCCTCTGCAGTTGAAGAAGAATTTGTGAATTTACAAGAAATTGTCAGCAAGTCAGGTGCATATAATGTTAGAAGTGCGAGAAATGAAATAGAACGCAGCTTAATTTGGAAAGGTAGAAAAGGAGCTTTTGGCGCACTTGGCAAGATTAGTCCAGCATACATTGTGCAAGATGGTGTAGTGCCACGCAATCAGCTTGGTGCAGCATTGGCTGAAATAGATTCCCTAAGTCAGGAATATGGAGTCAGGGTTGCTAATGTATTTCATGCTGGAGATGGCAATCTTCACCCTAATGTTCTATTTGACAATAAGGAAGACGGCATGCTTGAGAAAGCTGAAGCCGTTGCAAGTGAGATTGTCAAAATGTGTGTTCGGCGTGGAGGTGCAATTACTGGAGAGCATGGTGTGGGCATGGAAAAACGTCATTTGATGACAGATATGTTTTCGGATCAGGATATTAATCAAATGCTAAAGTTGACTAACGAATTTGATCCAAAAGGTATTGCTAATGCTGGTAAGATGTTTCCTGTAGACCGGCTGCCGGGTATATGATGTTTACAAATAACTTGAAAATGCATCTCTGCTGTATTCAAAAGCGGATTGGAAAAAGTGCTGGAACCTAAATCAGTAAGCGAGGTGCAGGAGGCTGTAAATACAGCATCGACTCCAATGTTGATACGTGGTGGTGGCACGAAAACTGCTTTGTCAACTTCTAGTGCTAACGGGACTGTAATAGATCTTTCTAATCTTTCAGGCATATTGGAATATCGGCCCGAAGAATTCATCTTTACTGCTTTATCAGGCACATCACTAAAAGATATAACCGAGATGCTAGTAGAAAATGGACAGTGGCTTCCATTTGATCCACCAATGGCTAATATTGGATCTACCATAGGCGGTACATTAGCTACTGGATTAAGTGGGCCTGGTTGTTACCGATTTGGTGGTGCCCGAGACTTTGTTTTAGGTTTAGAGTGGGTCTCAGGTGCTGGAGAAATAATCAGTGGTGGTGCTAAAGTTGTGAAAAATGTAGCAGGATTTGACTTTCCGAAATTAATGATAGGTAGTTTGGGAAGATTTGGTATTATCTCAGAAATAACATTGAAGGTTTTTCCTAATATGAATAGTTTTGGTACTGTCGAATGGGACTGTGGTGATATTGATGATGCCGTAGATTTTGTCAAAGAGATGACGCGTACTCCAATTGACTTGTTTGCTCTTGACTTGGAATCTAACGGGATTGTGAGGGCAAGGTTGGGAGGATTGTCTACCACTTTGAACAATAGGTTAGAACGGTTGTCGGAGTATAGAGATGGTGCCAAAATAATACTAGGAGATGTGGAACTTGATCTGTGGGAACATATAAGAGAATTTTTGTGGTTACCTGACGACTATTCTTTAATCAAAGTTCCCATTATGCCTAATCTTATTCCTCAACTAGATAAGTGTCTTACTAATAGCAAATCACATCGTAAATATAGCGTCGGTGGCAACGTTGCTTGGATTGGCTGGTCCGGAACTACTCAAGAGATAGATACAATTTTGTCTGGTTTGGGTTTAGGAGGTTTACTGATTATAGGTAGTCCGGAAACACCTTGGCTAGGAACGTCTTCGACCATTAGCATCTTTGCTGACAAAGTAAAAAGTGCCTTTGATCCTGAAGGAAGGTTCTTACCTCTATAATGCAACACAATATTCCTGTTGACAGATTAGGCCCTAATGGAGGCATTATGGCAAGTGCAGTTAAGTCATGTGTGCACTGTGGTTTTTGTCTGCCAGCTTGTCCGACATATCAGGTGCTTGGTCAGGAGATGGATTCGCCACGCGGGCGCATATTGTTGATGAAAAATGTATTAGAAGGAACATTGTCTGTACAAGAAGCACAACCATTCGTGGACCGGTGCCTAGGCTGTATGGCTTGTACAACGGCTTGTCCTCCAGACGTGCCGTATGGGGATTTACTTATTTTGTTTCGCTCTTATGCAGAAAATAACAGAACCAATGGCAGTATATTGGATACATGGTTGAGACAGATTGTTCTAGAGACAATGCCTTATCCTGCCCGTTTTCGGGTGGCTATGTTACTTGGTATGTTTGCCAAATTGTTCAAAGCAGTGTTACCCAAAAAAATCGCTACAATCCTTGAGTTGTTGCCATCAAATGTGCCAACCTCTAATCATATTCCAGATATTGTTGCTGCTATAGGCAAGAGGCGTGCGCGTGTTGCTCTAATGCAAGGATGTGTACAGTCTGTGCTAGCGCCTGGAATAAATGAAGCTACTGTACGAGTGCTTAGTAAGAATGGGGTTGAAGTGGTTGTACCCAGAGGGCAGGGGTGTTGCGGAGCTTTGACATTGCACTCGGGATCACTCGAGAAATCTAGAAAGTTAGCATTGAGGAATTTGCAGGTTTTTCCTAGTGATGTCGATGTCGTACTTACCACAGCTGCTGGGTGTGGCTCGGGTATTAGTGAATATGAAATGCTGTTTAACAACACTAGCGAATTATCAATAGCAAGAGATTTCGCTAACAAGGTGCAGGATGCCACTGTTTTTTTGGACGATTTGGGTTTGTCTCACTTACCTGGTCCAACAAATCTCAAGAAGGTTGCGTATCATGATGCTTGTCATTTGTCTCATGCGCAGGGCGTAAGAGATGCACCTCGGCGGTTGATGGATCAGGTGCCTGATCTAGAGGTTGTGGATCTTTCTGATGGAGAGACATGTTGTGGTTCGGCAGGCATCTACAATATTGAACAGCCAGAAATTGCTGAGCAATTGGGAGCTCGAAAAGCGGCAAAAGTAGTAGAAACTGGCGCCAGTGGTTTGGTGACTACCAATATTGGTTGCATTACACAAATTGAATCTCATTTGCGCGTTATTAATAATGAAATTCCTGTGATGCATGTGATGGAGATGTTGGACAATTCTTATGAATAAACTCGTCATTTTTGGTGATTAATCAGTGTCTTTGATTCGTTTGCCAGGACTTATAGATCCACATGTGCACTTAAGGGATCCAGGACACACATATAAAGAGGATTGGTATAGCGGTACTGCTAGCGCGTTAGCTGGCGGATACACTTGCGTACTCGCTATGCCAAACACATCGCCTCCTATTACGGATTCAAGTAGTCTTGAGACTATATTGGATGCCGCACATGGGAGGGTACATTGTGATTATGGAATTCATGTTGCCGGTACCAGCAAAAACACTGCTACTGTTTCTGCGTTGTCAGATAAGGCTTCAGGTTTGAAACTTTATTTGAATGATACATTTGGTGATCTACGATTAGATGGGTTACATATTGTCAATTCTCATATATCTTCATGGCCTAGTAATAGACCGGTGCTATGTCATGCAGAAACTTATATGACCGCAGCAGTACTAATGTTAGCAGTGTTACATCGTCGCTCAGTTCATATTTGTCATGTTAGTCGTAAAGAGGAAATTGATTTGATCAGAGCTGCGCGAGAACGAGGTTTAGCAGTTACCTGCGAAGTGACTCCTCACCATTTGTTTATGACCAATACTGATATTGACAGCATAAGGGAAGGTCGTTATATGGTTAGTCCGGGATTAAATACTATCATTGATCAGGATGCTTTATGGCAAGCAATAACTGATGGTGTTGTTGATTGTATTGCCACTGATCATGCGCCTCATACATTACTAGAAAAAGACAGCCTGAATTCACCACCAGGGTTTCCGGGTCTAGAGACAAGCTTGGCACTAATGCTTGGTGCGGTAAGCGAAGGTAGACTCACTATGGAGCGATTGACAGAACTTATGTACACCAATCCTGCCAGGATATTTGGATTAGCACCTCAACCGGAAACATGGATTGAAGTAGATGTGCACGAGAAATGGGAAGTCAAAGCGTCTCAGTTTTATTCACGTTGTGGCTGGAGTCCCTTTGAGGGATGGCATTTACAAGGTCGGCTAAAGAAAGTAGTGCTACGCAATAAAACAGTATATGATAGAGGAGAGGTCTTACAACATATTCGATATGGCAAAAACGTGAATCAATAGCAATAGTAGTATCATATCGATTAAGATTAGTAAACTAGACAATGTCAAATCACATGGGATCAGTATGGATCGAATAAATGTACTTCCAGATGAAGGTATTTCTCGTTTTGATGGAATGGACATACTGTCGGTTAAGCAATTCAATCATCATGATCTCGACATTATTTTTGATGTAGCGCGTGAAATGCGGAGAATGGTTCGCAAAGAGGGTACATCAGATGTACTTAAAGGCAAACTTCTAGCTAACCTATTTTATGAACCTTCAACGCGAACGTCTTCTTCTTTTGCTGCAGCAACACAGCGTCTTGGCGGTAATGTTATCCAGATAAATAATGTTACTTTTTCATCTGTATCTAAAGGTGAAGAGTTACGAGATACAATACGTAGCATGGGGTCTTACTCGGATGCCGTTGTGTTACGGCACCCAGATGAAGGATCGGCTGATATTGCTGCAGAGGTGTCTGAGAAACCCATAATAAATGCTGGAGACGGAATAGGAGAACATCCCACCCAAGCTTTATTGGATATATTTACAATTGTTGAGGAATTGGGCACTATCGATGGTCTTACTGTCACTATGCTTGGTGACTTGAAGTATGGTCGTACAGTACACTCATTAGCAAGACTGTTAGCTTTATATGATGTAAAATTGCATTTTGTTGCCCCGGACCTCTTGAAAGCACCAGATGCATTAGTTGATAGCTTAATTGAAAGTGGTGTGGGACCTTGTAAGCATGTGGATTTGGATTCAATTATTTCTGAAACTGATGTGCTGTACGTTACCCGAGTACAACAAGAGCGGTTTGTCGATAAATCCCTTTATGAAAAAGTTAATCGGAGCTATGCGGTAAACGTTGATACAATGGATATTGCAAAAGAGCGCATGATTGTTATGCATCCACTACCACGAGTGGATGAGATAAGCAGAGCAGTCGATGAGGATCCGCGTGCTGCCTATTTTAGGCAAATGGAATATGGAATGTATGTGCGTATGGCTTTGCTAGCGTTAGTTTTTGGAAAAGTATAGTGAAGGCTTTTTTCGATTACTTAGAGAGTAGGTGTAAAGAATCTAACTCTCTACTATGTGTTGGATTAGACCCTCATCCTGAGCTACTATTAAAGCCTTCCCCTATATCAGCTAGAGAATATTGCATTAAGATAATTGAAGAATGTGCAGAGTATGCCTGTGCTTTCAAACCAAACAGTGCTTTCTTTGAGGCTTTTGGTGCAGAAGGTATAGCTGCTTTATATGAAGTAATTAACAGTGTACCAGATGGTATTCCGGTGATTCTAGATGCAAAGCGCGGTGATATTGCTAGTACGGCACAGGCCTATGCAAGATCTATTTTCGATTATTTAGGAGTGGACGCAGTGACGTATAGCCCTTATTTGGGATCTGATTCAATTACCCCTTTTGTTGAGCGTCCTGATTCAGGTGTGTTTGTCTTATGTAAAACTTCAAACGATGGTTCTAATGACTTCCAAAGCTTGAAGAGTAATGGAGAGTATCTGTATATGCATGTTGCTAGGCAGGCACAGAATTGGAGTCAGTATAACAATCTTGGACTAGTTGTTGGTGCCACTGATCCTCACGCTGTTGAAATTGTACGGCAAGTTGCGCCGACTTTATGGTTTCTTTGTCCAGGTGTAGGTATGCAAGGTGGCAATTTGGCTGCTGCGATACAGGCTGGTTTGAGAGAAGACAATATGGGTATATTAATCAATGTTTCACGTTCAATATCATCTTCATCCAATCCAGGAAAAGTTGCTAAAGAATTACGTGATAGTATAAATTCCGAGCGGCACTCATCTGATAAAAAGAAGCAAAACTATTACTCTAAGGGGATTGGAGACGGTCTTCTTGAGTCCGGATGTGTCCGGTTTGGCGAATTTACTCTTAAATCTGGTATACAATCACCATTCTATATAGACCTGCGCCGTTTGTCATCTTTTCCTAATGTGCTTCGCTTGGTTGCTGATGTGATAAGTTCAATGTTGGTGAATTTAGAATTTAATTGCATAGCAGCTATACCATATGCCGCATTGCCTATTGGTACTGCTGTAGCTTTAAATACCGATGCTTCATTGATATATCCTAGGCGAGAAGTGAAAGATTATGGTACGGGAGCTGAAATAGAAGGTGTGTTTGAGGTAGGAGATACTGTGGTAGTGATGGATGATTTGGTGACTTCCGGTGAAAGTAAGTTTGAGACGATTAATATCTTACAGGCGGCAGGGATGCTAGTTAAAGATGTGGTTGTGCTCATAGATCGAGAACAGGGTGCTGAGAAAATATTGGCTTCTCATGGATATAAGTTGCACGCTGCGTTTACTATGCGGGAATTGCTAGATGAATGGAAATTATCTGACTCTATTAAATCAGAGCAGTACAGTGCTGCCATGAACTATTTGTCTTCGTCTTCTTAGGATATTGTGATGCAGCAGTCAGGATATAGAGCACTGCGCCATGTTTTATTTAGATTAGACCCCGAAATTGCTCATAATATATCCTTGTATTTGCTGTCAGTAGCGCCTAAATTTAAACCAGTGCGTCGCTGGTTAAATCACTTGTTTGATTACAATAACCCACGACTTGTTACGAGTGTGTTTGGCTTACGATTTGTAAATCCGGTAGGTATTGCAGCAGGTTATGACAAAAATGCCATAGCGGTAGATGGACTTGGTATTCTGGGAGCTGGACATGTAGAGGTAGGGACAATTACTCCAAGTTCTCAGTATGGAAATCAACGTCCTCGTATATTTCGGCTGTCAGAAGATAGCGCTTTGATAAACCGTATGGGATTTCCAAATCATGGTATGGAGACAGTCGCTCCAAGACTTGCAAAGCCCAGGAGCATTCGTTTAGGCCTAAATATTGGGAAGGGGAGTGATACTGCTCTAGAACAATCAGTGTCTGACTACACTAAGATGATTGATAGACTTCAACATCTAGTTGACTATCTAGTTGTAAATATAAGTTCGCCCAATACTCCAGGTTTAAGGGCATTGCAAGGACACGAACTACTAGAGGGGTTTTTGTTGCCCGTCATGGAGCTTCATGCAGAAGTGTGTCCTGATAGACCTTTGCTTGTAAAGATTAGTCCTGATATTACAATTTCGGATCTTGATAATTTGTTGGATATAGTTGTTAGGCATGGTGTCTCTGGTTTGATAGCGACCAACAGTAGTCTTAATCGTGGTGGACTAAGTTATCCAAGGCATATTGAAAAAGGTGGTCTTAGTGGTAGACCATTACATGATAGATCCAACAATATTATTCGGCATATTTACAGGCAGACCGGTGGACAACTTCCGATTATTGGGGTTGGTGGCATTGACAGCTCTAGAGCTGCTTTGGATAAAATTCGATCAGGTGCTAGTTTGGTACAAGTGTATACAGGTTTAGTTTATCGTGGTCCTGGGCTTATCCGTCAAATAAAGCTAGGGATCGCTAACGAGCTAGAGAATTTAGGTGTGGATAGTGTTGGGGATATTGTAGGCGTATCTATTTAATCACAATATTCCCTCATCCCTAAGTTTGGCTACAGCATCTTGATCAAGGCCAATTTTTTCCTTTAGTATTTCTTCAGTGTGTTCTCCTAGGGTTGGTGGTGCTTTGTGTGTTTTGGTAGGAGATGTGGGAATCTTAATCGGAGAATTAAGGAGAGTGACTTTATTGTCTATGGAATGAGGTAGCTCAATCTGCATTTCACGTGACTTTATCTGTTCATTTTCAAATACTTTATCCAGTTCATTGATTGGACCTGATGGTAAACCAACTTTATCAAATATCTCCAACCAGTATCCTGCATTCTGCGTTGCGAACAATTTGTTAAGTTGATCTATCAACTGTCTCCTGTTGTTGACGCGAAGTGCGTTTGTTGAGTATTTTTCATCATCAATCCATTCAGGCTTATTGATGGATTTGCAAAATATTTCCCATTGTTTATCGTTCCCGACTGCTAGAACAAAGTGCATATCTTGAGCCTTGAATGATTGATAAGGAACGATGTTCGGATGGGCATTGCCTAGTCTATTAGTAATTGAGCCCGAAACGAAATAATTGGTAGCTGCGTAAGATAATAGAGCTACTTGACTGTCAAGCAATGACATATCTATACGTTGTCCCTCACCGGTTTTTTCGCGTGAATATAGTGCCGCAAGAATGGCGTTTGATGCAAACATTCCTGTGCTGATGTCAGCAATTGCAACTCCGGCTCTGCTCGGATCGCCATTTTCTGGTCCAGTGATGCTCATAAAGCCTCCTGTGGCCTGTACTATTAAGTCATAGCCTGGTCTAGAGCTATAAGGGCCAGTGTAGCCGTATCCAGTAACTGTGCAATATATCAATCCAGGACGGATTTCTTGTAAAGTCTCGTAATCTAATCCCCAGCGCGATAGTGTTCCTGTCTTAAAATTATCTACAAGCACATCACCTTTAGCAATCAATTTTTTGAGGATTTCCAATCCTTGTGCTGATTTTAGATTTAGTGTCAGACTACGTTTGTTGCGATTAGCACTTAGATAATATGCGGACTCACCCCCTTCTGTAAATGGAGGTCCCCAATGACGAGTATCATCACCTCTGCCAGGAACCTCGATTTTTATTACATCTGCTCCTAGATCTCCCAACATCATTGTGCAATATGGTCCTGCTAATACTCGTGTTAGATCAACTACACATATGTTTTTAAGTAGATTGTTTGCCACACTCATGCTATTCCTCGCTACAAATCTAGATTGTATAAACTTTGATAAATGGTCACACTGTTAATGATATAATCGCAAATCCTTACGGTAAGATAAATTATATTCGGGATTGTGTGATAAATTGCATTGGTACGGCATTATACAATGTCTCTAGAAATTACTTACATGACCAAAACATAAATGAAACCAGCAAGCTTCAAATATTATGCACCTGAGTCATTGGAAGAAGCATTGGTGCTGAAAGCACAGTATGGTGATGAAGCCAGAATTCTGGCAGGTGGGCAGAGTCTAATTCCGGCTATGAATTTCCGTATAATGCAACCTACTGTGCTGCTTGACTTAAACTTGCTGGCAGAACTCTCTTATATATCCTCCAAGGAGAGTGCAGTTTTACATATTGGTGCTATGACTCGACTAAGTGAAGTTGAGGATGATCCTTTAATTGCTGATAGAGTTTCTTTATTACATGAATCTCTTCCCTACATTGCTCATCCTCAGATACGTAATAGAGGTACTGTAGGTGGGAATATAGCTCACGCGGATCCAGCTGCCGAGCTTCCGGTAGTAGCTTTAGCTACCAAGTCCAGATTTCGGGTCCAATCCACCAATGGATCGCGTTGGATTAATAGCGATGATTTTTTTAGAGGGTATTTTGAAACTGCTATTGACTCTAGTGAAATATTGGTTGAATTAGAAGTGCCTTTTCATGCGGCCTCTACTGGGTGGGCATTTCTAGAGGTTTCTCGTCGGTCGGGAGATTACGCCATGGCCGGTATAGCAGCAGTGATAACGTTAGATAGTGATTATATTTGTAGGAAGGCCCGTTTGGTGTATTTGAATCTATCAGATGCACCTCTGGAAGCAAAGCAGTCAGCTGATATGCTGGTTGGAGAAACTCTATCGGATGAACTGATAAGTCAAGTTGCTAACAAAGCTTCAGAAGAGGAGATTATGCCGATGGAAAGTTTACATGCTACGGTAAATTACCAGAGGCATTTAGCTTGCATACTAACTAAGCGAGCATTGAAATTAGCATATGGGCGGGCTAAAGAAACATGAGTGACAATCATTTGATAAAGGTTACTATTAATGGCACAAAACATACATCTTCTGTAGAAGCGCGCATGTTGTTAAGTGATTTTATACGTCACGAACTTGGTTTGACAGGCACGCATGTTGGTTGCGAACATGGTGTTTGCGGGGCCTGCACTGTGATATTAAATGGAATATCTGTCAGGTCATGCTTGATGTTTGCAGTACAGGTACACGGACAGCAAATAACCACAGTAGAAGGTATGGCAACCAAAGCAACTGATTTACATCCCCTTCAAGAAGCATTCCGCGAAGCACATGGGTTGCAATGTGGGTTTTGTACTCCAGGTATATTGATGAGCCTCATTCCTTTTCTAGATGATAACCCGAGTCCATCGGAAGAAGAAATTCGGGCTGCCATATCTGGAAATTTGTGTAGGTGTACTGGTTATCAAAACATAGTGAATGCTGTGAAACTATATTTGGAGCGTGATTCATAATGTTGTCATCAGTGGTAAATGGTTCATTGTCTAGTTTCAAGAACGGTAGTTTTAATAATTTCCTAGATTATTTGGAACAATTGGAAAGCCACTTTATATTAAAAGAGCAGGAAGTATATGCTTTTGTTCCTGAGTCAGAACGTTTCAATCGCTTGCGCATTGAAGCTAGAGCATTGTTTGAACAGTATCCAGATCCAAAAAACCGTCCTCCTCTTTTTGGATTAATTGTAGGAGTGAAAGATATATTTCATGTAGATGGTCACATTACTAGTGCTGGTAGCAATGTTCCTACAGATGTTTTGCAAGGCACTGAAGCTGAAAGTGTGACGCTTCTAAAGAAGGCAGGGGCTCTAGTAATAGGTAAAACGATTACCACCGAATTCGCTTACTTTGCACCTGGCCCTACAAGGAACCCACATAATATTTTATGTACTCCTGGTGGATCTAGTAGCGGATCAGCAGCTGCTGTAAGCTCGGGATTATGCCTTCTATCATTAGGTACACAAACCATAGGATCAATTACTCGCCCCGCTGCTTTTTGCGGTGTTGTTGGATATAAACCAACCTATGATCGTATTTCTCGGTCTGGTGTGATACCTTTATCTCCTTCAGTAGATCATGTTGGTACTTTTGCTCCTGATGTTGCCACCGCTGCATGTGCAGCTACACAGTTGGTTGAGAAGTGGAACACAGAAATAACAGACACGAAGGAAAACCAATCTATAAGTTTAGGTGTACCAGAAGGCGTTTATCTGGACAATGTTTCTGATGAAGGCACGATGCAATTTTATGCTACTTGTGATCGACTTGCTAACGCTGGGTTTGACATAAAATCAGTCACTGCCATGCTTGATTTTGAAGATATATTTGTTAGACATAATTTACTAGTGGCTGCCGAAGCAGCGAGTGTTCATGAGAATTGGTTTGCGAGTTATACTAATAAGTATCATCCCAAAACTGTTGAATTGATATTAAGAGGTCAATCAGTTTCGGAACATGATTTAAATGTTGCTCTTCAAGGTAGGTCTACGTTGCGAAAGGAATTGACTGCATTAATGGATCGGAATCAGATAGATTTGTGGATATCTCCTTCGGCTCCTGGAGTAGCTCCTAATGGGTTGGACAGCACTGGTGATCCCGTAATGAATTTACCTTGGACCCATAGTGGTTTGCCTACTATAGGAATGCCCTCTGGCAAGAATGGCGATAGATTGCCCTTTGGGTTGCAATTAACGGGTCGTTTTGGAAAAGATGAGACTCTATTTTTTCTGGCATCACAAATAGAGTCAGTACTTATATAAGAATTTATTGGTTATATATGACAAACGTAACTGGTGAAATACGGTCTGGTACATACTTCGACTCAGTGGTGTTAATGCAGCTGCAAAAAGGTATGCTTGAATTAGATGGTGTGCTTGATGCTGGAGTAATGATGGGTACGCAGGCTAATAAGGATGTGTTAGATCAGAGTGGACTACTACCGAGTTCCTGCAGAATCGCTGTGGCAGAGGACCTCATTATTGCAGTTAAGGCTGACAGTGTATCCCAAGCATCAGCTGCACTTAAACATGTAGATGTATTACTAAATAAACGTAAGTTGATAGCAGATGATCAGGAGTTTCGTCCTCGTAGTCTGGATATGGCTGTTAGAACATTACCAAACAGTCAATGGGTTATAGTTTCTGTTCCTGGACGTTATGCTGCAGGGGTTGCACGTGAAGCTCTTGGTTTTGGCAAACACGTTTTTCTTTATAGTGACAACGTTTCTCTGGAAGATGAAGTGTCGTTAAAGACAATGGCAGCAGACAAAGGATTGTTGGTTATGGGTCCAGATTGTGGGACTGCTGTGATTGATGGAGTGGGTTTAGGTTTTGCAAATCAAAGCCAATCAGGTTCGGTAGGTATTGTGGCTGCATCAGGTACAGGACTACAGGCTTTAACCGTGACTATTGACAACTTAGGTTCTGGTATAACCAATGCTATTGGTACTGGTGGACGTGATTTGAATCAGCAGGTTGGAGGTATTACTTCTCGACAGGCGCTAGATGTGCTTAACAGAGACACAAATACTAAGGTCATAATATTAACGTCTAAACCAATCTCATCGCGTTCTGCAATGGAGTTGATGCAAGTACTGCATGCACTAGAAAAACCGGTGGTTGTTAATTTTCTAGGTTATGCTCCCCCAGCCTATCAAATAGGCAATGTGTTTTTTGCATCTACCTTACGTGAAGCAGCCAAGTTAGCGATTGAGTTATGTGACAAGTTGGACCTTTCCACTAATATGAAGTCGGATTCTCAAAAGAAATTTGCGTCTTCACAGCGCTATATACGCGGCCTGTTTTCAGGCGGTACTCTGGCTTATGAGACTTTGTTGGTCCTGCGTGCATTTACTACAGGGGTTTATTCTAATATTCCTATCGATGAGTCATACAAACTGGATGATCATGCATCTAGTCATAAGCATACAATTATAGATATGGGAGAGGACGAATTTACCATTGGTCGGTTACACCCAATGATAGATTCGGATTTGCGTTTGAGGCGTTTTAAGCAAGAAGCTGCTGACCCAGAGACAGCAGTAATATTGTTGGACGTAGTACTTGGCTATGGATCACACTCAAACCCTGCGGCCGAATTAGCGCCGATTATATCTGAGGCCAAATCACTAGCACGTCGCTCGGGACGTCACTTGGAAGTAGTTGTATTGGTGGTTGGAACCGTAAGTGACCCGCAAGATGTAGTTGCTCAAACAAATATATTGAGGAAAGCAGGTGCGCACATAGAAACTAACGCTGATGAGGCGGCAATTTATGTTGGTAACATAATTTCCGGATTGAACACAACCTCAAAAGCGAGCTTAAGACCGGTTGTATTGGATAGTTCCGGACAATCTTTGGCGGCCATAAATGTAGGATTAGAATCTTTCTACGAAAGTTTAATCAGACAAGGCGCTGAGGCAATCCATGTTGATTGGCAGCCACCTGCTCAAGGGAAAGACAATCTAATGGATTTATTGGCAAAGATGAAAAGCTAATAGGAGGTAATTTTGGCAAAAATCAAAATTGATCAAGCAAATGATATAGCTGTAGAACGTATGATGTCAGCGCGTCCTATTCTTACAGGCATTGCTACTGCTAGGGATGTTATTCCAAATATGGAGGACAATTTGCTGCTGCATGCAGGTCCTCCCGTTGAGTGGGAACAAATGTCTGGTCCAATGCAAGGGGCTGTGATAGGTGGATTAATATTTGAAGGCCTGGTTGATAATGAAACTGATGCAGTAAGTATGGTAGAAGCAGGTGAAGTCAAGTTTGCTCCGTGCCACGAGCACAGTAGTGTTGGTCCAATGGCTGGAGTTACGACTGCATCTATGAAAGTCTATGAGGTGACTAATACTACTCATGGCAACGTTGCCTATAGTAATCTAAACGAAGGATATGGAAAGGTACTTAGGTATGGAGCATTTAGCGATGATGTGATCACAAAATTGCGTTGGATGAATGATGTTTTGGCTCCGGTCTTGTCGGAAGCTCTTGTGAAGAGCGAAAATGGAATAGATGTTCGACAGTTGCTATCAGAATCATTACATATGGGTGATGAAGGTCATAATCGAAATAAAGCGGGATCAATTCTTTATACTGCAAAACTTGCTCCTATGGTCACCAAACTTGCTATTGATAGTAATATTGCTTCCGAAGCGCTACAATTTCTGGCAGACAATGCACTGAGTGTGTTAAATCCTGTAATGGCTGCGTGCAAATCTATGGCTGATGCTGCTCATGGTGTCGATGGTAGTACATTAATGACAATCATGGCTCGTAATGGTACTGAACTAGGGATTCGTATAAGTGGCTTAGGAGATAAGTGGTTTACAGGTCCAGTTGGACAGCCAGACGGTCTGTATTTTCCGGGTTTTACTGCTGAGGATGCTAGTGGTGATATAGGTGATAGTACCATTACCGAGACGGTTGGAATCGGTGGTTTTGCCATGGCTTCTGCGCCAGCAATCGTTGCGTTTGTTAGTGGCACACCACAAGACGCTATAAATGCTACTATGGAAATGTACGAGATTACGGTATCTGAGCACAGTCATTTTACTATCCCAGCACTGAATTTCCGTGGAACTCCAGTCGGAGTCGATATCCGCAAAGTGGTAGAGTTGGGTATCACTCCTCGTATAAACACAGGTATTGCTCATAGGGATGCGGGAGTTGGTCAGGTAGGAGCTGGATTAGTACGACCTCCAATGAATGTATTTGAAGATGCTTTGGTCTCTTATGCAGAGCATTATGGTTTAGTGTGAAAAGTGTAACTTGAGTGAATGGTGTTTAACAAAGGAGATTTAGATGCAAAGTGACAAATTTATCCGCTTAATGACTGATGCAAGATGGTTTGACCTGACTCAAGCAATGAGTATTTTTACACCACCGTGGCCGGGAGAGATGCCTTTGCAGATACAGTTTTTTAAGAGGCTTACGGGCTCTTTCATTGGCGGTCAAGGTGCAAATGGTCAATTGATTGAATGGAGCAATAACACTGGTACTCATCTCGTAGGACCTCGTGCTTTTCATTCTGGAGAACGAGCTATTGCTGATATTCCATTGAGTGATTTATGTGGTGAAGGCGTGGTTGTAGATATTTCTGATGATGTTTCCGACTATAGTTTATATACACCAGAAATGATAACGAGTCGAGCGGAAGTTAAATCGGGCGATATTTTGATAATCAATACGGGATATCACAAGTATGGGTATGATCAACCTGATGTGTTAAACGAATCTGCACAAGGTGGCATAGAAAATAAGGAGTTCGGGTTTTATCTTCGGCATCCTGGGCCTTCGCCAGAATTTTTTGATTGGGCAATGGACATGAACATAAAATTAATTGGTGTGGATTGTGGATGTGCAGAGCATCCTATGAACACCAATTTGCGTTATATGCATGAACGGGAATTTGAGAAAGCACAAGCTAAAGCACAAGAAGTATATGGTAAGGATTGGGATGAATTGTTTCCTCAGGATTGGTACTATGAGTTAACGCATGTCACTATGCCAAAATCAGGCATGTTATTGGCTGAGTCTCTTGGTGGGCAAATCAATGAAATTGGCAATCAGCGTGCTTGGGTAATGGTACAGCCATTGCCGTTCATGGAGGTTGAATCAGCGTGGTCACGTGCAGTAGCTATATTGCCGCCTGATGGAATGGAATCATCCAACTTCTTTGCTGCTATGGGAACTGCTGAGATGTTGGATATGACCTTACCATTTAGTGTGCAGACTCCTCAATGGGCGAATTACATACCCTTAAGTATTGATTACACAAAGCGTGTTGGAGGTCACAACTTTGGTATGGGTCGAAACAATGCGAATTGTCGGGCTAGCTTTCATTTAGCTACTCATATGGACGGCGAAAAACATTTTAGCATCAGTGGTAGAAGTATAGGCGAAACCCCTTTGGACTATTGGGTTGGTGCAGGAGCGGTAGCTGATATTTCAGATAAGGTTAGTGACTCCAGTGTATATACTCCTGAGATGATAGAGGAAGCTGTAGATGTGCATGAGAATGACATCCTTATTATAAAGACAGGGTATTGTAAGTATGGTTGGAATAGCCCAGATTCTAATGAGTTTCGTTATATGATCAAACATCCTGGACCATCTCCAGATTTTGCTGATTGGTGTATAGAAAAGAAGATCAAATGGATAGGGATAGATTGTGTGGCAATGGAACATCCTATGAATACCATTCAAAGAGTGTTTCACCCCAAAACGTTTGATGAGGCAGAAAAGAAACTCAACGAACGATTTGGTAAAGATTGGGATGAAATGTATCCTTTAGATCAATACTATCAAGATATGCATCTCAACTTGTTTCCTAAAGGTATTGTTCATGCTGAAAATTTGGGTGGTGCATTAGCAAATATGGAAAGTGGTCGATACTTTGTCGGGTGTTTTGTACAAAAAGGAATGGAGTTGGCTTCATGCTGGGGTCGATTTGTGGCTTTTAGGGAGTGACAAGAGGTAAATCTGATGGGTTCTACTCGGTTTTTCGGACAACCTATTGTACGCAATGAAGATCCTCAACTATTAACTGGTCAGGCGTTATTTGTAGACGATGTTCAGCTGCCGGAAATGTTACATGCAGCGTTTTTGCGAAGCACTTATGCTCACGCGCGAATTGTGAGTATCGATGTTTCACAGGCATTACAGCGTGAAGGAGTTGTTGCCGTGTATACTGCAGCAGATTTAGGTGATTACTGGCAGCCTGGACCTTTATTAGTACCACCTCCTCCTATAGAGGATATTGTGTTTAATCAACGGACACAAGTTCCCTTGGCAAAAGAAAAAGTAAGGTTTGTAGGCGAACCCCTAGTAATGGTGTTAGCTGAAGATCGTTACATAGCTGAAGATGCCTTGCAGGATATATACGTCGATTATGATCCGCTTTCTGTGGTGGCAGATTTGAGCACTGCTTTAGAAGCAGATTGTGCACTTGTGCATGATGACTTAGATAGTAATCTTTGTGCACATGTGGTGCAGACAAAAGGTGATTATTTTGAGGCCGCAAAGGAAGCAGCATGTGTTTTAAAGCGTGAGTTTATTTATGATCATGGTGCAGCCGCAGCTATGGAGAACCGTGGTATTGTGGCTAGTTGGGATAGGCGAGCTCAGCGCCTGACTATCTGGGATACAACTCAGGCTCCCATCCCTATTCGTAATGGTCTAGCAGAAATGCTCCAGCTTTCAGAGAATCAGGTGCGTGTAATCGCTCCTTTTATAGGTGGCGGATTTGGCCCCAAGATTATGATGTTTTATCAGGAAGAAGTGTTATTACCATGGGCTGCTATGAAAATAGGACGTCCGATTAAATGGATAGAAGATCGGTCGGAAAATTTTTTCGCTACTACACAGGAGCGGAGTCAGATACATACAGCTGAAATAGCTATGGATTCAAGTGGGCTCATTCTGGGAGTATGGGATAAGTTTTTACATGATGCAGGTGCATATGCGCCCTACGGATTAACTGTTCCAATAAACAGTCAATGCACTTTACTAGGTCCGTATCATATCCCAAATTATTATAGCGAATTCGATGCTGTTTTCACTAATTTTCCAATTGTCACACCATATCGAGGTGCCGGCAGACAGCATGGAGTATTTGTGATGGAAAGATTGTTAGATATAGCTGCTCGTACAATGGGAATTGACAGGGCAGAAATACGTCGCAGAAATTTTATTGAGCCTGATCAGTTCCCATATAACAATGAAATTATTTACCAGGATTTTGCCCCATTAATTTATGATAGTGGGAACTATGATCCATCAATGAAGAAGGCGCTGGACATGATAGATTATGAAACATTTGTCAAAGAAACCCAGCCGGCTTTGCAATCTGAAGGACGTTATGTGGGTTTAGGTATAGTTGCTTATGTGGAAGGCACAGGTATTGGGCCATATGAAGGAGCACGAGTACAAGTCCAAGCTAGTGGTAAAGTGACTGCGGTGACAGGTGTCGGCACTCAAGGGCAAGGCCATTTGACAAGTTTTGCACAAATAGTTGCTGACCAGCTAGGGGTGGATGTGTCAGATGTAGATATAGTCACTGGTGATACTGATCAGTTTTATTGGGGCGCTGGGACATTTGCAAGTCGTGGTGCTGTGGTTGCGGGAAATGCGTTTAATGAAGCCGCGCGTGATGTTCGGGCTAAAGCACTAAAGATGGCAGTCGATGCTTTGGAGGCAGAGGAAGAGGTAGTGGAATTAGTAGGTGGAGTAGCTAGGGTACAATCAGATCACGAGAGGAGTATAGGTCTAGGAGAGCTAGCAAGAAGAGCCAACCCCATGCGTGGTGCTGTTAAGCCGGGCACTGAACCAGGTTTAGAGGCAACCAATTACTTTGGTCCAGAACGAGGCGCTACTGCTAATGGTATTCATGCCATGATTGTTGAAGTCGATCCTGAAACAATGTTGGTTGATATAAAGAAGTATGTGGTAGTTCATGACTGTGGAGAAGTGATTAATCCTATGATTTTGGAAGGCCAGATTCAGGGTGGGGTTGCTCAAGGTATAGGTAATGCATTCTACGAGAAATTAATGTTTGACGAAAGCGGTCAATTGCTTAATGCTTCGTTCATGGATTATCTTCTTCCAACTGCATTAGATGTTCCGAACATTGAATCAGATCATGTTACTACCCCATCCCCGTTAAATCCAATGGGAATCAAGGGTGCAGGAGAAGCTGGGGCAATTCCCGTAGGCGCACTTTTTGCGCAAGCGATTGAAGACGCATTGTTCGATTCAGAAGTAGAGATTACAGAAATTCCACTGAGTCCTAGCATGCTTTGGGAAATTGTTGAAGCTGCGAAATAGAATGCAATTGTTATCTCAGTCGTATTCTACAGGAGCGGCAGAATGGTTATCAAGCAACAACAAGGCTCACGTATTTTCAAGTTTTGAGAGAGTATGCAATTTGATAGACGAACAAGGTAGATTTATTGCTGTTGTTCATAATAAAATCGGGAACGGACCGTTTGCGATGGTGCTTGAGGAATTGCCGTTTAGTTTAGAAAAAATGTTATCTGTTGGTACTCCTGTTGTTGTTGGCAAAAATAGTTTGACTGTCAATACGACGACAATCGATTTTAGTGAAGCTACACTATGGTCTGCTCGCGTAGATTGGGATTACCCTAAGGATCGCCCACATCGTTTTAATAAAAATATTCGTGATTTATATTTGACTGTACAGAACAACGCTTCGGATGAGAGCCTCAGCTCAATGTTATGTTCAAATAAGGACAATGTGGGGTACGTATGTACCAAGGTAGCTGAGGCTGCTCAACAATTGTATCGAGGAATTGTCAGCGGCAACATACAAAAAATATATGTGAGTGCTGCAAATATGGCAGGATTAGGCGTTGGTTTGACGCCAGCAGGCGACGATTTTTTAGTGGGTGTTATGTATGCATTGTGGTCTATATTTAATCAAAAGGATGCTGCAAGGTGGTCACGTACAATTGCAGCTGCTGCTGCATCTCATACGACTATGTTGTCCGGAGCCATGTTGCAAGAGTCAGCTAATGGGCACGCTTGCGAGCACTGGCATGCGCTTGTAGATGTTCTATGCAAAGAAAATGTTACAGATGTGACCCGGGCATGTATGGATATTTTGTCACTTGGACATACGTCGGGTGCTGATGCTTTGGCAGGTTTTTTGTTATCGATTGATTGTTTGAGCGATCATATAAGTTTGAATTAGGAGTCCTATATTATGAGTACTAAATTTGATCTAGCTATAAAAAATGCCCGTTTAAGACGTAAACCAGATAGTGTGTACCATATTGGTGTAACAAATGGGAAAATTGCAGCAATATCAAAAAATGATGTTCCTGTAGCCGAAGTTGAACTTGATGCTGAAAGCAATCTTGTAACCGAGTCTTTCGTGAATCCACATCTTCACTTAGACAAGGTATTCACATTGGATCGATTGGATGAATTGGCACTTGAAAAATACCATCAGAATCAAATGGCAGCAGCAGCTACAGCTATCGAGCTGGCTTCAAGAGTAAAAACACAATATGATAGATCTTGGATTATTGAAAATGTACGGATTGCTCTACGTTGGGCTGCGATACATGGTAATACCCACATTCGCGCATTTGCGGATGTTGATAATAAGGCCAAACTAGAAGGTGTATTTGCTCTACTTGAGTTGAGAGAGGAATTTCGCAATATTGTTGACATTCAGGTGGTGGCATTTCCGCAAGATGGAGTTGTCAAGGAGCCAGGTGCTGACATATTGGTTCGTGAGGCCATGTCAATGGGAGCAGACGTGGTTGGTGGCATTCCCTGGATTGAACATAGTGACTCCGATGCCCAGAGTCATATAGATGCAATGTTTTCTATTGCAACTCAATTCGATGCTCCAATTAGTATGTTGGTCGACGATGTTGGTGATGCGAAATTACGCACATTGGAAATGTTAGCTATGACTACGAAGAAGGTTGGTTGGGAAGGTCGTGTTTTAGCACATCATGCTAGAGCTATGGCACTTTATCCAGATAGTTACCATAGTGATTTGGTTAGACTCTTAAAAGACAATAGTATTGGTATAGTAACTGATCCACATACTGGCCCTTTGCATGTTCGTGTTAAGGATCTGCTTGAAAAAGAAGTGTTAGTGTGTCTGGGGCAAGATGATATTAGCGATGCATATTATCCATATGGTCAGAACAATATGTTAGAAGTGGCATTTTTAGCATCTCATTTGTTGTGGATGACTACGAAAGAGGATATGGATTGTTTGTATGACATGATTACTTCCAGCGCTGCCAAAGCTATGGGTTTGGCGACACACAAACTAGAAGTGGGTTCTGCAGCTTCATTGGTTGTGCTGGATGTTCCTACTACAATCGAATCTCTAAGATTTCATCGTGCACCTAAATATGTGATTAATCATGGTCGTATAATTGCAGAAAGTGGTGAGCTTGTATACTAGCAACCTACTTTTCTAGCGAACATTGTAAGGTTTGATCCCTCGAAATATCATCGACTAAGTATTGAGTAAGATTACGGGCTCCGCAACTTTTGCTTGGCAGTGGTGTTTACTTAATAGTTATTAATAAGTTTTCTAATTAATGGCCAGTTCATAGTGTTTTTAATCTAATAAGGAGACAAATCATGACAAATTCTGTCAAGACATATCTTCCAAACGATGTTCCTCCGTTTGGCGAGTTAGTTTTGCTTGGTTTCCAGCACGTGTTGACTATGTTTCCTGCGACAATTTTTGTCGCAGCGCTTACAGGATTCCATGTAGGTACTGTTTTAGTGGTTTCTGGTGTCGGTACAGTTGTTGCGCTGACACTGTCTAAGTGGAGGCTAGGTACTTTTATACCTTTGTTTTATGGATCAAGTTTCAGTTACATAGCTGCATATCTAGCAATTGTTACCCAAATGACGGGTGGTCTTCCTGAGTTTGGTGTGCCCGTACCTGATAATGTCATCAGCACAATGCAGGCAGGTATCGTTGTAACTGGAGTCCTGAACATAATCATAGGTATGATTATTAGGTCTGTAGGTAAAGCGAAACTTGACCAAGTTTTGCCCCCGGTGGTTACAGGCTCAGTTGCAGCCATTATAGGCTTCGGTCTGGCATTTGCTGCTCTTGATATGGCTGGGGCTAACTGGGGAGTAGCATTGTCTACTTTGTTGGTTACTGTGTTGTTCTCAGTATATCTGCAAGGCAAGGGATTTATAGGAATGTTGCCAGTGCTTCTTGGAGCAGTTGGTGGTTGTCTGATATCTTCTGTTATCGATCCAGGTTCCCTTAATATGGGTGCGGTCGGTGCCGCAGCATGGTTCCAAATTCCACACTTCACTTTTCCGGTTTTTAGTGGTGCTATGGTAAGTACTGCAATTTTCAGTATCGCAATTATGGCTATTGCAACCATACCTGAATCTACGGCTCATCTATATCAGATAGGACTTTATGTTGACCGCACTGCAGAAGAGGCAGGCAGAGAGAAATCAAATTTGGCTGAGTATGTTGGTTTCAATCTTATACTCGATGGAATTGACGATTTCTTGAAGGGTTTAACTGGTGCTACAGCTGGTACAAACTACGGTGAGAATAATTCACTCATGGCAATTACACGGAACTACTCAGGACCAGCATTGATTTCAGCCGGCGTCATAGCAGTATTGCTAGGGTTTATAGGAAAGCTATCAGGTTTAGTACAATCAGTGCCGATAGCAGTGACCGGCGGATTGGCAATATACTTGTTCGGTGTGGTTGGTATGCAAGGAATTGCTTTGATGCAAGAACACAAAGTCAACATGTTTGTGCCTCGCAATCTAGCAGTGGGTGCCGTGATTATGGTAGTTGGTATTGGAGGTAACATTGGTTTTGAAGGCGGCTTTTTACCAATTTCGTTCTTGCAAGGTGTATTTCCTAATGGTCTTCCCGCTATTGCTACAGCTGCAGTAATGGGTATTTTCATGAACGCCATCTTTCTGATATTTAAACCGTCAACAGAATCCTAATAGCAAATGTATTAATTGCTGACATATAGGACAATTTATTAGAGAGTATGAGGGTGCAATGTGTAATAACATTGCACCCTCTTTTTGGTAATTGCTATCAATATGTACTAAACTCTTGCTCAATGGTTATCAACCTTACAACAATGTATTAACAAGATATGGAGACATTATATGACTAGGATCGTGCGAAGTGCCCTGTTGCAGTGTGCTTATACTGGCGATAAACAAACAATGATTGATAAACATGTGAACTATGTGGAACAAGCAGCTTTGCAAGGTGCTGAAGTAATGTGTTTCCAAGAACTTTTTTATAGTCCATATTTTTGTCAGGTGCAGGATGCAGTTCATTATTCGTGGTCAGAGCCGGTGCCTGATGGTCCTACTACAATTTTAATGCAGGAGATTGCAGCCAAGCATAAAATAGTGCTGATCGTTCCACTGTATGAGAAGGATGATGCCGGTATATATTACAATACTGGTGTAGTAATTGACTCTGATGGCACCTTTTTAGGTAAATATCGCAAGACTCATTTGCCGCATTTGGCAGGATTTTGGGAAAAATTTTATTTTCGTCCTGGCAATACAGGTTATCCAGTTTTCGAAACTTCAGTCGGAAGAATAGGAGTTTATATTTGCTACGATCGACATTTTCCCGAAGGAGCACGTCTGTTGGGATTGAATGGAGCAGAGATAGTTTTTATTCCCTCAGCTACATCACGTGGACTCTCACAACATTTGTGGAAGATAGAACAGACCTCACATGCTATAGCTAATGGATATTTTGTTGGCACAATAAATAGGGTAGGTATAGAGGCTGAGTTTGGTACAAATAATTATTATGGTCAATCGTATTTTTGTGATCCCAAAGGTCAATTTGTGGGAGATGTTGCGAGTGAAGATGCTGATGAATTAGTGGTACGTGAATTGAACTTGGATCTAATTCAGGATGTACGTAATACATGGCAATTCTATCGAGATCGACGTCCTGATATGTATGATGGTATAGTAGCTTCCTGATGAGGCAACTGTTAGGATGTAGATGGTCATGTTGAATACTCGATAATGCTTTCAAAAGTAGATATATTTCGTCGGTTTTCCAACATAATTGTGGTGCGTGGAGGATTACAATGAAAAAAAACGAGATTCTTGCAAAACAGGAAGAATATTTGTGGCCTAACCACTTACTCTATTATACTGATCCTTTACCATTGGATTATGGTGATGGATTATATGTTTGGGACGTAGAAGGCAATAAGTACCTTGATTTTTTTGCAGGTATTCTTACCAACAGTGTCGGTCACAATCATCCATTGGTTGTTGAAAAAATGCGTGAGCAAATTAGAAAGCTAGTTCACACTTCTACACTTTATCCGCATGAAAATCATGTAACTTTGGCAGAGAAAATCGCATCTATTGCACCTGGAGAATTACAAACCTCATTTTTTACCAATTCAGGGACGGAAGCTAATGAAACCGCCATTATGTTAGCGAAAGCCTATACTGGTGAGCAGGAAATAATTGCATTGCGACATGGATATAGTGGAAGATCTGCTTTGGCTATGGGACTTATAGGGCAATCTGAGTGGCGGGTAGGACCCAGCCAGATACCTGGAATAAACCATGCTATAAGTCCATACTGCTACCGATGCCCATTAAAGATGACCTATCCCGAGTGTGGAGTTGCATGTGCGGAAGATATAGAAGATTTAATAAAGACGACCACTTCGGGGCGTATAGCAGGTTTTATGGTGGAACCAATACAAGGTGTCGGTGGGTTTATAACTCCTCCTAAGGAGTATTTTAAAATAGCGTCAGAAATAGTTAAACACTATGGTGGTTTATTTATATGTGATGAGGTGCAGACTGGATTTGGACGTACCGGACAACATTGGTTTGGTATTGAACATTGGGGTGTGGAACCAGACATAATGACTATGGCAAAGGGCATAGCTGGTGGGATGCCCATGGGTAATACAATTACAACTCTTGAGATTGCAGCCGAGCTAGTTGGCAAAGGAATGACTATTAGCACATTTGGTGGTAATCCTGTGTCATGTGCTGCCTCTCTAGGAACTATAGAGGTTATGGAAACAGAGGCTAATCCAAACCACGTTAAGGATGTGGGCTCACGTCTACAATCAGGATTAGATCGACTTTGGGAAAAGTATCCTCTTATAGGAGATGTGCGTGGGAAAGGTTTGATGCAAGGGATAGAACTAGTGAAAGATCGTAAAACTAAAGAGCCGGCACCAGATGCTGTGGCCAAGATTTTTGAACATACCCGAATGTACGGATTGTTAATAGGTAAAGGGGGTCTTTACAGTAATGTACTGCGTATTTCACCTCCTCTTACTGCTACTAATGAGCACGTAGAAGAGGCTCTTGTAATTTTGGATCATGCGTTTGCTAAAGTGCAGGAGGAGTTTTAGATTTTATGATTTTAGTGACCGGTGCTGCAGGTAAAACGGGTCAGGCGGTCGTTCGAGCTTTATTAGCTAATGGACAGAATGTTAGGACATTAGTTCGAAATGAAACACAGCGCGAATTAATGTCTTCACTTTATGACATTGATATTGTTGTAGGAGATATGACTGTAGAGTCTATGCTTAGTAATTTGTTTGAGGGTATCAGAGCTGTATATCATATATGTCCTAATATGCATCCCGATGAGCTTAGTATTGGATTGGCAATGATATCAGCTGCTAAAAATTCTGATCTGAGTCAATTTGTGTTTCATTCTGTTTTACATCCTCAGGTTCAGGCAATGCCTCATCACTGGCAAAAGATGCGTGTGGAAGAGGCCCTCTTTACTTCTGGTATACCATATACAATACTGCAACCTGCAGCATATATGCAGAACATTCTAGCTGAATGGCGAAACATTATGCAACAGGGGATAATACGCGTACCGTACTCACCTGAATCTAAGGGTAGCCCAGTTGATTTGAAAGATGTTGCTGATGCGGCTGCACTTGTACTTTGCGAACGAGATCATATTGGCGCAATATATGAGCTGTGTGGTCCAGATGTATTGAGCTATCAAGAGCAGGCTACAATATTAAGTGAAGCTATAAACCGCTCTATATATGTGCAACAAATAAGTTTAGATGAATGGAAGACTCAAGCAAACGATGTTGGTTTGAGTGCTTATTCGCTCGAATCTCTAATGAAGATGTTTTCATATTACGATTTATATGGTTTTTGGGGCAGCTCGCATGTGTTGAGAAATTTGTTACAAAGACCCCCAACTTCCTTCATGGAATTTGCAATCAATCAAAATAAAAAAAACCAACAGGATTTGCTATAATGTTGTCCGCTTAATTCAATATATATGTGTACATTTATTTGAAAAACTTCTACCTTATATTTGCTAGCATTATTGCTTGTTGTCTACTCAGTTCCTGTCAGTTTATAACTAATGGGGGCAGCGATGATCCAGTAGCAGACAACAGTGGTGAAGAGCAGCATATTGAGCCGCAAGTAACTAATACAGTGGTAGCCGATGATGAACTCATTGTTGCTACAGTAAATACAGTCCCCATTTTTGAAGATCGATATGAGCGTGAGGTACTGCGTTATGAAACTGCTCTACAAAAATCGGAACTATCAACTGCAAAAATTGATACATATTCTATTGATGTACTAGAGCAGTTGATAATGTCTGAGTTGATTATTCAAACTGCACATGAACAGGGTATAACAGTAACAAATCGGCAGTTAGAGGAAGCTTATGCAGATAGTGTATCCGCGCGTGGTGGTCAGACTGGATTTGAGCAGTGGTTAGATGAGAACATTTACACTGAGGTCGAATTCCAGGCTTATCTGGAGGAGCAATTGTTTGCTACAAAAGTGCGAGAGTTAGTGCTGAATGATGTAGGAACTCATGCTGAACAGGTAAATGCGCGTCATATAGTGGTGGCTACTAGGGAACAAGCGGAGGATTTACGTAGTAAAATCATTTCTGGCGCGGATTTTGCAACCATAGCATCTTTACACTCGCTTGATCGTAGTACAAGCATGAATGGTGGAGATTTAGGATGGTTTCCAAGAGGACTACTTACGATGTTAGCTTTGGAAGCGGAAGCATTTAGTTTGGACCCAGGACAGTTGGGGGATATTGTGGAGACTGAGATTGGTTTCCATATAATTCAGACCATAGATCGTAACTTGGAACGGGAGCTGACACCCAATACCGCTATAGTAGTAAGAAGAACAACACTTGATCGTTGGCTTGCTGATTTGAGGTCGCAAGCCGTAATAGAGAAATTTATACAGTGATATTGTATAGAAGACAGGAGTTGGTTTATGCGTAAACGTAGACGCCCTATCTTAGATGTACTAACCTCTGCGCTGATTTATGCAACAATGATGGTTGGTGGGATTTATCTATATATATTTGTCGATCCACAATCATTTATCAATCCATTTCCACCGCCACGGGTGCCTGTACGTGCCATCTTGGCGACAGAAACACCAGTTCCTACATCTACTTCTATACCCACATTGGTGCCAACTAATACCAATGTTCCTCCTACCGCAATTGTAATTCAACCTGAACCTACTATTGCTCCGACTGCAACCTCAGTTGTAGAACCTGTTACAGTTTATAACTATGTATTACAGGAAGGTAGTATAGGGCACACAAGTCAGTTTGCTTACCCTGAACTTGGGTGTGATTGGTTAGGTGTGGCTGGTACTGTCTTTGATGTTCAGGGTAATGCGGCGGAGGATTTGATTGTTCATGTCGAGGGACCAGATGGGTTCTCCAAAGATGCTCTTATCGGCACCAAGACTGAATTTGGACCAGCTGGTTATGAGGTTACATTAGCCAGTGCCCCGGTTGCAACTGATATGCTGTACACGGTACAGTTGTTGGATGTATTTGGGAATCCAGTTTCAGAGAGTTATCCAGTGAGTACATTTGATGATTGTGATCGCAACTTAATACTGGTCAATTTTGTCTGGAGTCAGTAATGTTAATACGCAGTAATTATGGGTATACTCTACATTGTAGCGACGCCGATTGGTAACCTTGAAGATCTGAGTCCTCGCGCAATACGTATTTTGGGCGAAGTTGGTCTTGTGGCTGCTGAAGATACGCGGCGTTCAAAAAAATTACTATCCTATTTTAATATTAATACCGCTCTAACCAGCTATTTTGAACACAACAAACTAAAAAAGATTGACAGCATCCTGTCAGCATTGTCTCGTGGTGATGTTGCACTAATTTCTGATAGCGGTATGCCAACAATTTCAGATCCAGGATATCAACTGATTGTAGCTGCCTTAGAAGCTGGTTATGAGGTCCGTCCTATACCAGGGCCTTCGGCATTGCTAGCTGCACTATCGGTATCAGGATTGCCAACAGATGCTTTTGTTTATCTAGGATTTCTACCGCGGAAGTCATCTGAGCGGAAGCGTATGTTATCTGATAACTCTACAGAAGAACGCACCTTGGTTTTTTTTGAGGCGCCACACAGGCTTCAAGAGTCGCTTAGCGATATTGAAATAGAGTTAGGAAATCGGCCTATAGCTGTGGGGCGCGAATTAACTAAGATGCATGAGGAAATGTTTCGTGGCGATGTCAGATCTGCCCAGCAGCATTTTAATGGTTTGGTCAGGGGTGAAATTACTTTAGTTGTAGGTGGCTGTCCAAAGGAGATTGTTGCTAAATGGAGCAATGCTCAAGTATTGCAATCGTTGGAAATTGCTACTATGTCCGGAAAGACGCTTTCGGAAGCTTCAAAAGAGGTTGCAAAAAAGAGCGGTTGGTTGAGAAAGGATGTTTATAGCCTTGGGTTACAGGACTGATTTATTGATATGCTGCATAACTACATTGTTTAGGCTACGCACCAATAATCCTCAGTTTCATTAAAACCCCACTCCTGCATTTGATTTCGTATCAGGTTCCGGGCACCATGCGACCCCACGGATACTAGTACGATAGGTCGGGTAGACTGTTTCCACAAGTTCGGTAATCGGTTTGCTGAGCAAATTGGTCGCCCACGTAGTTTTTGACCAATTTTTTTAGGATTAATATCGAGAAAAACACTTACCGGCACCTCACTACGTATAAGGTGTTTTGATATTCGTTTTCCCATTTGTCCAGCACCCCAAATAATTATAGTCTCTCGGTTTAATAGTGGTCCACGCAGTAAATAATACACTTTAGCTTTTAGAAAATTTTCAACTGAATATCGAGAGTCTGTTCGACTTGTGCGGTTCGGATGATCTCGCCAGTAAAGTAGAACTTGAGGTATTTTACTGATTTGTTTACCCGCAATAAAATATCGTAGCCAGAGGTCATAGTCTTCCGCCCATCCATTATCTTTGTATCCTCCAAGACTTTGTAACTCTTTCTTTCTAAGCATGACTGATGGATGTGGGACAGGGCTCTCTACAAAAATGTCGCGATATATTTCCGAGCTGGTTGTTAATGAATTAAGCCAATCAACATAACGATGAAAGCCTTTGTTATAAGAATTGTGAGGGAATGGCTTGGCTAGGCAGCTTGTGATACTAAGTCTTGGATTATCCTGTAGGTGTTTCAGTTGCATTTCCAATCTTTTAGGATGTAGCAGATCATCTGCATCCATTCGAGCAACAAAATTGCTTTGGCAAAGTGCTAGACCATGATTTAGAGCTTTGATTATGCCACCATTCACTATGTCCACTGCTTTAATCCGTTTGTCATTTGTAGAGTAGGCATGCAAAATTTTACTTGTATCATCATCTGACCCATCATTTACGGCGATCAACTCAAAATCTGCCAAGGTTTGAGATTGAATACTTTCTAACGTTTCTTGTAGGGTATTAGCTGCGTTACGTACTGGCATCAGGATTGATACATTGGGTGAAGTCATGTAAGTATTGTACTATTTTAGGCATCACTATTGCATCACTTTAGATATATTTGGTGTTCTATAATTAGATTAAATTGAGATAGATATTTGGGTGAAATTAATTATGAGTATTATTCGTTCTTCGGAGATTACGCCTGAGCATATATATGTATCGAGACGCAAGTTTATGTCGAGAGCTAGCAAAATGGCGTTAGGAGCATCAGTGATTACTGCTTGTGCCAAGCAAAGCGACTCTACTGATGTGAGCTTAGATGTAGATAATACAAGTATTGGTGTAGATGAGTTGGGTGAAAGTTGGACAAGCTATACATCGATTACTAATTACAATAATTTCTATGAATTTTCAGTCAATAAAGAGCGGGTTGCTGTGATGGCACAGGATTTAAAAATATCGCCATGGGAGATAGATGTAGGTGGGTTGGTCAAAAACCCAGGTCGGTACCAGGTGGAAAATCTGTTAACCAAGTTTGACCAAGAGGAACGGGTATATAGACTGCGCTGTGTGGAAGGCTGGTCCATGATTGTGCCCTGGATGGGGTTTCCATTAAGGAGATTGCTGGATGAGGTCGAACCTACAATGAATGCGCGTTATGTTCGATTCGAAACCTTGTATGACCCTGTACAGTTTCCAGGGCAGAATGATCGCTGGTACTCATGGCCGTACGTTGAAGGACTTCGTCTTGACGAAGCTGCTCATGACTTGACGATATTAGCCACAGGTATATATGGTCGTACACTGCTGCCTCAAAATGGTGCTCCTTTGAGGTTAGTCGTACCTTGGAAATACGGCTTTAAAAGCATCAAGAGCATTGTTCGCATAGATTTAGTTGACCAACAACCTGTATCATTGTGGATGAAAGCTGCTCCCAATGAATATGGATTCTATGCAAATGTTAATCCAAACGTGCATCATCCACGTTGGTCACAGGATACAGAGAGACGTATAGGTGAAATGGGACGTAGAGACACAATGTTATTTAATGGCTATGCAGAACAAGTTGATTCTCTTTATTCCAATATGGACTTGCAATATAATTTTTAGGATTTGGTTAAGATAGTTATACTAAATATTTCAGATGGTTTAATGTGGTGCATTAGGCGGTTTCATGGATAGTATTATTGGTTTTATGAGTAAATATATTCGAATAATTTTACATATATGTGCTTTATTGCCATTGGTTATGCTTTTTTATGACCTGGGTTATGACAATCTAAGTGTTAATCCAATTCAAGACATCACGATTCGTACAGGAAAACCAGCCTTAATATTTTTGGTCCTTGTTCTGTCAATTACTCCAATTAGGAAATGGTTCGGATTACACAGTCTTCTTCAGTTTCGGCGTAGTTTAGGATTATATGCTTTCATGTATGCAAGCTTACATCTTTTGGTATTTGTTGGTTTGGATTATGGATTTGATATCGAACTTCTTCGTTCATCTGTATTCAAGAAGCCGTATGTTATATTAGGTCTTTTAGCATATTTCACATTGGTGCCGTTAGCTGTTACCTCCACTCATGGTTGGATCCGTCGATTAGGAAAGTACTGGAAGATGTTACATAGACTTGTGTACTTGACAGGCGTACTAGCTGTAGCTCACTATATTTGGGCAGTAAAATCAGATATACGCCAACCGTTGATGTTCGCTGCTGTAATGTGTATTATGTTACTTGCTAGGGTGCGGTTTTTTAATCGTGCTATATATTTGTTGCGCGAAAGATTTTTGACAAAGTAGGCTTTTGTATTGTTTGTGAGTGCTATTCATTGGGGTTATAATCAGATATTGTTACTATATTGACCAATAAATATGGTTTACCACAATAGGATCAGGGTTTTAGTTTGAAAATACAAGATATTCTTACCAAGACCCGTACAATCTCATTCGAATTTTTCCCTCCGAGAGAAGCTACAGGCATTAATGCGGTACTCAATAAAATAGAGTCTCTACAATCTTATTCACCCGATTTTATTTCAGTTACGTATGGTGCTGGGGGTTCAACTAGGAAGTTTAGCGAAGAGCTTACGACTAAAGCACAAATACAGTATGACGTGGAAGTAATGGCTCACCTAACTTGTGTAGGACATACTGTGAAAGAATTGGATGGGATTTTAGAGCGGTTGGAAGATTCTACTATTGAAAATATTATTGCTCTACGAGGAGATTTGCCTAATAATCAGCAAATAAACTTGACTGCCGATAGTGGATTCGAACACGCATCAGATTTGATAAGTCATATAAATAGGATATATTCTTTTGGTATTGGGGCTGCTTGTTATCCTGAGGGTCATCCTGAAGCAGTGAGTTTTGATCATGACATTCATTATGCAAAATTGAAGGTTGAAAATGGAGCTGATTTTCTAATAACACAGTTATTTTACGATAATGATGATTTTTTCCGTTTTGTAGATAAAGCAAGAGCTATTGGTATCAATGTTCCTATTATACCGGGAGTGCTGCCAGTGTTAAGCTCTAATCAGATTCGTAAATTTACTAGGTTGTGTGGTGCACGTATTCCCCTAGATTTAGAAATGCAATTGGCAAAGTACGAAAATGACAATGATGGTGCTAGAGCAATGGGTGTAGAGTATGCCACTCGTCAAGTACAAGGTTTATGGGACTCGGGAGTGTCAGGTATACATTTCTACGTACTTAACCGAAGTTACTCAGTATCTAAGATTCTCGACAATTTGCGGTTGGAAAGAAGTTTGCCATAAGTAGCTTGTTTCGTAAGGTGTAACTGTTCCATGTTCCTTCTAGTCAATCTTTTAGTCTAGTATAGCGACTGTAACGCCATCACCGCCTTCTCCTTGTTCTCCTCTGCGAAACGATTTTACTTCAGGGTGTGCTTTGAGTGTCTTTCGTACTGCTTCTCGCAGTTTTCCTGTTCCTTTGCCGTGTATGATGCGCACCCATGGTAATTCTGCTATGATTGCATCAGTCAGATAATCATCTAAATTCTCTAGTCCATCCTCTATACGTTGTCCCCTTAAGTGCAATTCCATTCCGGGAGATTCGATTGACTTATCAACTATTTTGGTTTTGGTATTGCGGTCATCATCAGTGTTTTTCTTTAGTTGCAACTCATCTATCAGTGATTTTAGACGTAGACGTCCTATTTGCACTTCGGCTTCGCCATTTTGCAATCTAACAACTACTCCGTTGGTTCGTAACCTCGTAATATATACATAATCTCCTATACGTATATCTTTTGGTGGTGTGCTATCGTAATAAGGGTTACTGTTCTTTGGTGACATTATAGGTTTGTCTTCCAAGTCTTTAATACTTTTTTCCAAGTCTTTCAAATCTTGATTAGGCAATTTGGGGTTTTTTAAATTCACACGTATTTTCTTGATTTCTTTACGTATACTCAGCAATTCTTTTTCTACTTGCTTGCGTCCATCTAATAGAATGGTGCGTCTCTCTTGATCTATATTATCTAGCCGCATTTGTAACTCTGATTTTTGTGTTTCCAATTGTTGTGTTGTCTTCAGGTGTTGTTTGTGAACTTTAATTGCTGTTTCACGATATTCATATATGTCAGCAAGTAGCGAATCCGCTTTTTTGTCTAAATGATTTAATAATTGTCTAGCACGATCAATTATTTGTTCTGGTATCTTTAGATTCTTAGCAATTGTGAGTGCGTTAGATCTTCCAGGCAGTCCTATTGTTAGTTTATAAGACGGTTCCAGTGTTTTAGGATTGAAGTCCACGCTGGCATTTTGGACCCCATTAGTATTGTGTGAGAAAAGCTTCAGACGTTGATAATGGGTGGTAACTATAGCTGTGGATTTAATTTTTATAACATATTCTAACAAAGCTTGTGCCAGTGCTGATCCTTCGTCAGGGTCTGTACCAGCTCCTATTTCGTCAAGGAGTACTAATGATCGATAGTCGATATTTTCTAACACATCCTTAATATTGTTTATGTGAGAAGAAAATGTGGACAGACTCTGTTTGATAGATTGCTCATCTCCTATGTCTGCAAAGACTCCGTTGAATATAGGAAGTTCTGATCCTGGTTCTACTGGGATATGTAGACCACTTGCTGCCATCAAAGATAGTAACCCAATTGTCTTCAGACAAACCGTTTTACCTCCGGTATTTGGACCTGTAATCACTATCACATTAGTACGGTTGTCTAGTACAAAATCAATGGCAACCACATCATTTTTCGACAACAATGGATGTCTAGCTCCTATTAACTTAATGGGGCAACCATGACTATTATTGTCTGAAACTCGCTCTTTTATTTCGGTCCAAGTAAGCAATGTTGGTTGCGTGGCAGTAATTGCTTCAGCATATAGTGCGCGAGCAAAAGCTAAATCGATGTTAGCTATTGATTCGATATTCTTCTCAATTTTGTACCCATACTTAGCAACTTTTTCAGACAGCTTACGTAAGATACGAATAATCTCTTTCTGTTCGGAAATTCGTAATTGTTGCAATTGATTGTTTAGTTCTACTGTGATAATGGGTTCTACAAATAGTGTGGACCCCGAGGTAGACTCTCCATGTATGATTCCAGGTATACGACCCTTAAAGTTGGATTTTAATAATATGACATAGCGGTCCGATCGTTGTGTTACTATCGATTCTTGTAAAAATTTTGTATTGTTAGGGCTATTAGTTATATGCTCAAGCTTTTGTAGCAGCTCATTGTTTGTATTTTTGATTTGGTCACGCAAATCCGCCAATACTTTTGAAGCTGTACTAAGTACTTCTGCTTGATCATTAAGGCAGCAATCGATATCATCTTCTAATTCTGGCAAATCAACGATCATTTTAGCTTGTTTAGATAGAATCTTACTTTTGTTGGTGGCTCCCAATATAGATTTTTTTAGTTCTCGCGATGAGGACAGTGTGCTTCTAATACGCACAAGTTCTATAGGTTGTAATGTTGCAGATAATCTAGATTTAGCAATCTCTTTTCGCACATCAAATGCATTTTCTACACTAACATTCTGATGATTGTTCAAGAATATTCTGGCTTCAGCAGTTTCAGTTTGCAGGTGTTGGGCTACATCAAGATTATTAGTAGGGAGCAGATTCATTGCCAATTCTCTGCCTGCAGAGAATTGGCAATGCTCAGCTAGTTGTTCTAATACTAGTGGCATCTCTAGTGCTTGAAACGATTTCATATGTATTGTCATATTATGGTAATTATACTAATCACTACCGAAATTTAGATGGGTGGTATCATTTGTATTGAGCGGATTACAACACTATGACTTTAGACACATTTTCTCGCCCATTAAAAGATTTGCGCATCTCAGTTACAGACCGCTGTAACTTTCGATGCGTCTATTGTATGCCTAAAGAGGTTTTTGGTTCGGATTACAATTATCTAGCCAGAAGTGAAATGTTATCGTATGAGGAAATTGTTCGTTTCGTTAGATTGCTCGTTAATCTAGGAATTACTAAAGTGCGTATTACTGGTGGCGAACCATTATTACGAAAAGATATTGATCATTTGATAAAAATGTTGGCTCTTATTCCGGATTTGGATTTGACGCTTACTACAAATGGAGCACTTCTAACAGAAGACAAGTGTTTAGCACTTAAGACTGCTGGTTTGCAACGTATCACCATTAGTCTCGATTCTCTAAATAATGATACATTTTCATCACTTAATGACGTAGATTTTTCTGTTGATGAAGTGATAAACGGTATTGATAATGCTGCATCCGCCGGATTGACTCCTATAAAGATCAATATGGTTGTAATGCGCAGTGTTAATCTTGAAAGTATTGTTCCAATGGCAAAATATTTTAGAGATAGTGGACATATTCTTCGTTTCATAGAATATATGGATGTTGGAGATAGCAATGGATGGAAGTTAGATGAAGTAGTTCCATCATCAGAAATTGTGGAGATTATTGGATCACAACTACCAATTGAACCTATAGCTCCTAACTATCTAGGTGAAGTGGCTAGTCGTTGGCAATATACAGATGGGAGTGGTGAGATTGGGTTGATATCCTCGGTTTCACAGCCATTTTGTGGTGATTGTAGTAGGTTGCGATTGTCAGCTAGAGGAGAATTGTTCACATGTTTGTTTGCTTCATCAGGATATGACGTGCGTGCCTTATTAAGAGGTGATACGCCCGACGAGAAAATAGTTGATACAGTAGCGTCATTATGGAGGAATAGAGATGATCGCTATTCTGAGTTGCGTAGCGAGCAAACACAACAAATATCGCGTGTAGAGATGTCATATATAGGTGGATAGAGTTACAAAATAATTCAATTTTCCTGTTAGGAAATTAGTCTAATCAGATTGATTCACCACCCAATTCTAGCTTTATTTCTTCTTGAAATGTTTGAACATTTACTTTACGTAGTAAGTATATAGCTACTAACAATCCTATTGCTTCAAGAGTAAATACAGATCCATAAGCTTCACCAGGTGCTAATCCTAAGGATGTGAACATTTTATGAAATACACCTGACATTATTGCTGCAGGTCCTTTAGCTAATGCCTGCACCAGAGTCCAGGCTCCAATGTAAAGCCCTACATGTCGATCCGCGGTCAAATCGAACATCAGTGCAATACTTCCCACAGTGAAAAGTCCTGCGCCTAATCCCAGGAAAAATATTAGTATATTAAGTGCTTGTCCGTTTCTTGAGAAACCACTTATAGCTAATCCTGCAAAAGAGACAGCTATTATATAGCCACCTATACTTGTGACTTTAGTTTTACCAATGCGTGGAATAAGATACGTCCCTCCGAGCAGCATAGAACTTACTAAACCTATGCCCAGGAAAGAATTAAATCTGGTAGTTTGAGACGTTGATAAATTAAATACTTCTCCACCAAATGGTTCTAAGATAACATCCTGCATAAAAAATGAGAACAGACCTATTAGTAAGAATAAAGCAAATTTACGCGTTGTTTTAAAGCTTATCAGCATCTTGAATGCATTTTGTAGGCTTTCAGGTTTTGATATCTTCTCGTTACTTCGATTCTCTTGGTTCCATAGGGCTACGAGTGATAGTAATATTGTTATGATAGATGCACTTGAACAGAGAATTATGATGCGGTTAAATGAGTAATTTTCCATGTAGGATGCAGCGGTTATGCCAGTAATAATTATTCCAACCATTAATAGTGTCCACACTAATCCTGCTGCTGATCCTCGGTCTTTGGGTTTTGTGATATCGGTTATAAGAGCTAGATAGGCTGTGCCTGCTAGGAATGTGGAAACACCTTCTAATAGGAAGAACATGAAAGTAATTATGATACGTAAAACAGTAGTGTCAGAAGATAACCAGACTGCCATATGAGGAGCTAAAATCAGGACAGTAGTAGTTACAATTGTTCCCAAGAATATATAAATGGTTCGTCGGTAACCTGCTATACGGTGTGTGTCAGAAAAATGACCAAATGGTATGGCCACCAAAGCCCCCATATAATGTCCTCCGCCTACAATTAAACTAACTACTGCCAAATCAATCCCTAGCTCTACTCGCATTACTCGGTTAATAATACCGAGAAAGACAACTGATAAACCTCCAGCAGCCATTTGAAACAATCCGATACGCAGAATTTGCAATTTATTCATTTATGTAGTTATTAGATGTGTTTGATACAAGTTTTACTTCTCGGTGTGCAAACTGTATATATGTTTTTCGAGATGCTAGAATGAATCCTGCAAATAACAAGGTTGCTGATAGCAATTCACCTAGATACCACCAGTTGCCATACCCCATTCTTGTAAGAATGCTGGCTGCACTTACGATAGTTGCTCCTATAGCAATAAGAATGTTCCCAATTACGCGATTGGGTAGCACTTTTTTACGCCAGAATAGATATGCTGACCAGACCGCCCCACCAATTAGAGCTATGGCTCCATATATATTAAAGATTGGTGTCAGGAGTCGTATGACGCCACCCTTAGATGGAGTCGGCATAATATCTCTGTATTGTTCACTTATTGCAATATTATTAGAAAATTTTGAGACATCTAGCATTGGCATAGTTTGGAGCATTATAATTAGAGCAGCTAAACTACCAAACAAAAGTACAGGGACGGTAAATCGTACCCACTTTCTTGAAAATAGTAAGTAGATTGTTCCTTGTCCAATCCAGGCTGCGTTCAGCACTGCTCCAAAAAAATACCAACTAAAGAATGCCCAACGATTCCATTGTATAGACAGGTATATTTCTGATAGGCTAACCATACTAAACATCAGTAGTCCAGTGCCCCAGAAAAAAAAGTACATCTTTTTGCTAGACAGGTATCTATTCAACACAGCAATAGAAAACGTTGTCATTAATCCTGCGGACATTAGAGGAAAAACAATGTTATTACTACTGCCAATTGCTTTAGTACTGGTTTGGTTAGTCATTGGTCCATATGCTACCCAGATTGCTAATGGCATTAGCACAACTAGTACAATCCCCAATAAAATCAACGATGTTGGAACTAGCTTTTTGGATAATTTAGATTGTTGGCTTGGGGCAGTTAAACGGTTCATATAATAAATTAGTAGCGATTATATTAGTGTTATAAATATACGATTTAATTGTATGGGTATATTGTTATACTTATGTAAAAATTTCTCTTTATGCGTGGATTATTTCGTCAATCAAACCTTGAGCGGTTTCCATTATTGCTTCTGAAAGAGTTGGATGTGCGTGAACATTTCTTGCTATATCCTCAGCAGTTAGTTTCATATTATATGCTAAAGATAGTTCAGGCAGCAACTCAGTCACTTGAGGTCCAATGAGGTGTACTCCTAAAATGGTATTGTCTTTGTTATCACCTACTATCTTTATCCAACCATTATGGTCGCCCATGCCAAGCGCTTTGCCATTTGCACTGAATTTGAACTTAGATACTTTTGTATCATAGCCAGATTCTTGAGCTTCAAGTTCAGTGTAACCAAAGGATGCGACCTCTGGATGACAGTAGGTAGCTCTGGGTAACATTTTGTAGTCAAGTGTTACGGTTGGATGTCCTGCAATTGTTTCTGCGACTACAATACCCTGTGCAGATGCCACGTGAGCAAGTAGAAGTTTGCCGGTCACATCTCCAATAGCATACACGTTGTCTATATTGGTAGACATTCTGTCATCAATCTTAACAAAGCCTCGCGAATCCATCTCGACGCCTATGGTTTCTAGACCCAAACCTCGGGTGTTAGGAGTAAATCCAATGGCAACTAATACTTGATCGGCACTTATTGAGCTATGATCATTATTGTTTGATACCTCAAGATTGATGTTTGGTCCGTCCACATTGATGTGTTCTACTTTGGTATCTTTAAGTACACGTATGCCAGCTTTGGTTAGAGATCTTGTTAGTTCAGTACTAATTTCAACATCCTCCATTGGCAATATGTTCTTCATCATTTCGACAATTGTGACTTGGCTGCCATACGAATTCCATATGGTAGCAAATTCTACGCCGATTGCTCCACCTCCAACAATGATTACTGATTTAGGATGTTGTTCTTGCAGTATGGCGTCTTTGTAAGTGATAATGTTTCTGTTATCCACTTTGAATTGTTTGGGGTGTTTTGGTCGTGCTCCGCTGGCCACCACAATGTTTTTGGCGTTGAGTGTTTTGGTTTTTCCATTTGCTTGTATGATTTCTATTTCATTCGCTGATTTGATATGGGCCTTGCCCATATGAACATCTATGTTGTTTTTCTTCATTAGATGCGAGATCCCTTTGGTTAATCTTTTCGACACTTTTCTAGATCTACGTACAGCAATGCTGTAGTCAATATCTAATTTTTCAAAAGCAAACCCAAATTCTTTGCTACGGTTACGAATAATGTTCACAATCTCTGCGTTCTTAAGTAGTGTTTTACTGGGTATGCAACCAATGTTTAAACATACTCCACCTAACCACTCCTTATCAATAATGGCAACTTTTTGTCCCAACTGACTAGCTCTAATGGCGCATACGTATCCGCCAGGTCCGGCGCCAATCACTATTATGTCGTAATTCATGCTATGTCCATTGCTCCAATTCAGTTTTAACTTTCTTTAGAAATTCGTCAGCGTATTCTCCGTCTATTATGCGATGGTCGAAGGTGAGCGATATGTACACCATAGGACGGATTTCCATTATATCCTCAATTACTACTACTCGTTTTTGTATTGCACCTATTCCCAAGATGGCACATTGAGGCTGGTTTATTATTGCAGTTGCTACTACAGAACCAAACACTCCGTGATTTGTTATTGTGAATGTACCATGCTGTACTTCATCGGGGCGCAGGGTATGTGCTCGTGCACGTGTAGTTAGATCGTTGAGTTCATGTGCTAGTTTACTCAGAGTTTTTTTGTCAGTTTCTCTAATGACCGGTACTATTAGGCCACCCTCTCCCAATGAAACCGCAAAACCTATATTGATATCATCCTTTATTAAAATCATGTCATCTACAAGCGTGCTGTTTAATGTTTTGTGTGAAGACAGAGCTAAGGCACATGCGTAAAGAAAGTAAGCGGTATATGTCAATTTGATATCATTGTCTGCATAAGATGTTTGATTCGTTTTTCGATGGGCAATAACGTTGGTCATATCAACTTCAAAGACAGTGGTGACATGGGCTGAAGTGTGCTTGCTTTGTATCATATGTTGGGCAATTGTTTTTCGCATTGGGGTCATACTGAGTTTGACAGATGAATGCCCAATCGCTGCCGAGTGGTTTTTCGTACGCATAAATGTTTGCACATCTTTTTTTGTGATTCTGCCATCTTGTCCAGTACCCTTTATCTGAGTGATATCAAGATTGTTTTCCGAAATGATTTTTTTGACTACTGGAGATATGTAAGTTTCCTGTGATATTGACTTCGTACTTGATGGACTATCTACAGTTTCTGTTAAGTGTGATGTTTGTAAATTATCAGTTGGTTGAATGTCAATAGCCTCATTCGGTTCTCCTATCCAACCTAAAAGGCTACCTACCTTTACTGTGTCGCCCTCAGAAACAAGTAGCTTGAGTATTGTTCCGTTTGTGCTACACGGTATCTCTGCGTCCACTTTGTCAGTAGTGATTTCAAGAATAGGATCATATTGATCTACTTTGTCACCTTCTTGTACTAACCACTTGTTGATTGTACCTTCCACTACGCTTTCACCCAATTTCGGCATTGTTATTTTGGTGGGCATTGTTTTCTCCTGATCCTATCTTACTGAAAGGTATGAAAAGTGTACCATGTGTCAAAAAAGGATAATACGATTTAATGTGTCTGGACATCACAATTGACGAACTATCATATGATTTTGCTTCTACCTTCGTATACTGGCTCGTTTTTGATTATTCGTTCTGGAGAGAAAATGGAGAGATCTATTTCAGGACTTTTGTGCAATATCAATTCGGCAATGTATCGTCCTACGGCATGGCATTGCTGGAGCCCATGTCCAGAAAATCCATTTGCAAGAAAAAAACCTTTGAGGTTGGGCCACTCACCTAGAATTGCATTACCATCAAAAGTGTTTTCTGCATAAAGTCCGGCCCATCCACTTTTAACTTTCAATCTGTCAAATTTAGGTATGACTTCAAGCAGCTCACTCCAGAGCGAATTGTAGAATACTTTACTATCCCAACTGAAGTCATCATATGTTATAAGATCGTTTGGTCGGGAACGAGCACATGTGAATACACCCTGACCTTCATGGAAACAATATAAGCCGGAAGAGAAAAATATGGCAGGAAGCAAATTTGTAGGTCTGAGACCAGAATCTATAACTGTGACCTGGCGTTTCACTGGTACAATTGGCAAATTAACATCGGCTGTACTAGCTATTATTGGAGCCCATGCCCCCGCTGCATTGACAACAATTTTAGAGCTTAGGTGGTGTCCTGCAACCAATTCTACACCATGAATATTATTAGTTTCCGTAATTATTCTGGACACATTATCAGTGATCAAATTTACGCCTAACGAAATAGCCTTGTTTTTATAGCCAGTCAGTACGGCACCCGGTGTTATGGTGCCATCGTAGCTGCCATAAGTTGCAGCCAGACAGTTAGATAAATTGTAATATGGATAATAATGGTGTATTTGGTCGGGATTAAGCCATTCCACTTGACACCCTAGTTCTTTTTGAAGCGTAAATCCACACTTAGCTTCCTCATAATTTTGTTCGTCTACAACAAAAAGGTTACCTTGCTGTCGAAAGTTTACTTCAGGCTTGTCATTAAGCACGGCCATTTCTTCTGAAAAATTGCTGAGGAATTGTATTCCAAACAAAGACATTTCAATGTTCTCTTTAACATTAAATTGGATTCTAATGTTGCCTTCGGACAGCAATGTCGAGGCTTTTGCGTAGGTTGGATCTTTCTCTATAATCGCAATGTCAAGATTGTTGTCAAAATTAATTAGATTGTAGGCTATTGAGCATCCCATAGCTCCGCCACCGACAATTATCACATCGTAGGTGGGATTATTTGTGTTTGACATTTTGTGGTAAATTAATTTCCTGTTGCTATTAAAGTGATCGTGAATCTAGGTTCGTATATTAATTTTTACAAGGGAACACATTTCTAAGAGTGGCAATGTGGTCTGGCCGGGTACCACAACATCCGCCAATTAGGGTAGCACCTGCCTCATTCCATCTTAGTGCGCATTTAGCATAATAATCTGGCTCAACAGCTTTAGTCTGTATCCAGTTTTTGTCCTCATTTAAGTATCCTACATTAGCATATACACCTATAGGTAGACATGTGTATTGTCGCAGCTTTTGTAGTGTGCTTAACACATCAGTGGCTGAAGTACAGTTAAGGAGTATTGCATGTGGTTCTAATGGCAGTAGTAATGTTGTAGCAGCAGATAGACTCTCACCTGACAATAGTGATCCGTCACGGTCACATACTAAACTTATGAAGGTTGGACATCCTGTGGAAATTGCGGCTCTTGTGGCAATTTCTGCCTCTACAATTGTATTCATAGTTTCAACTAGTATCAAATCCACACCACTAGATACAAGAATATTCGACATCAAGCCGTGCTCTTCTTCTAAAATGTTTTCTGAAAGCGTATTAGAAGGTTTATAACTATCTCCTAAAGGAGCTATGGAACCTGCTACAAAAGCAGAAGTGTTGTTGGAAAGTCTGACTGCTTTTTGAGCTATTGCGACTGCTTGCTGAGTCATTGATTTGGCTTGGCCGCCTATTCCAGATAACGCTAGGTTGTGACGATGTGTTCGAAATGTATTGGTAGTGATTATATCTGCTCCAGCTAGCAGATAATCGAGGTGAATTTGCATCAGTACCTCTGGAGCATCTAAGATTGCTCGTGCAGACCATAGTGGCAGACTAATGTCTACTCCGCGTCGTTCAAGCTCGGTTCCAGTGGCCCCATCTAGTAGTAGCGTTTCATATTTAATTTTTTGCTCTAGTGAGCGTCTACGAATATTGTGACTACTATTGTTTGTAGTAATGCTAGTCATCACATCTTAGATTGATTTGTGGTTACTATTTTGTACAGCTGATATGACAAAACATTATGAATGTTTGCTTTATTGCTTATATTATATAGCCTGTTCTTTGTTTGTATTCAGTATACATACTGAGTAACATTTAGTGTATAATCTCAATAGTGCTAATACCTGTTATACGGTAATAACATCATAGTTTTACCGATTAGTTTATTAGTCCGTCTCGAGCAGGGCCTCGGGTAAAGTAATTCATTTATGAACAAGTGATGGCAGGCCCGGTGCCGTCATCCCAAACTTCGGGTAAGGAGGCCAGTATAATGTCAGTAGAGTTTTATGATGTAAAGAACCGCCAGAAGGTCACGCTTCAAGATGATCAGATAACGAAGACTAGTTATACTTCTACTACAAAGAATGGTTCAGAAAGAACTCGCTATGCGTTTCGTGGAAAACTTCCTGATGGTCGTAATGTGACGAAGTTTTGTAGTAAATCCGATTGGGACGCAATGAATGTACCTGTAGAATAACGAAGGGAAATAAAGCCCGCTGAAGGCGGGCTTTTTTCATTGCAGGTTACCCCACTCTATAAAGCATTACAGCAGACCATTTACTCTAGATCATTAGATTACGGAGACAAATTGTTGTTGGTGGTAGAATTAGTGTGTCTCTGCAGTTCAGTCAGACAACATATGCGTAATATATAAATTGTACTTGTAAATTCGTATAGTAATTAATAGGAGATTAGTAGTATGACAATTGTTCGTGTTCAGCATATTGGCATTGCGGTAAAAGATTTTCAAGGCACTCTTAACAAATTCGAAAAAGTATATGGTTTAAAGGCCCGTGATTTCCGTGACGATCAGGGTAAAGGTATGCAGCACGATTCTCGGATTTTACTTGGAAATGATTGTTGGATTCATATTGTGCATAATTGGGACCCTAACTCAAGAGTATATCAATTCGTGGAAAATGTTGGTGAAGGGCTTGAGCATATAGCTTTGGAAACTGATGACATAGAGTCAGATGTGCAACGCATTCGTGATATGGGAGTGCCCATTTTTCAAGATAAGATTTTCGATGCCAATGATGGGTATGAGGCTTTTGTATATCCTGACGATGGGATTGGTTTTACTATTGAATTGATTCAACCTCATGCTACAAGTTGGACTTATCCTGAGGATGTAGGTCAAGAAGCTATAAGCGATACAATGGGTTTGCTTCGACTTCATCACATAGGCGTTGGGGTTGATGATTTAAAGTCAGCATGTGAAAGATTCAAGGATCTGTTTGGATTGCCTGCTCGTGATTTTCGTGATGATCAAGGGCAAGGTATGCAGCTTGATGCACGAGTTTTGTTGGGAAACGAATGTTGGTTGCACATTGTGCAGAACTGGAACCCTGAATCTCGTGTCAACAAATTTCTTCAAGAGCGTGGACAAGAGTTGGAACATCTTGCCTTACAGACGAATACGATAGAGGATGACATTAGATATCTAAACGAAAACAATATACCTATCTATCAAGACAAGATTTTTGATGCTAACGATGGATATGAAGCGTTTGTTTATCCAGATGACGGAGTCGGTTTTACTATTGAGTTAATTCAGCCCCATGCACACAGTTGGGATTATCCTGAGGATTGATTGAGGCGTTATTGGTATTAGATTATGGATATTGCGAATAGCAAATACGGTAGTGTACAACGTGGGTTGATTGCAGAGGATCTACTCAAGTTTTCTTGGGCAGATGAAATAACCCTTAGTCCAAATGGGCAAACAGTAGCCTACACAGTAAAACAGCCACATGCAGATTCTAATGGATATATCTCGCGTGTATATCTCAGGAGTGTTAATAGTTCGGAGGGTAAGTGCCTTACACCTGAGGTTGGTGTGGCTTCAGCAATAGCATGGAGCAAGGATGGTAATCGTTTAGCATACTCTTGGCGCTCTGTGGAAACTGACGTGGTAGGCAGTGCAGTGCATATATATTCTACTGAAACTGAAGAAGAAGAGATTTTTGCGGTTGATGGAGAACCTATGTCAAGCTTGGATTGGTCAGCTGGTGGGGATAGGCTTGTTGGGGTGCGTTGGACTCCTGTAGCTAATCCAGATGATAGAGGTCCACGAAATGGTGTACCCAAACCAGAGATTAAGGTTGTACGACGTTTACGTTACAAGCAAGATGGTGTAGGTTGGGTACATGATCGTTTTTTGCAGATCTGGGTCTTGGAGTTGAATTCTGGTGCACTTCGTCAAATTACTCATAGTGAGTGTGATTATTCGGAGCCAAAATGGAGTAATAAAGGGGAGCGTTTAGCGTTTATTGGTGTTGCCCGTGAGCAAAATACAGAGCTTGGTCAAGGTCAGATATTCATTTGTGACCATCCTGGCGGGGCACCTTTCAGGCTTTTGCCAGATTGGATTGGTAAATGTCATAGTCCAGTTTGGGGCGAAGACGATAAATATATTGCTTTTGCAGGACATACACATCCTGCTCCTACGAATCGTAGGATTTTCATGACTCCATATTTAGCCGATGTTGAGAAACAAACAGCACACGAACTTGCGCCCGGATTGGATCAAGAGGTTGGTAACTATGGGGTTGCTGATCAGCGGCCAAGCTTGACCAATGTGACGGTCAAGTGGGCTAGTGGAGATTCTTGGATTTATTTTCTTTTGACAGAACAAGCTGCGACAAATTTATATCGCATTGATGTTAAAGGTAAGAAAGAGTTGTTGATCAAGGGCGAGCAAGTGGTTTTTGAATACAGTCCTGCTGTAGGTGGTAATGTGGCTTATGGTTTAGCAGATCCATCTAGTCCTGGTGACATATATATTTGGGAACAAGGTAATAGTAGTTGTTTGACCGATCTAAACCCATGGTTACGAGATCATTGGTTGGCTACTCCAGAGATGTATTGGTTTGATGCTGGGCAAGGAGAAAAAGTACATGCTTGGCTGATGAAGCCTCCTGGATTTGATGAAACACGCAAATACCCGCTTGTGTTATATGTACATTGTTCTATGTTTTCCTGGGATTTCAATCATGAGTTTCAAAGTTTAGCCAATGCTGGTTATTTGGTTGCGTATTTCAACGAAATCGGTACTACGGCTGGTTATGGTCAAGCTTGGACGGTGGCTAGTGAAGGAGAACAGGGCGATAGGAATTACGAGCAGACGATGGCAGGGGTTGATGAATTGATCTCCCGTGGTTATGTGGATGAAAAGCGCATGGGAGTAACAGGCGGCAGTTGTGGTGGCTTTATGACCAACTGGATTGTTGGCCATACTGATCGGTTCGCAGCTGCTGTGGCACAACGTTCAATTGTGAATCATGTGAATAAAGTAGGCACTGCTGATAATGGTCCTGAAGGTACTCGCAATGAAACGGGAGAGGACCCTTGGAGTAATCTAGAACAAGTATGGAAACAATCTCCAGTTGCTTATGCAGAGGATATGCATACACCGCTTCTAATTGTTCATAGTGATGAAGACCATCGTTGTCCACTTGAGCAGGCGGAGCAGTTGTTTGCGGTGTTACGTTGGATGGGTCGTGAAGTCGAGATGGTAATATTTGAGGGCGAGAATCATGGTTTGTCACGTGGAGGTCGTCCCGGCAATCGCATTGAACGCTTGCGCAGAATTTCTGGTTGGTTTGAAAAACATCTCGGTACCAAGCCAAGTGAATAAGAAGTAACTAATTTAATAGTTAGTTGTTATTATGTATTGTACAGTTTTTCATATTGATAATATTGATTTGTGGTGAAGAAAAACTAAAAGAAAGGAGACCGAACAATGAAAGTAGGTAATATAGAGGCTAAGCCGGGCGAACATGCTTTTGGATACTTAGAGGTTGCTAAATCTAGGTCCGGATTAGGTCCTGACGTACCTGTACATATATTCGCTGGAGCTGAGCCAGGACCAACGTTATTGTTGCAGGGGGCGATCCATGGTGGTGAGATCATTGGGTCAGTAGCTATCTTGAACATGATTGGGAAGTTGGACCCAAAGAAGTTCAGAGGCACCGTTATCGCAGTGCCGGTAATGAACCGAGTGGGGTTTGAACTAGGTGAACGTGGGATTCGCATAGGTAGCACAGATATCAGTCGATTGTTCCCGGGATCTGCGACTGGAAGTGTGCCGGAGCAGATAGCCAACAAATATTTTGAAGAGGTGATCAAACGAGCTGATGTGATGATTGATTTTCATGCAGGAGCTCGGACTGCCTATGAGCGTTATGTGCTATTTGGTGCGGAGAAAGATCCTGATAATCCGACTGAGCTTGAATTAAGGCGTAGAAAAATTGTTTTAGCTTTTGGGTTGGATCAGGCAGGTTATTTTCCGCCAGGTACTTTTGGTGCTGGTACTGCTAAGGAGGCTATCGAGGATGCAGGAGTCTGTCAGATCACGCTTGAGTTTGGTGGCGGTACTGGTTGGTACAAGAATGGTAAGGATAATGTGAGTGATGCCGAGCGCGGCATATGGAATATCATGAAATCAATGCGCATGATGGAAGGCGATTTCGAGTCGGATGGGCCACTTTGTACGGTATACAATGCTGGTATCGTGATCTGGAAGGGAGATGTTGACGGGCTTTTCATACGCCAGCGACGATTTGGTGATGAGATGAAGGAAGGCGATGTATATGCTTCGTTGGTGGAT